>JAHJCH010000347.1 GCA_018813065.1 Myxococcota bacterium
CCTTGGATATGCACCATCTCCACCGGCAGCGCCCCCCACGCCCGGCGCTCATGCGCCAACATCAAGTGCTTCATCTTTGCGCCTCCTCACGCCCCACTATCCTGAACTCTCCCGCGCTGGGAATGGCTGGGCGTTTTGTAAGGGCCTGTAAAAACGACATATTTTTGCCCCAAGCGCGCCCCGCCCCGTGAGATTTGCCCCGACACCTCCAAAATTCTCCCACCCGCTCCCAGTTGACCACCCCTATCCTTGAAGCCCACACCGCACACGGAGCCGATGATGCGCCAGATGACGTTGAAGGATAACCTGCTGCCCCTCCTCGCCCATTATGGCGCGCTCGTCCCGCCACACCTGAGAGGGGCCTATACCGACGCGGCGTTGCCCCTCAGCGCCCTGGGCCGCGACGCTGAGCCGCCGCTCTTCTATCGCGACCGCCCGCTGGGTGTGCTGCCTCAAGAGGCCCTCACCCACGCCTGGACACAACACGCCCTCTTCGATCTCACCACACTGGCGCGCCTCTGTGGCCTCCTCGGGCTCCCCGCCACCACGGCCCTGGCGCTGCTGCTGCGCGCCGCCCTCGACGTCGGCCCCGTCGCCGAGTACACCCAGCGCGCGATCCTGGCGCTGCTGCATCATGAGGCGGGCCTCTTTGATCCTGAACAGACACCCGGACAATGGGCGCTGATGTTATGCGCCGATCTCCAAGGCTCAGAGGTCTTGGAGACGCCGATCTTTGCCTTTAAAGGCGACGCCATGATCATCGAGCACGATCCTGCTGGCGTGAAGCCCCCCCAACCCCGCCTCTCGCCCGCCTTGCACGCGTTGGCGCGTCGCTATGAGGCCCAATGCGCGCGCTTCGTGGGGGGCAGCGATGAGGATATCGCGCGTTTTTGGACCCTCTCCCAGCAGCGCAGGGACCTTAAAGATCAGCTCGGCGATGTTCGCCGCGAGATCGACGGTGAGCGCCTGGCGTGGCAGCACCTTCAGGCGCGTTTTCTCGACGCGATGGGCGAGGATCATGTGGAGGTGCAGCGCCTCCTCCTTCGTCAACGGCAGCTCAGCGCCATCCTCGATGTCCTTGAGGCCGATCCCGACGCGCGCCCCGAGGAGGTGGAGGCCGATGTCCTCGCCCAGATGGCCGCAGAGCTGGCCGCGCAGCGCGCTTTAGAGATGCACATGGCTGAGATCCGCCTGTCGCGGCGCTTCATGATCATCAGCTCCAGCGGTGGCGGCGGCGGTGGCGGCGGTGGATCGAGCCATGAGGCCCATGAGCAGGCGTCTGAGGTGCGCGTCAAGGTCATTTATCGTGAGATCGCCTTGCTGACACACCCCGATCGCCTGGCGCATGATCCACGCTTTCAGGCGCTCTCCGAGGCGCAGCGCGCCGAGATCGCCGCCCGCCTCAAGGCCGCTCAAGAGATCCGCGACGTTGAGCGCGTCGGTGATCCCCGCCAGCGCGTCAAGACCACACGCAATCTCTGGATTCTCGAAGGGATCCTCGCCGAAATTACGCACATCTTCGCGCATTCGGGCTTGCCTCTCCCCATCGACGAGGAGATCCTCGGCGAGACGCTGGCGGATCAGCTGCGCTTCCTCTCCGATGAGCGCGCGTGGTTGCTGTCGGCCATTCAAATGGAGCGGGCAAGGCTCAATCAGATGCTCAATGATCCCGAGGCGCAGCGCAAAGCCGCCCTCCTTCAAGATCCAGAGGCGTTGAGGATGGCCCGGCAGCGCCTCGGGGGGCATCGCGCGGCCCTGGAGAGCGCGGTGGATGTCCTTGAGGTGCGTTGGGCGGTGGCGCGCGGCGTCGCGCAGCGCGAGATCATGTGATGTCCGGTCCCGATCGCACGCTTGAGGCGCTGCGTGAGGTGGCCCTGGCCCGCTTCGGGCCTCGGGTTACGCCGCCCCGTCTGCTGTTGTGCTGGGCTGAAGATCCCGATGCCCGGCTCTTGGCGCTTCTTAAAGCTCAGGGCCTCGATCTGGCGTGGCTGCGCGCGGCGCTTGAGCCCCTTCAAGGTGATACCTCAGAGCTTCATCGAGGCGTCAGCATCAAGGCGCGGCTGCTGGGCGGCGCTCAGCCCCTCGCCGTTCACCTCCTCGCCGCCCTCGTCGAGCTGCCCCAAGCCCCCTTGGCCCTCGCGCTCGTCGCCGCAGGGCTCGATCTGGCGGCCCTGGGGCGCGCCCTCTTGGCTGAGGCGGCGCCCTCGACACCCCCTCGCCTTGAGGTGGCCTTTGAGCATGGCCGCGATCTGACCGCCGCCGCCGAGCGCGGCGATTTCGACGGCTTGGCTGAGCGCCCCGAGGTGGAGCTGCTCGTCAATGCCTTGCTGCGCTGGCGTAAGGGGAACCCCGTGCTCTTGGGGCCTGCGGGCGTGGGTAAGACCGCGCTCGTGGAGCTGCTGGCCCGTCGCCTCTCGCGTGATGCGGTGCCCACGCCCCTGCGCCATACCCGCCTCTTCGAGCTGCGCCTCGGCGCGCTCATCGCCGGTACCCGCCTGCGCGGGGAGTTCGAGGGGCGCCTCGAAGCCGCCCTGGCCCGCGTCCGCGCTCATGCCCCTGCTTTGTTGTTCATAGATGAGCTGCACCTCCTTAAAGGTTTGGGCCGCGCCGAGGGCGCCGCTGATGGCGCAGAGCTGCTCAAGCCCGCCCTGAGCCGAGGTGAGATCCGCCTGATCGGGGCCACAACGGATGAGGAATATCAGCGCGCCATCGCCCCCGATGCGGCGCTGGCCCGTCGCCTCGATCCGATCCACGTCTCGGCGCCTGATCAAGCCCTGTGCGCGCAGATGGTGGCCGCTCAAGCGCAGGTGATGGCGACGCATCACGGGCTCCATATCCCCCCCACACGCCAAGCAGAGGCCGTCACCCTGACGGATCGTCATGTGGCGCAGCGTCAGCAGCCCGATAAAGCCCTCGATCTCCTGGATCGCGCCTGCGTTTTGGCGCTGCGCGAGGGGCGTGAGGTGGTCTCAAGTGAGGATCTGCGCCTCGCCCTGAGCGCCTGGACCAAGTTGCCACTGGCGCAGCTGGATTTGGGGCGCCCCACGGCGGGGCTGATGGCCCAGCTGAGCGCCTCGGTCAAGGGGCAGAGCGCCGCGCTGGGCGCGCTGGTCGATGCCCTGGCGCCCCGCCTGCTCAACTTGGGCGATGAGGCGCGCCCTCAAGCCGCCCTCCTGTTCACCGGGGGCAGCGGCGTGGGCAAAACCTCGACCGCCCGCGCCTTGAGTCAGGCGTTGTTCGGCGATGGCGCCCTCTTGCGGCTCGATCTCTCCGAGTACAACACCCCCACACGGGTCAATACCCTCTTGGGCGCGCCGCCTGGCTATCAGGGCGGTGATCAAGATGGCCTCCTGGGGGGCTTTCTCGCCGAGCGCGGGGCGGGCGTGGTGCTCTTGGATGAGCTTGAGAAGGCTCACCCCGATGTGATCCAAGCGTTCTTGGGCGTCCTGGACACCGGCGCGCTGCGCTCCGCCCGCGGGCTGCGCTTCGATGCGCGATCTTTTCTCTTCATCGCCACCACCAACGCCGCTCAACCCCGCCGCAAAATGGGCTTCGGCGCCTCGCGCGAGGGTGAGGTGGATAAGCGCGCCTTGGGGCAGGCGTTTCCCCCCGAGCTTCTGGGGCGCATGGACGCCGTGATCGCCTTTGAGCCGCTGTCAGCGGCGGCGCTGCGTGAGATCGCACGGGGTTTGTTGGGCGCGCTCGATGCGCGGCTGGCGCAACGCGGCGTGATCCTGCGCTGGTCCCTTGATGAGATGGTCGATTTCGTGATGGCGGGGCTGGATGCGCCCGCCGAAGGCGCGCGCGCGGTCCGTCGGCGCGTTGAGCAGCGCGTGTTGGGGCCAATCGCCCGCGCGGTCCTGAGCGGGGCGCGCGCGCTGGAGATCAATCCCCAGGCCTTATCGAGCCTGCGTAGAGAGGAGGATGAGTGAGCTTCGAGGTTCCCCCACAAGGGGCGTCATTGGCGTTAGAGCTGAGCAACCTCATCGCGGTCTACCCCGAGGTCGCCGCTGAGGCGCTGCGCGCCGCTGAGCCCAGGCTCTTGAAGACACACCTGGGGCTGGATGATGCGTGCGAGCCTTTCCTGTTTCGAGGCGCGCCGTTGAGCCAGAAGAAGTCCAAGGCCATCTCGCGGTGCTTTGAGATCAACGCCACCCGTAGCTTCGATCCCGATCTGGTGCTGCGGCTGATGGCGATCCATCAAGTGGATGAGATCATCGCGCTCGTTGCGCTCATCAAGTGCCAGTTTGAGACCTATGCGCTGTCCTGTTTTCCCCAACGCGAGACGCGCCAGCCCGCTGAGGGGGTCTCACGCGCTCAGCACACGCGGGCCACACTGGCAGTCAAGAACCGCCGCCGCTGTTTTCAAGAGCCACCACTGATCATCAATGAGATCGCGGACTTTGAGCGCCTGGACGTCAACGCGGGCCTGCTCATCCGTTTGCTGCGCAGTGAGGGCTTCTTCGCAGATAAACGTCAACATCCCAATGAGCTGCTCATTGAACAGATCTCACGCGTGATTGAGGCGCGCCTCTACCTGGGGCCGCTCTTTGAGGGCAGCCCCATTCAAGCCCTCGTGCGCGAGGGCCGCGTTCAACCCACGCCGCCGCTGCGCGCCTTCTCCAAGGACTATGCGCGCCGCCGCGAGATCTTTATCGAAGGCGGCCCCGGGCTGCGCAGCGAGTACCTCAAGATGGAGCAACACTATCGAGGTCTATTGCGCGACTTTGAAGAGAAGACCTTTGAGCTGGAGCAACGCCGCATCGAGAACGCCAACATCTGCGGGGCCTTCTTCTCGGCCTTGGGGGAGGACTATCTGCGCGTCCGTGAGCTGCTGCTGGAGCAGCGCGCCCTTGAGATCCAACTCGGCCTCTTGGACGACGGCGACGCGGCGAGCCCCGCTCAGCTTGAGGCCAGCGCCTATGATGCGCTGAAGGCGGATCATGAGGCGTACATGCGACAGCGCCTTGAGCAGCGTGAGATCCGCCTCCAAGATATGTTCTTGCCCTTGATTGAAGGCACGCCGGTGTCAACAGCGGCCAAGGCGTCCTATGAACAAGAGGTGCGCCAGCTCACCAAAGAGATCGCCCTCCTCGCCCACCCTGATCGCATCAAGCATCACCCCGATTTTGCGCGCTTGACCCCCGCGCAGCTTGATCTTTTGCGCAATGCCTATCAACACGCAGTGCAGATCCGTAAGAGCGAGCAGATCGCACGCGATCCGCGTAACCTCAACTTCTCCCTGCGTGATGTGGATGTGCTGCGCGATAACCTCGCGCGGGTTAAGCAGGTCCTTGAGGCGTGTGGGCTGCCCACAGATCCCACGATTGAGCCTGTGGGTGAGACGCTGGCGGAGAAGCTGGAGTGGCTTCAACGTGAGATTAAGTGGCTTAAGCAGGCGATTGAGACAACCCGGTTGGCGCTGAAGGCGGATCTGGAGGATAACCAAATCAGCCGATATCAAGAGGCCCTGGCGAGCCCCGAGAAGCTGGCTCATGCGCGCGTTCGTTATGCCCAAGAGGTCGTTCAGCTTGAGGCGGCGCTGGCTCCGATGCGGCGGCGCTGGCTTGAGTACATCGAGGCGTACGAAGAAAAACACGCCTAGAGCGCACGTTTTTCCCGCCTTGGGGATGGCTGGGAATTATGTAATCCTCTGAAAATTAAAGCATTTCTTGTTTTAGATGGCATCGCGACGCCCCGCGCCCTTTCAGCCAGCGCGAAACCCTCCCAGTCATTCCCAGCGCACGCTTCGTCATCATTCAGGGCGTTGACAGCGCCAAGAGGAGACGAGCATGAGCCATAACCAAAGAAGCAGCCTGCGCGCGTGGCGCATCACCCCCACCCGCCTTGGTTCACGGTGGGCTTCGCCGATGGCACGACGCGCCTCTTCGATCCACTGACGCGGATCTCAATGACCCTCCCTGGGCATACATGGGATGTCACTCAAGTGGCCTTCGATGAGACAGGCAAGCACCTCTTTACGGCGTCTCGCGATCAAACGATCAGGGCCTATGACCTCCAGAGTCGTCGCTTGCTGGCGATCTTGCCTCACTCCGATTGGGTCACGGGCTTGGTATGTCACGCGGGGCGGCTGATCAACTCCAGCCTTGATGGGCGTGTCTGGCTGTGGAGCCCGCTTGAGGGTCGGCTCTTGGCCAAGTTGGAAGCGGATCGCGCTCAGTTGCCTCAAAGCCACGCGGCTTGAGCATATTATGGAAGTAGACAGCCTTAATCAATTGAATCAATCGAAAACGAGCACACGCATCGCGCGCATCCCATAAAGACCCTATGACCGGCCCAAATCAAGGCCATAAAAGCGCTTGAGGAACGCGGGATTACGCGCGACCCAGAGCCGCGTCGCCGCGCTGTCGGCGGTGTGGATACACAGCTGCTCATAAAAACAGAGGAAGTCTCCCGGCTGGTTGATCCGCCCAGTGCTGGCGTAGTTGACGCAGCCACACCAGCTCATACAGCGATCCTTGAGCGCGCAGGACTCACAGTCCGGGTCGTGGTTGCCTTTCTCCGCCAACAACTTGAGCCGCGCCAATTCGTCAAAGCCGCCCTCATGGACGTGGCCAATCGATAACTCACCCGTGTCGTCGCCAATCAGACGCTCGCAAGGGTAGAGGCGGCCCGAAGGCGCCACCGCCACCTCGTTGGCCCCAAAGTCACAGCGATCTCCACAGGCATAGCCGCCCTTGAGGCGCGTGATCACCTTGCTCTCGATGAAGTCAAGGTAGAAGGGCTCCCCCGCCTCAAAGCGCTCTACATAGAAGTCCGCCGCCGCTTGATGTTCCGCCGTCAGCGCCGCTTTGTCCGCCTCAGACCACGTCGCGTAGAAGTTGGGGTTGAGGCTGATCCGCCGCGCCCCTTGCTCAAAGAGGAAGCGCACCCCCTCCGCCATCATCGGCGCGCTCTGCGGCGTTAACACCGAGATCACCGTCACCTTCTTGATCCGACCCAAGGCCAGCTTGAGCCCCCGCAAGCTGGCCTCGAAGGAGGAGCCGCCGCCACGCGTAGGGCGGTTGATGTCCTGGGCTGCCCGCACCCCGTCGAGGCTGACGGCGATCTCAAAGTCATGGGCCACCAGCGCGTCTATCCGCTCAGAGGTCAGCTGCGTGGCGTTGGTCGTGGTGGTGAAGCGCACACGGCAAGGCGGCTCCACCAAGGCGACGCGCGCCTCAATGGCCTCCACCAGCCGCATCAGAAGATCCCACTCCAGCAGGGGCTCGCCGCCAAAGAAGGCCACGTCGAGCAGCTGCGGTCGCGCTGAGAGGGCCAGCTCCACGCCCGCCATGGCCGTCTCAAAGGAGATGGCCTCGGCGACCTTGTCCCCCGCGTAGCAGTACGGGCAGGCGAGGTTGCAGTCACGCGTGAGGTTCAAGGTTAAGGCGAAGCGGCGCATAGGGTGCTCGGGGGTGGATCGATGGCTGAAGATGCCAGATCTATCAAGGCGCTGGCTAGCGTCGCGCGGCGCGGCTAGTCTCGCGCCATGAAGCCCACGCTCAAGCACAGCCAGACCCTCTACGCCTCCAAGCGCGGCAGCCTCAGCCTGGAGACGTTCGCCACGCCCGATGGGGATCTCACCCGCGCCTTTATCCATCACCCCGGCGCCGTCGGCATCATCGCCCGCCCCGATCCCGATCACCTCGTGCTCGTCCGTCAGTTCCGCTATGCCCTGCGGGCCTGGACCATCGAGATCCCCGCTGGCACACGCGAGCCCGAGGAGCCCGCCGCGGTGACCGCCGGGCGCGAGCTGGCCGAGGAGGCGGGCTTCCACGCTGAGGCGCTGCGCGAGGTGCTCACCCTCCACCCCGGCCCCGGCGGCACCGATGAGGCCATCACCCTCTTCTACGCTGAGGGCCTCAGCCCCACACCAACGCGCCCCGATCAAGGTGAGCTTGTCAGCCCCATGGTGGCCTCTAACGCCGAGATCAAGGCCCTGCTCAGCGCCGGTGAGATCACCGACGCCAAGACCCTCATCGCCCTGAGCTGGCTGGGCTTTCGCCTTAACGGCGACGATGAAAGATAAAAAATGAAGAACTTTGCCATGTTAGGCGCGGCGGGCTTCGTCGCGCCGCGCCACATGAGGGCGATCAAGGACACCGGTAACGCCCTGGTCGCCGCCTGCGATCCCTATGACGGCGTGGGCATCCTCGATAGCCACTTCCCCGACTGCCGCTTCTTCACCGAGGTCGAGCGCTTTGATCGTCACCTGGAGAAGCTGCGCCGCCGAGGCGAGGGCGCCGATTATGTCAGCATCTGCTCCCCCAACTACCTCCACGACGCCCACTGTCGCCTCGCCCTGCGCATCGGCGCTCACGCCATCTGTGAGAAGCCCCTGGTCATCAGCCCTTGGAACCTCGATCCCCTCGCGCAGATCGAGGCGGAGACAGGCAAGAAGATCTATACGGTGCTTCAGCTGCGGCTGCATGATGAGGTGCGCCGCCTCAAGGCGACCTTGGAGGCGCAGCAGCCACGTCAACCCGTGGACATCGAGCTGACCTATGTCACGCGCCGCGGCCCCTGGTATCACCACTCCTGGAAGGGGCAGCCCGAGAAGTCCGGCACGCTGGCGATGAACATCGGCATCCACTTCTTTGACATGCTCTTGTGGCTCTTTGGCCCCGTCGAGGAGAGCGCCGTTCACCTGCGCACCGATACGCGCATGGCCGGGGATCTCAAGCTGCGCTTCGGGCGCGTGCGCTGGTTCTTGTCGGTGGATCGCGACGATCTCCCCCCGGCGTACATCGCCCGTGGCCTCCACGCCTATCGCGGCCTCAAGATGGGCGACGTGGACTTTGACTTCTCCACCGGCTTTACGGATCTGCACACCCGCGTCTACCAGGACATCCTTGAGGGCGGCGGCTATGGCATCGAGGACGCGCGGCCCTCGATTGAGCTGGTCCACGCCATCCGCAACGCCCAAATCACGCCCTGTCAAGGCCCTTGTCACCCGCTCTTGGTCAAAGACGCCCATCTCTAGGCGCTCTAGGCTCAAAAAACTTACCCTCGACCCCTCGCCCGCCTCGGGCTATCCTCGGCGCGCTCTTTGACGCCGAAGGGGGGCTGAGATTGGCGCGCCTTGCCCAGTTTAAATCGTTGAGATTTCAAGTGTTTAGTCAAACCCACGGTGCCCCGGTAGGCGTCGCATGAGCGGCGCGCGCGCCTCGGCTCAAGCGCAGGGGGGATCGGCCACGTCGCCCTTCCTCCGGCCCGGCTATGTGCTCAATGATCGCTACACCATCCTCGGCAAGCTCGGTCACGGGGGCTTCGCCGCCGTGTATGAGGCCCGCGACGCGGTGATCAAGCGCGTCGTCGCCATCAAGGTGCTCAACCTCCAGCTCATGGGCGGGCATAGCCCCGATGAGGGCGCCAAGATCCTGCAACGCTTTGAGCTTGAGGCCGAGGCCGCCGCGCAGATCGTCCACCCCAACACGGTGATGATCTTCGATCGCGGCGTGATCACCGACCGTGGTCAGCCCTTTATCGTCATGGAGCGGCTCTACGGTCACGATCTGGACGTCGAGCTGAAGCGCGGGCCGATGGCCCCCTCGCGCATCCATCGGCTGTTCTTGGGGGCCTTGTCGGCGCTGGCCGTCGCCCATGAGAAGGGCGTCATCCACCGGGATCTCAAGCCCTCCAACCTCTTCATCTCCCACCCCGGCAGCGATGAGGAGCGGATGCGCCTCGTGGACTTCGGCATCGCCCGGCTGGCGGATCGAGAGGAGGCGCTGACCAAGGCCGGTGAGATGTTCGGCACGCCACACTATATGGCCCCAGAGGTGATCGAGGGCGGCCAGCCCTCGCCCGCCTTGGACGTCTATCAGATGGGGCTGATCTTGGTGGAGATGTACACGGGGCGGCGGGTGGTGGATCAGACCGCGCCCATCGCGGCGGCGATGGCCCACACCACGCAGCGCCTCAACCTGCCGCTGTCGCTCCTTCAAGGCCCCCTCGGCGCCACGATCACCAAGGCCCTCTCGCGTGATCCCAAGGCGCGCTACCCCGACGCGGGCGCCTTCTTGGAGGCGCTGCGCGCCCTCGATCTCGCCAGCATGACGGCGCAGATCCACGGCGAGTCGATCTCGCTCAATGACTACCTCGGGGCGAGCGAGACCCTCGTGATGGGCAGCATGGGGCGGCGGCCCAGGCGTCGCCGCGCCTTGGCGTTGGGTGTCACTGCCGCCGCGCTCCTCCTCATGGGCGGGGCCTGGCTGGCCCTCAGACCGAGCCCGCCGCCGCCGCCTCAGCCTCAGCCTCAGCCTGCGCCGCTGTCCCAGCCTTTACCGCCGTCGCCCACCCCCTCCGTGGCCGTCGCCTTGGCGCCTGACGCGGCCCCCGCCCCGGCGCCGATCACGATCTCCGTTCAAGCTCACCCCCCAGAGGCCCAAATCTACGAGGGTGAGGCCCTCCTGGGCGTCGGTCAGCACACCTTGCGCTTCCCCACGCCCACCGCCGACGCCCGCGCGCTCAGCGTCCGCCTGCGTGGCTACCAGCCCCAGACGATCACGATCACGCCCGAGGCGACTCCGGGCGTCGATGTGTACCTCAAGCGCCGCGTCAAGAAGCCGAGAGGCCCCAACAAGCCCCCACCTCCACCCTCAGGGAGCACCGGTGCGACGATCCTTGATTGAGAAGCGGCATCGCCGCCCCACCCTCGCCGCCCTGGCGCTCGCCCTCTTGAGCTGCCAAGGCGTCGATCCCACCGCTGGCATCCGTGTAGACCTCGCCTGTGAGACGGATCTGGACTGCGAGCATGATGATCCCTGCGTGGCGATGCGCTGCGTCGAGGCCGAGTGCGTCGAGGCGCCGCTCCCCGTCGGCACCCCCGGCGTCGAGGACTTCGACGGCGACACGATCTGCGACGCCCGCGACACGGATGATGACAATGACGGCCTTGAGGATATGGCGGATCAATGCCCCCGAGGCGCGCAGGGCTGGATCTCGACGCCGCAGACCGATCACGACGCCGACGGCTGCGCCGATCACGGGGAGGATGATGATGATGATGATGACGGCGTCGCCGACGGGTACGACGCCTGCCCCCTCAGCCTCACCCCAGGCTGGCGCGCTGAGGCGAGCACGGATCGCGATGGCGACGGCTGCGAGGACGGCGTAGACACCCAAGACACGGATCTAGACGGCCTCCTCGACGGCGCCGACGCCTGCCCCGATGATCCTTTCCGCTGGGTGGCCTCCTCCCTGAGCGATCATGACGGCGACGGCTGCCGTGACGTGGACGTGGATGATGATGATGACAATGACGGCGTGCTCGATGATGAGGACGCCTGCCCCCTCGGCGCCGTCGGTTGGGGCTCCAGCTCCCAGACCGACTATGACGGCGATGGCTGCCGCGACACCGATGAGGACAGGGATGATGATAATGATGGCGTCCTCGATCCCAATGACAGCTGCCGCCAAGGTGACGCCCACTGGTACGCCAACGCCATCACCGATCATGAGGGGGATGGCTGCCAAGATGGGTTTGAGGACGCCGACAATGACAATGACGGCGTGAGCAATGACGCGGATCGCTGCCCTGAGGGGGCGGTGGGCTGGCGATCGGACATCAGCACGGATCATGATCGCGATGGCTGCCGCGATGAGGATGAGGACATCGACGATGACAATGACGACATCATCGATCCCGAGGACGCGTGCCCCAGAGGCGCCATCCACTGGGGCTCTAGCCCCCTGACCGATCACGACGCCGACGGCTGCCATGACACCAGCGAGGACGCCGACGATGACGATGATGGGATCGCCGATCTCCTCGATCTCTGCGCCTTGGGTGATCTGAACTGGCGCGCCACGCCCGAGACGGATCACGACGGCGACGGCTGCCAAGACGCGGGCGAAGATCAGGACGATGACAGCGATGGTCGCCTCGACGTCGAGGATGACTGCCCCCTGGGCGCGGTGGGCTGGTCCAGCGCGCTGCGCTCCTTGGACTTCGACGGCGACGGCTGCCGTGACGCCGATGAGGACGATGATGATGACAATGACGCCGTCGCCGACGCCGCCGACGCCTGCCCCGAGGGCGCGATCAACTGGGGAGGGCGGCCCGGCTTGGACTATGACGGCGATGGCTGCCGCGACGGGGATGAGGACGCCGATGATGACAATGATGGCCGCCTCGACGTCGATGATCTCTGCATCCTCGGCGAGATCGGCTGGCCCTCGCACGATCCCAACTTCGACTTCGACCAGGATGGCTGCCGCGATGAGGCCCCTGATGATCCCGAGGCGGGGGAGGACGCCGATGATGACAACGACGGCGTGGATGATCTCTATGACTGCGCGCCCAAAGACCCCACGGTCTACCCCGGCGCCCTAGAGATCTGCGATGACCTCGACAATAACTGTGATGAGCGCGTCGATGAGGGGCTGAGGCGCCGCTGGTACATCGACGCCGATCAGGATGGCTTCGGCGATCCGCGCCCCTCCGCCGATGATGATGAGATCATCAACCCACTCCTAAGCTGCGTTCAGCCCCTGAACTACGTCACCGACAACACCGACTGCGATGATCAAGACGACATGTTCAATCGCTCTTGCCCCGTCGATCAGAACGCCAACGATGGGTTCTACCCGCTGATCTTTCAGTTCGGCATCAGCGATCCCAGCCTGGGCGAGGACACCTGCACGGGCAGCGGCAGCGTGGATGTGAATCACCTCGCCGATCCCCAGATCGTGGGCGACACAAACTGTAACTTCGCCGGCAGCTTGAGCTTCCTCAACCCGGTCACGGTCTCCGTGACGGGCAACCTCGACGGCGATCCCAACCAGGTCACCGACGGCTGGCTCGACGCCGAGCAGTTCCGATCGCCGTGGACTGGAGGCTTCAGCGGCGGGGTGCTGCGGGGGCAGTTCATCCACACCCATACCTTCGCGGGCTTCTCCGTGGACTTCGTGGGCACGCTGATCGGGGCGCGTCAATGAAGGCTTCGACGTCAATGAAGGCTTCGACGATGATCACGCGCACACCCCAAGGCGCGCGCCTCGGCGCCCTCCTGCTCACCTCGCTGTGGGCGCTCAGCGGCTGCGTCTCAGAGGGGCCGCACCTCGATGATCGCCTCTGCGCCACCAACGCCGACTGTCCGGGGCGGCGCGTCTGCCTCGACGGCGCCTGCGTCCTGCCCAACGCCGAGCCCGTCACGCTCTGCCGAGGCGACGTGCTGACCGAGCTGGAGGTCCGCTGCGAGGACTACGTCTGCGCCACGCCCGCCCTGGAGGTGCTCTCCGGCGTGGACTGCTCGACGCCGCGCGCGCCGACCTGCGCGGGGGAGACGCTGATCTCTTATCGCGCCGGCGCCTGCGATCCCGAGGGAGAGCGCTGCGTCTACCCCGAGGCGGGGCGCGTTGACTGCTCGGCCAACCTCAACACCTGTGAGGGGGATCTGCTCAAGGTCAAGATGGGCAACGGCTGCGTCGCCGAGGAGGGGCGCTGCGACTTTAACCAAGAAGAGATCAACTGTCGCCAACAAGCCTTGGTGGCCTCATGCGATCCCACTGAGGATGCCCCAGAGCTGCTGCGTGTGCCGGTCTTGGAGGAGGGGGTCATCGCCTGCGATCCGCGCATCCGCGACTGCGTGGTGCCCGACGCCGCCTATATCGACTGCGCCGCCACCCAGACTCGCTGTGAGGGCGCGGTGGCCGTGACGCTGCGGGGGGGGGCCTGCGCGCAGGGGGCCTGTGATTACAGCGCGGGGGAGCGCCTTGAGATCGACTGCGCGCGGGCGCCGGCGCCGCGCTGCGAGGGGAGCGTGCTGATCACCGCCCAAGCGGGCGGCTGTGATAAGGCGCGCGGCTGCCTCTACACGGAGATCAACGCCGTGGACTGCGCCGCGCCGCGCTTTAGCTGCGATGGCGCGCGCTCGGTTCAACAGGAGGGTGGGCTGTGCGACGCCCAAGCGGGGCGCTGCGTCTACCCCGAGCCCATCATCGAGGACTGCGCCTTGGCGCCGCCGTCGATCTGTCAAGAGGGCCGCCCAGAGATCATGCTGAGCTTCGCGGGGGGGGGCTGCGATCAAGGCTCAGGCCGCTGCGTCTACCCGCCCGCCGTGGTCACGGACTGTAGCCTTGATCGCGACACCTGCGTCGGCGATCGCCATCGCCGCCAACAGGCGGGCAGCTGCGTCGAGGGCCAGTGCAGCTACACCACCGTCGAGGAGATCGACTGCGCCTTGACGCCCGCCAGCCGCTGCGACGGCGAGGTGGCGATCAACTACCTCGGCCCTGGCGTCTGTGATCCGGCCACGGGCGTGTGCGACTACGGCGACAACCTCGAAGCATCAGCGTGCTACACGGAGCCCTTCTGCCAGAGCAACGTCTACTTCCGCCCCCCCCTCGACATCTGCCGGGTGCGCGACGACGTGGCGGGCTGCCACTACATCTCGGACGAGGACGACAACTGCAACCGCCCCTCAAGCCCCCACTGCGTCGGCGATGTCCAGATCAGCTACAAAGGCCCGGGGGTCTGCGACGCGGCGGGGGGGTGCAACAACGAAGATGTGCGTGTCGAGACGCAGTGCGCCCGCTGCCTCAGCTCAGCGAACGCCGAGTGCATCTTGCCGGGCTTCATCCACATCCCCGCGCCGGGGCACACGCAGCTGGGCGCGGAGGGCGTGGGCGTGGAGATCACGGGGGACTATGTGATGGCCGCCACGGAGCTGACGCGGGGGCAGCTTGGGGCGCTGATCGAGGAGATGGGGTTGGATGAGGGGCTCTTGGGCGAGGTCGAGCTGGGCTGCGATGACGCGAGCTGCCCCGTCACGGGGCTGAGCTTCTATGACGCGGTGAAGATCGCCAACGCCTGGTCGGCCCGCGAGGGCCTGGCGCCCTGCTATGACCCGCTGGGCAACGTCATCGGCGGCGAGGGGGGCGATCCGCACCTCTGCGCGGGCTACCGCCTGCCCACGGAGGTGGAGTGGGAGTTCGCCTACCGCGCGCGGACCTCCAGCCCCTGGTACTGCGGCGACAACCCCGCCTGCGTCAATGGGATCGCCTGGACCGAGGCCAACGCCGGGGGGCGCCCTCACCCGGTCGCCACCAAGGCGCCCAACCTATGGCGTCTCTATGACATGGCGGGCAACGCCCCGGAGTGGGCCCACGACTACCACACAGAGGCGCCGCTGGGGGGGCCTTCGTTCTATGGACCGGGGCGCGGCGAGGCGCGGGTCATCAAGGGGGGCGCGTGGACGGGCGCGCTTGAGGACACATGGGCCACCGCGCGCGCCGCCGCGGCGCCGAGCGAGCGTGTGGCGGGGCTGCGCCTCGTGCGTGGGCTGACCCCGCGCGTACCGGCCTACTGCGACTATGAGGCGGATCTGGATGAGAGCGTCAAGATACGGCCCACCGCCCGCTCTCGCTGTGCCCTGACGAGCGGCGTGCCCTGCCTGGACTTCGAGACCGCCGAGCGCTGCCCAGAGGGCTGCATCACGGGGGTCTGCCGCCCCACCGCGCCGTTTACGATCGACATCCCGACGGCCGTGCCCCTCAGCCGCCCCTGGCGCTTCCTCGTCATCCCCGCAGGCGCCTTCGCGCAGGGCAATCTTGAGGCGCTGAGCAATTCTGAGAATTGGACGAACACGACCCAGCTGACCCACGACTTTTGGTTGGCCGAGACAGAGCTGACACAGGGGCAGCTCTACGCGCTGCTGCCTGATTTCACGCACTTTCGATGCGATGCGAGCGATGACGATCTTGGTTGCTGGGCGCAAGAGATCGCCGATCAAATCAACCAAGACGCGCTGCGTTGCGGCGAGCAGGGCGTGGGCTGCCCCAACAGCCCTGTGTTGATGCTCAGCTTTAACAAGGCGATTGAGATCGCCAACGAGCTCTCGGCGCGGATGGGCTTAGCCCCTTGCTATGACGCCACAGGGCGCGTGATTGGGGGCGCCACCCCTTATCTCTGCGAGGGCTACCGGCTGCCGACCGACGCCGAGTGGGAGTACGCCTACCGCGCGGGGACGCAGGGCCGCTTTTACTGCGACGAAGAGGGCTGCATCGATGACATCGCCTGGCATCACGACAACGCCGCCAAGGCGATCCCGTTCCCCCCTCAGCCTGAAGACTGCCCCTGCGTCCAGGCGATCTGCCCCTTCCGGGCGGACAATGGCCGCAGCTGCCTGCTGCCTCGTGAGGTCGCCACCAGGGCGCCCAACGCCTGGGGGCTCTATGACATGGCGGGCAACGTCGCCGAGTGGGTCAGTGATTGGAGCCCGCGCGACGCGCCTCCGATCGCCGCGCCGCTCGACCCTTACCGGGATAACGCCAGCGGTTCAGACAACGTGGTGCGGGGCAACAGCGTCTTTCACCCGCCCGAGAGCCACCACGCGGCGGCGCGGCGGACCTACGCCTTTTATGAGGACAACGACGATGAGGACAACGACGACGCCTCCCTCGCCCAGCTCTCCACGCATGGGCTGCGCCTCGCGCGGACGATCTTCAAGCCGCAGCCGGCGATGATCCCCATCGATCCACCGGCGGAGGGCGGGGCGTTCACCCTCACTCGGGGCTTTGAGATCAGCCGCACCGAGGTGACGCAGGCCGAGTACGCCGCGCTCCTCTTTGACACGCCCTCCGGCTTCTGGCTCGTCGGCGGCCTAGGGGAATGCCCGAACTGCCCGGTGGAGCAGGTGACCTGGCTCGACGCCGTGCGCTACGCCAACGCGCTGTCTCAGCGCCAGGGCCTTGAGCCCTGCTATGCCCCGGATGGGGTCGTGCGCAACGACGCGGGGGACCCGTACCTCTGCGAGGGCTACCGGCTGCCCACGGAGGCGGAGTGGCAGGTGGCCTACTTCGGCCAAGACCGCGCCGGCCAGGACCAGGGCTGGCACTGCATCGGGGCGGAGGGGGGCTGCGACGCACAGACGCCCTGCGTGGAGGACGAAGATCAACTTGAGGAGATCGCCTGGTACCTGTGCAGCAGCTGGTATCGCGCGGTTGGAGGCCAGAGCTGCGCGCGCTTCCACGCCTACCGAGACAGCGTGCGTACGCTCTGCGAGGAGCCGTGGCCTGATGGCGGCGATCCGCCCTGCTTCACCACCAACGAAGTCGCCCGCAAGGCGCCCAACTGCCAGGGCCTCTACGACATGGCGGGCAACGTCCGCGAGTGGGTCCACGACGTCTACGATCCCCAGCGCCCGCCGACGGGCGATGACCCTTGGGGGCCGCAGGCGTCTGAGGTTCCGCCGTGCTTGGAGGGCGAGGACGTCCCTTGCCGTGGCGTGCGGGGGGGGGGCTGGTCCAGCCGCCCCACGGAGGCGCGAGGCGACCTGCGGGGCGGCGTGCTGCCGACCACCCAGAGCCCCGACTTAGGCTTCCGCGTCGCGCGCACGCGCCATGAAGGCGGAGGCGCGCCATGATCCCGGCCACGACGCGCGCCCTGCTGCCGCTGCTGTCGCTGCTGCCCTCGCTGTGGGCGGGCGTCATCCACGCCCAGGGCGTCGCCAAGCCCACGCCCAAGCAAGACGAGCTGATGTTGGCGGGGCGGCGCGCTTACCAAGCCAAGGACTACGCCTTAGCGGCCGCGCTGTACGCCGAGGCCAACGCCATCGGCCCCATCAACATCGCGCTGCTCAACGAGGGCCGCGCCCGCCAGCGGCTCAATGACTGTACAGGCGCGGTGGCGGCCTACGAGCGGGTCGCCCGCGCCCCGACGATCGACGAGGTGACCCCGGACACCGTGCGGGGGGCCATGGAGCGCTACCTCGACGAGCTGCGCTCCACCTGCCCGGGCAACCTCTACATCCACTGCGATCCCAGCGACATGACGCTCAGCCTCGCCGACGCCGAGGCGGGGCTCCTCGATGAAAAAAGCGCGGGCTCGCTGCCCCCGCTGACCTGTGGGCGGGCGGTGGCGTTGCCGCCGGGGATCTACCGCGTCACGGGGGCCGCGTATGACAGGACGCGCCCGGCCACGGCGCGCATCACGGGCACGCAAACCACCCTGATCGAGCTGTTCATCGACCCCAACCCGGCGCCGGAGGTGATCGTCAAGGGGGGGGACATCAACTACAAGCGGCTGGGGGGCTGGTCGGCGGTGAGCCTGGGCGTGGTGGGGCTGATCGGCGGCGTCTTCTTCAGCGCGCTCGTGGATCAGAGCAACGAAGACGCCCGCGAGCTTGATCTCCGCGATCAGATCACCCGCGATGAGATCAAAGAGATCCAGCGCCAGGGCGATCTCTACGAGGTCATGCAGTTCTTGAGCTACGGCGCGGCGCTGACGGGGCTCACCTCAGGGGCGATCTTGCTCTACCTCGACGCCCAAGCGGGCCCGGCCAGCCCCAGCGCGGATGCCCGCCTGGCGGTGACGCCGTGGATGAGCCCAAGCGTCCAGGGTGCGGCGCTGACGTGGGGCTTTTGAGGGCAGCGCGGCGCGATAGCATCTTGCACCCCCCAATCCCCCCTTCCATCACTCCCCTCGCGAGAGCTTACACTCTCCCTCGGGCCGCTCGCCTGCCGGCGAGCTTTGGGGGCTGGATCTGCGAGATGTCGAGGGCTTAGCCCTCGCCCTCTGCGCAGATCTCATCGCAGCGCGACGCTAAAAGAGTGGCAGTTGAGGCGCGCCCTCGGCCTCCGCCGCCTCTTGCGTCTCCGCCGCGCGCGCCGCCGCCAGCTGCGCGACGAACTCCGACTCAGACCAGACGGCCACGCCCAGCTTCTGGGCCTTGCTCAGCTTGCTGCCCGCCTTGCCTGCGTCCCCGACCACCAAGCAACCCAGCGCCTTGCTGACGCCGCTGGCGTTGACACCCCCCAAGGCCTCCACCGCCGCCTGCGCGTCGGCGCGCTTCATCTGCGCCAGCGTCCCTGTAAACAAGAATGACCGCCCCGCCCAGGGCTGCGCCCCCGTCGGCGCCGCCTCCGCGGGCTCATCCAGCACCGTGACATGCGCCAAGAGGGCGTCGATCTGCGCCGCGCGCCCCGCCAAACCCTCGACCACGCGCTGAGACAGCAGCGCGCCGAACTTGGGCAGCGCGATCAGGCGCTCTGGGGTGGCCTCACGCACCGCCGCCAGGGTCTTAAACTCGGCAGCGAGGGTCTTAGAGGCCGTCTTGCCCAGATCGGGGACGCCCAAGGCCTGAAGGAACGTCGCCAAGGGCAGCGTTTGCGCCGCTTGAATCTGCGAAATGAGCTTGTCGGCGAGGGTCTGGCCCATACGATCAAAGCCCATTAAATCCGAAGATTTAAGCGTGTAAAAATCCACCGGCGAGGTCAACGTCTCGGCCTCCACCAGCGTCTCCAGCCACACCTGCCCAAAGCCCTCGATCTGTGTGACCTTGGCCCAGTGGCTCAAGGCCCCGATCGACTGCCCCGAGCAGGCCTCTGGCTGGGTACACACCACCACATCGCCCTCGACCCGCGCCGGTGCCCCGCAGACGCAGGCTTTGGGCGCCTCAACGGGGCGATCTCCGGGCGTGACCACGCTCTCCAGGTGGGGGATGACGCCGCCACGGCGCATGGCGATGACGGTGGCGCCCAGGGAGAGCCCCTTAGATTGCACGAGGCCCCAGTTGTGGAGGCTGATCCGGGTCACGACGGCCCCGCTCAGCGACACAGGCGCCACGATCCCCACGGGGGTGAGCACGCCGGTGCGGCTGATGCTCCACTCCACGGCCTCAAGCACGGTCTGCGCGCTCTCCCCTTGGAGCTTGTAGGCGATGGCGTAGCGTGGGTGATGCGCGGTCACCCCCAGGCGCGCTTGCTCATCGAGCCGGTTGGCCTTGTAGACGATGCCGTCGATCTCAAAATCGAGCCCCGCCCGCCGCTGCACATAGGACTCATAGCCCGCCTGGACCTCATCGCGGCCGATCAGGGCGTGCTCAACGACCTCAAAGCCCCAGGCCGCCGCCTGCTTGAGCTTGTCCACCTCCGTCTCGGCCTCGACGCCGTAGACGTCATAGCAAAAAAAGGCCAGCGGCACGCGCGCCGACTTATCGGGATCTTTCTGCTTGAGCGTGCCTGCGGCGGCGTTGCGTGGGTTGGCGAAGCCCTCCAGGGTGGCGAAGGTGGACAGCGGCAGATAGACCTCGCCGCGCACCTCAACGGGGTGGTCGGTGTCGATCTGGAGGGGGATGTTCTTGATGCGCTTGACGTTCTCGGTGATGTCCTCGCCCTCGGCGCCATCACCGCGCGTGGCCGCCACGCTCAGCCGCCCGCGCGCGTCATAGCGGATGCTGCACGCGGTGCCGTCCACCTTGGGGCTCATGATCAGATAGCCCTCAAACTTCTCGGCCCAGCGCAGAAGCGCCGCCTCGTCATAGGCTTTATCGAGGCTGAGCATGACGTGCTCATGGCGGACGGTGGCGCCGGGGGTGCGTGTTGGGCCCAGCTCGCTGAGCACGGCGGCGGCGGGGTTGAGGGCCTTGAGCGCGTTGACCAAGCGGTCATAGTCATAGTCGCTGATCGTCGGCGTCTGGGTGTCCCAGTAGCGTCGATTATGCTCACGGATCTCGGCCTCTAGGCGCTGGGCATCCCAGCTCGCCCAGCCAGACGGTAAAGGCTCCATTACGCGCTCCTCGTGGGTGAAAAACCGTGACTGGATTTTGAGTCTAAAGCCTGAAATTTACAATGAAATATCAGAAAGAATTTATCCCGCTAGAGGGTCAGCCGAGGCGGGCGCAGGGACAAGGTGAGGCCCACGGCGGCGCCCTGGGCGGGGGCGTCGAGGAGCCGCGCGGCG
>JAHJCH010000037.1 GCA_018813065.1 Myxococcota bacterium
CGGCCTCGCGGCGGGCATCGACCTCGCGGCGGGCTTCGGCCTCGCGGTCATCTTTGAGGAGCGACGCCCCCTTGCGCAGCAGGCCCCCCTCGACCGCGCGCTGCTCGGCGGAGGCCAGCACCACCGAGGGGAGCGGCTCACGGCGCGCCTCTAGGAGCGCTGAGGGTACCTCCACCTCGGTCGGGCGCTCGTGACGCGCCTCTTCATCCGTGCGCGTGCTCGGCGCGGGCGCGTTGACGGGGAGGGACTCCATAAACGCCGTCCGCGTCGCGGGCTCAGCCTGGGGGGTGGGCTTGGGGGGCGAGGCGGCGGGCTGAGACAGCCGCTTGCCACAGTGGCCGCAGAACTTGGAGCCGTCCGGGATCGTCTGGGAGCAGTTTGGGCAGTTCATCATCCTCTCCGTCGATGGCTCACCCTAACGCAGTGGGGGGCTGTTTTCTATATGGGTGATGCGGCGGAGAAGGCGGGCGGAGGCGGGGGCTCAGAAGTGGACGGCGCCGTTCAGCAACCAGCCACGGCTAAACATCTCATCTGTGTCTTTGATCTGCCCTTTGGTTTCCCCCGTGTTCCAGCCATCATAGCTGATCAGGTTGTAAAGACCGTAGTTATAGGTCAGATTTGCAGAAGCCATGATCGTTTTGGTCAGAGTGAAATAGCTGCCAAGCCCAAACACCATGCCATAATCAATGCTGCTCCATTTATCGGCTTCGGTCTTCTTCTTACTGCCGTTGTAATAGGCAGCCGTGTCAAAAGCGACGCTGGCAAAGAGCCCGACCTGGAGATAAGGCATAATTTTATTATTTACAGGGAAACGCGCCTTGAGAACCGCGGGGACCTCAATGGTTTTATATTCCACTTTGCTTTTGAGATCTGCATCGCCGCCGCCCTTCATGCGATATTGCGCGCCGACAGAGTAGCTCAAGACATCGTGGAAAGATTTATCGTAGACCGCGCCGCCGGTGAGGCCCATGTCAACGGTGGTGCCGAAGCTGTGGTCATTGTCCCCGTCATAGACAATCGAGGCGGGCGGGCGGATGCCGAAGCTGACGCCCATCGCGCCCTTGTCAAGCAGCGCGTTGATGTAGTTCTTGCGGGCCTTCTTGCCCTTCTTGGTCGTCTGAGTTGAGCTGAGGCTGGTGGCGCGCGGCGCGGCGACGCTTGGCGAGATCCAGCAGATGGAGAGCAGGGCGGCGAGGCCGACCATCGTGCGCGACATAGCTTGTTCCTCCTGGTTTGAAGTTCAACCCTAAAATCTGCGAGCCGGGGTGAAAGGTCAAGTAGCGCTCGTGGCGCGCTGGGCGCGCGCTTAACGTAGCGGCCCTTGAGATGTTCACGCACAATCTCGGCTTCGCCGTCGCCGCCGAAAATAGAGGGCGTCGATCCGCGATGAGGCCTCGCTGATCTCATCCGCTCCGGCGGCGATAAGATGCCGTCGCGGGCCAAGAAACCCTCGTCCGCGCCTCTTGAGTTGACGTTGAAAGGAGCAGACCCGTGAGGAGCCCAATGCGAACCCCCTTAATAATCGCCTGCGCGCTCTTGATCTCAAGCGCCGAGGCTTATGAGCGAAGCTGGTATCACCTGACCACGGGGAATGGTCATGGGTTTCAGATCTTCGACAGCCGCGAAGGCAAGATCGATGAGTTTTTAGAGCACCCCTATCGCTTCGTCGCTCCGCCCGATAACCGCCGGGATGGCGGCATAGGGCGTCGTGACCTGGCCCATGATATCTACTTCGGCGCCCGCGCAGGGGGGCAAACCGAGTGGTTTAATCGCCTCGCCGCCGGATATGAACAACAAAGTCATATCATCACCGCGCGTAAGAGCTTAAATGGCGTAAACTTCACCGTTTATTATTTTTCTCCCTTTGGTTACGAAGGGAACGCTATGGTGATGCTTATCCGCGCTCAAAATGGCGGTAGCGCCACCAATGTTTCTTTTTTCTCTAAGCCAAATATGCTCTTGGGGGACGCCAACGGCGATAGCCGCGTTGAGCGCCGCGATAACGGTGAACAGATCGAGTGGAAGAATACTTATGGGATCGAAACCGGCCCTGGTGGCGGTCACGTCATTTATATGCCGATCGGCGGCGTCGATCAAATCGGCTGCGGGGGTGACTCTGATTTATATAACACAATTTTAGGCGGCGGTGACGCCTCTGGTGGGCCGAGTTGCTCGGGTGATGGGCGCGTCCTGGTCCTTCAGCGCGACGTGAGCTTAGGCGCCGGTGAGGAGGCGTGGTGGGGTCAGGCGATCTTGTTCGTCAATGACAACCCCCGCGAGCCCCAGGCCGAGGACTTCCGCGATTATCGCAGCGTCAATGATGTGGTGGCGCTGTGGACCGCCTTCGCTGGCGAGAAGGGCGCAGGGCAGATCCATGATGAGGCCCTCGCCGAGTTCGAGGCCTGGCGTAAGAACACCGCGCCGCCCAACCTCAGCCAGACCGAGCGCACCCTCTGGCGCCAGTCAGAGACCGTCCTGCGCATGGGCCAGGTCCGCGAGGTCGTGCAGGCCAACCGCCGCAACCACGGGATGATCCTCGCCGCGCTGCCCATCGGTGAGTGGCACACCGGCTGGGTGCGCGATATGTCCTATGGCGTCGTCGCCTTGGCGATGACAGGGCACGTAGAGGAGGCCAAGAAGGGCATCGAGTTCTACCTCGGCGGCGAGGCGGGCTTCTTCACCGGCGAGATCGGCCGCCCCTACCGCGTCTCCAGCTGCCGTTACTACGGCAATGGCAAGGAGGAGGCGGACTTTAACTTCTACGGCGCCAACGTGGAGACGGACGGCTGGGGCTTGGCCCTGTGGGCGGCGCGCATGGCCGTTAACTACAGCTGCGATCTGGACTGGCTGGATCGCCCCACCCTCTACGGTGACTCGGTGATGGAGGGCCTTTTTGAGATCGCCGAGGACATCCGCTTGCAGATCGAAGGCGCGCTGCCCGCCCCAGAGTGCTCCATCTGGGAGGTCCACTGGGATTATCGCCAGGTCTTCACCTATACCACCGCCGCGCAGATCCGCGGGATGCTGGATTTCGCTGATATTGCCTTGGCTTACGCGCGCAATCGCCCCCAACAGGCTGATCATTGGAATACGGTGGCGGAGCAGTACCGGGGCTTGGGCATCGAGATGCTCAACGCCATGAAGAGCCGCCTGGTCAACCGCAGCGACAACAGCCTCGTCAGCCACGCCGGCGTCGCCAGCCGCGATGTCTATCGCGATGGCTCCACGGCGGAGGCGCTGAGCTGGGGCCTCCTCCTCCCCGATGATCCCATCTATCGCGGCACGCTGGAGCAGTTCACCCGCCTGCGCACCAACTTCGGCGGCTATCGTCGCCTGGAGCCGGGGCTCTCCCTCGTGGGTGAGGCGGGCGCCAACCTCTATGACCTCAGCGAGTGGATCCTCTTGGATCTGCGCATCGGCGAGGCGTGGCGGCACCTGGGTGAGTCGGGCCGCGCCGATGAGCTGCTCAACAAGGTGACGGAGACGGCGATGGCCAATGACTTCCTCGTCCCTGAGCTGTTTGAGCCCGATCGCGGCCACTACACGGGCGTCGTGCCCATGGTGGGCTATGGCGCGGGCGCGTGGATGATGGCGCAGCTGGAGAAGCACGGCTTTGGGCCGCCCACCGTCGGCAACGTCATGGAGATCTGCGACGGCGCGGCGGGCGGCGGCGGTGAGGGCGGCGGCGGTGAGGCGGGCGGCGGC
>JAHJCH010000348.1 GCA_018813065.1 Myxococcota bacterium
AGCGCGCCGATCCGCGCCGTCGCCGCGCCGGTGGCCGTCGCCGCGCCGGTGGCCTTCGTCGCCGCCCCCGCCCCGCTGCCCCTCTCCCCCTTGGGTGAGGCCATTGAGGCGTTTATGGCTCAAGAGGGCCTCGGCGCGCCGCGCGACTTCACGCCCGGCCAAGGCCTCGACGTGGCGCTGTGGAAGAAGGTTGAGGCGGGCGCCAAGGCCGCAGCGAGCGCCCTGCGCGCCCCAGATGGCCTGCGCCATAATGATTGGATCTCCATGGAGGTCTCCGAGGCGTTGGCCGTCGGCGCCTTGACCGATCTCCTGGACGATCCGCAGATCTCACGCATCAACATCAATGGCCCTGCGCAGATCTTCATCACGCGCGGCGATGGCGCGCCGCAGGCCTTCGAGGGGCGCTTCTCCGGCAACGCCGCGATCATCCGCGCGCTGCGCCGCCTCTTCAACGCTGTGGGCGTCGCGCTGCCGCAGGACGCGCCCTTCGCCGAGGCCTACTTGGCTGATGGCAGCCGCGTTCACGTGGCGATGCCCCACGTCGGTGGCCCGTTCGTCACCCTTGATCGCCCTCAAGCGGCCCCCCCCCAGCTCACCGATCTGGTCCGCCAAGGCGTCTTGGGCGCCAACATGGCCAGCTTCTTAGAGCAAGCGGTCCGCCTGGGTCGCAACCTGGTGGTGTCCTCCAATGACGCCGACGCGCGCTTCGACTTTATCTCCGCGCTCCTCCTCAGCGGCGCCGCTGATCGCCGCGTCGTCTGCGTCGAGGGCGGCGGGCGGCTCTCCAGCGCGGGCCACCAGCAGCTCTTGGTGCTCTCAGGCGCGCCGGGGGTGGATCACACGACCCTCCTCAGCCAAGCGCTCAAGATGCGGCCGGATCGCCTGGTCTTAGCCGATAGCCGTGGCCCAGAGACCCTCTTGGCCGTGACCGCCTTGGGCGGCAGCGTCAACGGCGGCGTCATCGGCATCAACGCGGAGTCCCCCGATGACGCCCTGATTCGCCTCGTGCGCCAGGCCAGCTTGGGCGCGCGCGTGGGGGATGAGCAGATCGACGCGCAGATCCGCGAAAACATCGACGTCCTGGTGCAAGTCCTCAAATACGCAGACGGTACAGTTCGAGTCACTCAGATATTGGATTTGGATGGTGAGATGCGTGAGGTCTTCAACGGCTTGAATGGCTTTGAGCCCACAGGGCACACGCCCCGCTGGATTCAAAACGCCCACAGCCTCAACCACAATGTTGATCTGAACATCTTTAACTAATAAAAAACACGCCAGCGGTGTACACATCGCCCCAAACGGCGGCCTGTGAGCGTCGCTGGCGTTTTGATCTTGAGTAGGTCTTCGCTTTGTACATCGTCGTCGTAGAGAACGATCGAGGCGCCTTGGTCAGCGAGCACTCCTTCAGTGAAGGGCGGCTGAGCATTGGTCGGACGCCTGATAACGATGTGATCTTGCCCGACGGTGCCGTCTCACGCCGCCACGCTGAGCTGATCATGAAGGGGACAAACATCTTCATCGTGGACAAGCAGAGCGCCAACGGCGTGATCGTCGATGATCAGCGCATCAAGTCCTCGATTGAGATCGATGAGAGCAGCAAGGTCAAGATCGGTGACTATCGTCTTTACTTAGAGCGAGCCTCGGGCAAGCCTCAGCAAGCGCAGCTGGGCGGCATCAACACCGCGATCGTGCTCCCTGAGCAGGCCCACGCCAAGATACGCATCGTGGCGGGGCCCAAGGCCGGTCGAGAGTACCTCCTCTTTGAGCCGATCACCTGCATTGGTCGCACGGATGAGAACGACATCACCCTGGCCGACGCCTCTGTCTCCCGTCACCACGCGCGGATCAAGCGGCAAGATGATGGCTATGTCATCACCGATCTCAACTCCAGCAATGGCACAGCGGTGCGCAACAAGCACATCAAGCCATCAAGCCGGCTGATCTTTGGTCAAAAGATCCGCTTCGGCCATGTGGAGTGTGTCTTCCTCGATCCTCAAGGCAAGGGGGGCGGGGCGGGGGTCAACCGTCAGTGGATCTTCTATGGATTGGCGGTCTTAGGGGCGGCGCTCCTCGGCGCCTTGGCCTCACTGGCCTTAAGGAGCTGATGGCTTCGTCGGCGCGGGCGCGGCGTCCTTATAGCCGGGCGCGCCGAGCTTGACCAGGCGCTTACGCATCTTGCCCAGGAGCGCCTCGAAGCTCTCCTCGGCGATGATCTTGTTAAACTGCTCGCGATAATTCTCCACCAAGCTGACCTCATCGATGATCACATCCTCAGCGACCCAGAGGGTGCGTGAGCGGGCCGTGAGGTGAAAGACCAGCTCGATCTCCGCCTTCTTGGTCTTGGCGATGACCGTCACCACGGCGGCCTTACGGCCCTTGGCCTCTTCGCCCTCATAAGCGACGGTGTAGTTCTCATTGGCGGAGCTGACCTCGCTCATATAGCTCTCGAAGACGAGATCCTTAAAGAGCTGGATGAACTGCTCACGCTGCTGGGCGCTGAGGCCCTTCCAGTGCTTACGCAGGGCCTTCTCCGAGAGGCGGTCGAACTCCATGACGGGGTGGATGATGGCCTTGAGCGCCTCATCCACCTTGGCGATCTCCGCCGCGTCCTTGAGCTTGCCCTTCTGCCCGAGGAGATCGCGGACGGCCTGGACTTGGCCTTGGAGGAACTGGGTCGGGGGGCCTGCGAAGGCCAGGCCGGAGGCGGTGAGGGTCAGGAGGAGGATCAGGGTGCGCATGGGGGCTCCTTGTCAATTCGGGCGGCGCGCGACGGGGGCGCCGGTGCTTTATTTAGTCGCTGTGAGAGGGGACCGCCAGCTCGACGCCGACGGTCTTAGAGAGCTGGGCGACGGCGAGGTTATACTCATAAAGGACCTGATAATACTTCAGCCGCGTCTTGCTATAGGCCGCCAAGCTGGCGAGGATCTCGCTGGTCTGCACCAAGCCCAGGCCAAAGTTGAGGCTATTGGAGACCAGCCAGCCCTTAGCGGCCTTCATCGCCACCTCGCGGACGTTGATCTCCCCTTGATAGCGGTTCATCTTCGCCACCCGCGTCGCCACATCAATGCGCAGCTTCTGGACAAAGAGATCGCGCTGCGCGCGCTGCTTGACGAAGTCGGCCTCGGCTTGCTTGAGCTTGCTCATCCGGGTGGCGAAGTCGAGGCTCCACTCCGCGCCCAAGACCGCGCCCCACTGGAGGTAGTTGTAATCATCCTTGGCGAAAGGATCGGGGTTATCCTCGGCGGTGGTGCCCTCGGCGACGCCGAAGCCGCCGACGAGGGCGATGTTGGGGTAGAACTCCGCGCGGGCCATGTCCACCTGGGCGCGGCGGGCGCGCACGGCGGCGTCGAGGGCGCGCAGCTTGGGGTGGGCGTCGATGGCCAGCTCAAGGTAGGCCTCGACGGGGCGAGGCTCGACGAAGACGGCCTCCAGCGTGGCGCTGTCGAGATCGAACGGCGCCCCGGCGGGCAAGCCCGCCGCGACCCGAATCCCCTCAAGGGCCTGCTGACGCAGCGCCTCTGTCTCCAGGTAGCCCGCCTCGACCTCCGCCTGCTCCACCAAGAGCTTGCGCAGATCATTGCTGGTGAAGCGCCCGGACTCCTTGTCCAGCTCCTTCTCGATCTGCGCGCGGATCTCGTTCATGCGCTTGCGCCCGTCTTGGATGACGCCCAAGACGCTCTCGGCCAGCTGCACCCCGTAATAGGCCTGCTTGACCATCGCCCCTAGCTCTGCCCGCGTGGCGTCCACCGTCGCCCGGCCGATGTGAACCCCCGCCCGCGCGGCCCGCTTGGCCGAGTCGATCTTGCCAAATGTATAGATGGGGAAGGTCACCTTGGCGTTGAGGCGCACCAAGAGCCCGATCTCGGTGTCGGTGGTGATGACCTCGTTATCCTCGATGTCCTGACCGGGGCAAGGGCCGACCGACTCCAAGCCCGTCAGGGCGTCGCGGCCGAGCACACACTGCTTGAGGAGCCGCCGCTCGGGCAGGGGCGCCAGCAGGGCATCGACCTTCACCTTGGGCGTCCAAGCGAAGTAGGCTTGATCAAAGAGGGCGGTGTAGTTGGCCAGCGTCGCTTGCGCCTCGGCCATGGCGGGGTTGCCCTCCTTAACCCGCTCAAGCAGGCCCGACAGCGTGATCGTCGCCGGATTGAGCAGCGTAAAGATCAACAAGAGGCTATGCGTCAAGGGGTGACTCCATGCGGCTCCGGCTTGCAGGTTTTTCCACTATTTGGGCTTTTTTTTCTAGCCGTGTTTCAAATAAAAGGGCTATCGTCCCCACGGGAGGAAGCGCATGCCCTATACATACGGCAAGGAATTTCAACCGTACTTGGAGCGCTTCGAGCGCCTGGTCGGCGCGATCCAGACCGGCCAATACGGTCGATTCCGTGGGCGCTTGGTGCGCAAGCTGTCCCCTGACGAGTTTGATGAGAAGATGAGCCGCTACATGAACCTCGGCGCGCGCTTCTCTGAGATGGTGGTGGCGGGCGACACCATCGATGACACGATCATGGCCGACTTGCGCGTGGCGGAGGTGGAGCTGATCGTCGAAGAGTCCCTCTTTTTGCTCAACTTCAGAGATTAACCCTGCCCCCGCCCTAACGCCCTGGGCATCCAAGCAACCCCCACTCAACCAAGGAGCCTGCGCGACAGATGATCAAGCTGTTGTTATGGATCGCGCTTACGCCTTTCTTCCTCGAAGAGGCGCCGGTCGCTGAGCCCTACCCGAGCGCGCCCCCCGCGCGTGATGAAGCCGCCTTACGCGCGGCGGTCAGGGCGTACTACACCGCCACGGACCCTGCGGGGCTGCGCGCCGCCGTCGCTGACGCCTTGGCGGCGGGGCCGGAGACGGCCCTCTACCATGAGATCGCCGCCGACCTCGCCGATCTGGAGGATCGCCCCCGCGCTACGCTGCGCCACCTCTCCGCCGCGCTCCTTGATCCCAGCGGCGACAACGCCCTGCTCGATCTGCACAGGATCGCGGAGCAGGCTTGGACGGAGGCGGAGCGGCGACGCTTGGAGATCCTCTTGGCGCGCCTCGCCCACGGCCACCCGCGCCCTGAGGTCCGCGCCTACGCCGCGTGGATGCGCACCCACGCGCTGCATCTGCGCGGCGCCGAGGCGCAGCGAGACGCCAGCCTCGCCGAGATCGGCTACCGCCCCCCCTTGGCGATCATCGGCACCTGGGACAATGACCAGGGCAAGGGCTTTGACGCTGTTTACCCCCCGGAGCGCGAGATCAACCCCGCCAAGGGCTACCTTGGCAAGCTCATCGAGATCCACTGGCGGGCGCGCTACCCGATGGACCCGCGCGGCAAGATCAACCTGAGCAACCTCATGGAGCCCAACGCGTGGCAGGTGGCCTACGCCGCCGTCAACCTGGAGGTCAAGGTTGAGGGCGACTATGAGCTGCGCCTCGGCGCCTCCAACCCCACTAAGGTGTGGCTGGATGAGCAGCTGGTCTTCTCCGGGCGGCGCCTCAGCAGCTGGCTCTTTGACGGCGTGGTGATCCCGGTCCACCTCAAGCCGGGCGTCCACCCCATCTTGATCAAGTCGGCGCAGCAGCAAGGCGGCTGGCTGATGAGCTTCCGCGTCAGCGCGCCGGGTGGCGGGCCGCCCCCCCCCGAGGCGCTGGCCCACGCGCCCCTCGACGCCCAGCCGCGCTTTGAGGCGATCACCCGCCCCACGCTGCAAGAGGACGATCTGCTAGAGGCCCGCGTCCGCGATCTGCCCCCAGGCCCGCGCCGCTTATTCCTCAAGAGCGTCTGGGCGGAGACGCTGGGCCTCAAGGCGCCGACCGTCACGCTCACGGAGGCCTTCCTCAAGGCCCACCCCAACGCGCTGCGCGGCCGCTACCGCCTGGCGATGCGGCTGTGGGACAACGGCGAGCGGGGGCGCACGGCGGATCTCCTTCAGGGCCTTATCCAAGACTTCGGCGATGAGCTGCTGCGCGTGCCGCTGCGCCAAGCGCGCTTTTGGACACAGCAGAAGCTCGAGGTCAAGGCGCGCGCGCTGCTGCTGCGCCTCTTCCAAGAGCACCCAAAGCACCCTGGCGCCTACCTCAGCCTCGCCTCGCTCTTTAGCAGCGAGGGCTGGCACGAGGAGGCCTGCGCCGTGCTTGAGGCCGCTGATGATCGCTGGCCGCGTTGGCCTTGGGTGCTCAACGCCCTGGCCGACTGCCGCCAGCAGCTGAGCTTCTTCCCCGAGGTGGAGCAGATGCGCCGCGCCCGGCTTGAGGCGCTGCCTTATGACTACGACGCCCTCAAGGCGCTGCACTGGCTCCTGCGCGGCAACGACGCCTATGAGGAGGCCGTCATCATCGCGCGGCGGATGACCCACGCCTGGCCCCATGAGCGCCAAGCGCACCTTGATTTGGCCGAGACGCTGCGCCGCGCCCGGCGCCCCTTAGAGGCGGAGGCGGCCCTGGAGGCGGCCATCGCCCTGACCCCCGCCGCCGCCCAGCCGCGACAAGCCTTGGCCCACCTCGCGCTCCAGCGCGACGACAAGATCGCCGCCATCCGCCACTTCCGCGACGCCCTCGCCCGAGATCCAGAGAACGATGAGATCGCGCAGCGCCTGGCCTTCTTGGCGCCCGAGGAGGAGGGGCCTTGGTCGGTGGATGTCCCTGGCGAGGCCGCGCTGGAGGCCGCCGTCGCCGCGCGGGCGACGGTGACGCCCAAGCACGGCGCCGACGTCATCTACCTCCTCGACGATGAGGTCACCTCCCTGGCCTCTGACGGGACGACGATCAACATCGTGACCATGGTGGCCCACGCGCTCAACCAAGCGGGGCGCGATCAGCTGACGCAGATGAAGGTCCGCTCGGGGGGCCGCTCACGCATCCTCGCCGCCTACGCCGTCGCCCCGGATGGCCGCCGCGTGGAGGCCTCCTCCATCCGTGGCCGCACTGTGCGTTTTCGTCAGCTTGAGGTGGGCAGCACGGTGGTCTTTCAATACCGCATCGACCAGCGCCCGGACGGCTACCTCGCCAGCCACATGGCCCGCCAGTGGTGGTTCCAGTCACCGGGGGTCCAGACGCACGAGGGGCGCTGGGTTTTATGGAGCCCCAAGGGCACGACGGTACACGCCGAGGTGCTGGGCGCGGTGACGCACGCGCGGCGCGAAGGCGCGTTGATGGATCGCGATGAGTGGTCGGCGCGGGACACAGATCCCTTGGTGAGCGAGCCGGGGATGCCCACCTACAACGAGGTCGTCTCCCACGTCATCGTCAGCACCGTCCCGGACTGGGATCTCTTCTGGAAGTGGGAGCGGGCGCTCCTGCGCGACAGCTTCCGCGAGAGCCCTGAGCTGAAAGCGCTGGCCGCCGAGCTGTTCGCCGACAAGCCCAGCGCCCTGGCGCGTGTCGAGGCGATCCAGGCGTACCTGATGAGCGAGATCCGCTACCAGCAGGACTACGAGCATCACATCGCGGGGGTCAAGCCTCACGCGGCGGGCGTGGTCTTGGCGCGGCAATATGGCGACTGCAAAGACAAGGCGGTGCTGTTTATCACGCTGGCCCGCCTCGGCGGCGTCGAGGCGCACTTCGTCCTGGTGCGCACCCGCGACGCGGGGCCTGTCCGCCAAGCGGTGCCCATGCAGCAGTTCAACCACGCCATCGTCTATGTGCCCCAGCAGCCGGGCATCGAGGAGGCCCGCTTCTACGATCCCACCGTGGACGCGCTGGACATCAAGGTCCTGCGCGACGATGACCAAGGCACCCTGGCCGCCGTCTTTGATCCCAACACCGAGACGCACCATTGGCGACCGATCCCCTTTGACCCGCCACAGCGAGACATCACCGAGGTGCGCGCGGATCTGCGGCTGAGCGCGGGGGGGGATGTCAGCGGCGCGCTGCGCATCATCGCCCAGGGCCGCGCGGGCGCGGCGCTGCGCAAGGCCGCGCGCAACCCCGCCCAGCTGCGCCAGATCTTGGAGCAGCAAGCGGGGCGGACCTTCCCCGGCTTGGAGATGGGCGACGTCGCTCCCCTGGCGGTCAGCGACGTCTACCGCCCCGCCGAGGTCAAGCTCGACCTCCACGCGGCGCTGGCCCGCCGCGAGGGCGACGCCCTGCGCTTTAAGCTGCCCTTTGGCTGGCGCCCGGACAGCCTCTTCACCCTGGAGCGGCGCCTCTACCCTGTGTTGATGGGCACGCCGAGGGTGATGCGTTGGCGTCTGGAGGTGCCGCTGGAGGGGCGCCTGATGCAGCGCAGCCCCGCCCCCATCGATCTGGAGGCCGACTGCATTGGGCTCCACCGCGCGGTGAGCGTCGAGGGAGATCGCCTGATCGCGACGCAAGAGGTGGAGATGCGCTGTGAGCGGATTGAGGTGGCCGACTACGCCGCCCATCGCGCTTGGGCGCGGCGGGTGCGGGCACACTTAGATGAGGAGGTGGTGCTCTTAGCGCCGACGGCGCAGCAGCATCAGGGCGCTGAGGAAGGTCAAGAGCCCCCAGATGGCCTGGGGGCTGCGGGCGCTGCGGGTGAGGCTACAGCCCCCTGAGCTGCCCCCCAGCCGCCCCTCATCCTCGCCCTCTTCGGGCGCCTTATCCTCGCCAAAATCAGGGCGCCACGGGGCCGCCGCGTCGATGATCACCACATCACCGCTGCCCGCGTCGGGCGCCTCGACCACCACAGGCCCAAAGCCGGGGCAATAGCCCGCCTGACAGGCCCCGCCTTGACAATCGGCGTCGCTGAAGCAGTGGCCCTCGATTGTGCAGCGATAGCCCAGCGGGCAGTAACCCTCATCCATCCAATCGGCGTTGACGCAGTGGAGGCCGTCATCGCCGGGGAGATCGAGGCAGAGTGTGCCCTCGGGGCACTGGCTGTCGATGATCGTGCAAGGCGGCGCGCAGCGGCGGCGCTCACCGGGCAGGGTCACGCAGGCGGAGCCCTCGCGGCAGTCCGTGTCTTGCTCACATGGCGCGCAGACATCGCAGCCGCCGGGGCTCTGATCGGTCTGACAGCGCTGCTCGATGCAGTGCTGCCCCACGTCGCACTGGCTGTGGCGCGCGCAGACGTCGGGATCCTCACGCGGCACGCACACGGGGGCGTTGCCGAAGCCCGACGTCTCCTCACAGACCATCGCCCGCCCGCGCTGCTCGCAGTACGCCTGCTTGCAGTCAAAGTCGGAGGGGCAGGCGCCGTCGGTGCCGGGGATGCACAGGCAAGAGCAGAAGGAGTCGAGGCGGCCCTCTACGAGCACGCCGGTCTGGCAGCGGACCGACCAGCCCTCACCGCATTGCGGATTACCTGGCACACAGGCGGTCTGGGTGCTGCCCTCCAGCATCCGGCAGGCGAAGCCGCTGGGGCAGTCCTCATTGCCCGCGCAGGCTTGAGAGCACAGATCGACGATGTTCATGTCATTGTCGATGGCCTTGACGCACAGGGCGCAGTCGGGGCTACAGGGCTGGCCTGGATCGAGGGGGCCGGGCGTGGGCATCGCGCAGCCCCGCCCGCCCTCGGCCAGCGCCACGCAGCGGGTCGCGCCGGGGCAGGCCTCATCGTCCTCACAGGGGGGGGCGCAGCGATCGGCGTGACACTGAGGGCAGGCCTCATCGCAGGGGGCGCCCACGGCATCGGGCGGCGCCAGGGCCATGGCCACGGCCGCCGCCGCGTCCACGCGCCCGTAGCCAAAGCCGATGCTGTGGCCGTGGGCGTCGTACTCAAACTCGGCCTCCAGATCGACGCCGTACTGCTCCTGCCACGGATCGCTGTCGGCGCGGATCTTGGCGGCGCTGCGCTCCAAGATCGTGCGCACCTGAAGGGCGGTCAGCGCGGGGTTGGCCGAGAGCATCAAGGCGACGACGCCCGAGGCGACGGGGCAAGCGGCGCTGGTGCCGCTGAAGCTGTCGGTGAAGCTGTCGCCGCTGTAGCCCTCTTCGCCCATCACGTCGCTGGTGCCGATCCCATACTCATCGGAGAAGCAGCCCATGCTGGGGGCGGTCACGGAGATCCGCGCGCCCCAGTTGCTATAGCAAGCGTAGTCATCGAGGGACGTGCTGGCGCCGACGCTGATGACGCCGGGGTGATTGCTATAGGCGTCGCCGTCGGCGTTGGCGCTCTCATTGCCCGAGGCGAAGAGGATGACGACGCCCTTGCCATCGCGCCCGTGGGTGGTGATCTCGTCAAAGACGGCCTTCTCGGTGGTGGAGAGCGGGATAAAGCGGCTGAGGCTCGTCCCCCAGGAGTTATTGATCAACCAGGCGTGCTCGGCGGCGCGCTGAAACGCCTCAGCGGTCGCCAGGGAGCGGCCGTTGCCATCGCCGACGAAGCGGACGAGGTAGAGGCTGCACGCGGGGCAGATGCCCGCCCCGGCGATGTCATTATCGGCGCGCGCGGCGATGACGCCCGCCACCGCCGTGCCGTGGCTCTCGCGGAAGGGCCGGCTCTCGGGGCAGCTCGACGCCGGGCCGCGCCCGTCCCAGCGGGTGATGCAATCGGCGCTGGGATCATCATCATTGCCCAGGGCGTCAAAGCCGCCGATCATCCCCTCGGCCAGATCGGGGTGGGTCAGATCAAAGCCGGAGTCAAACACGCCGACGACGACCTGCGGATCACCTTGAGTGATCGCCCAGGCGCCTTGAACGTTGATGTCCCCGTCATAGGTGTCATCCTGGATGTGCCACTGCTCGATGTAGCTGGGATCGGAGGGGGTATAGGTGGTCTCGCGGATGCGCATAAAGTCGGGCTCGGCGTAGCGAACCCCGTCGAGGGTCAGCAGCCGCCAAGCGGCGGCGATGCCGTCGCCGTCGATGGCCTCCGCGCGCCACACGCCCTCAAGGATGGGGCTGGGGGCCTTGAGGCGCACGCCGACGCCCTTGAGGGCCGCCGCGCTGGGGGGCACATCGGCGGCGAGGATGAGCTGATCATCGAAGAAGGCGACGCCCCCTGCGCGGGAGGGCACACGCCAAAACCGCCGCGCCGCGCCCATGGCCTTGAGCGTGGCGCCGAGCTGGACGAGGTGGGCGGCGTCGGCGCCCTCCACCTCGACGGCGCGGCGTGCCGCCTCCAGCGGCTCATAGCGGGCGATGATCGCCCCGGGGGCGGCCTTCATCAAGGCCTCGGCGATGATCTCCGCGCTGGGCTGCCCCTCAAGGAGCAGCCAGCGATCTGAGGGCTCGTAGTAAACGGCGCGGCCCTGATTGGGCCAGCTCATCGCCTCGGGCGGGCTGGCCCAAGCGGATGAGATCGATAGAAAAAGAAGCAGGATGATTCTACGCATGGGCGCATGGGTATCAGGCCAGGTGGGCGTTGTCAGGTGTTGAAAGTTGCACAGCGAATTGAAAAATTGTCCTGACAATTTTTCCAGAGAGAGTCTTTTGAATCGAGCCGCAGGGCTGCGTAAGCAGCCCGAGTCTTACACTCGCGAAACGCTGCGCGTTTCACTCGTGCCGCTCCCTGCTGTCGCTTTGACCGACATTTTTCGGACTTCATCCGCGCGATGAATTGGCGGACGAAGCCCGACAAGAACGCGGACGAAGTGAGCCGCACAGCGGCTCGCTGAGGCGCCGAAGGCGCTCAAGGCGGACAGGCCGGAGCAAAGAAATAAATCCGCGAAGCGGATTTTTTCTGCAGCGGAGCGCCTGCCCCAGCGCGCGATGAATCGCGCGCTGGGGTGATGGCCGAGAAAATGTCAAAAAGCTAGGCGCGGCTGCGGCGCAGGCCGTAGAACCAAGTGCCCAGCGTGATGCCCAAGAGGACAAACAGCGCGGTGAGCCGACCCTCCCCCAGCATCGCCAGGGCGGTCCCGGGGCAGGCGCCCGACAGCCCCCAGCCCGCCCCGAAGATCAGCGAACCGGGGATCAGCGCGCGGGTCATGGGCTTACCTTTGTAGCTGATCTCCTCGCCGCCCAGCAGCGCACGAGCGCGGCGCGCCTTGAGGAGCTGCACGCCGATGAGGCCCACGCCGATCGCCGTGGCGATCACCCACAAGAGCTGAAGATCCTCAAAGAGGAAGAGGCCCGCGTAGAGATCGGGGGTCGTGGCGCCGGCGCGGCTGAGGATCAGGCCAAAGAGGGCGCCGAGGCCGAGGAAGGTGAGCTTGTGCTTCATCATGGACCTCACGCGAGCCAGAAGAGGAGCTGCACGGCGGCGATCCCGCCGACGAAGAAGAGGACAGAGGCCAAAAGGCTGGGCAGGTTGAGCAGGGAGATCCCCGCGATGGCGTGGCCGCTGGTGCAGCCCCCCGCGAGGCGCGCGCCGTAGCCGACGAGGAAGCCCGCGCCGGTGAGGATGAGGCCGCGCGCCCACAGCGCCGAGGGGAAGACGCTGTCATAGCGCGGCCCCAAGGAGAGCGTCCAGCTGAACGTCGCCTCGGGGGAGAGGAGCACGCCGAGGAGCCCGCCGAGGGGCAAGCCCAGCAGGAAGAACAAGCGCCAGTTGAAGGGATCGGTGAAGTCGCCGGTGTGGAAGAACTTGGCCTTGGAGCCCAGGGCGCAGAGGTTGCCAAAGCCCGTTGAGACGCCCAAGAGCTTCCCTGTCAACCAGAGCTGAAGCAGGAGGAAGGCGCCGACGGCCAAGCCCCCGGCCCAGCCCGCCCAGATGACGATATCGAGCATAATTTTTTACCCCTTGGGTTGAGTTCGGCGCGCGGCCCTAGCGATTTTTGTGCCGACAATCCCGTGCTCTCGCAGCTTACGCCACAGGGTCGAGCGGCTGATGTTAAGGCGCTCGGCGGCCTCGCCCTTGCGGCCTTGGCTGGCCTCCAGCGCGTCGAGGAGTCGGCGGCGCTCTTGGCTCTCAGCCGTCTCGACCCCACGCTCGGGCGCCTCGCCGCGCAGCTCTGGCGTCAGCTCATCGCAGGTGATGATCTCGCCCTCGCCGATGGCGAAGGCGTGCTCGATGACGTTCTTCAGCTCCCGCACGTTGCCCGGCCACGGGTAGGCCAGCAGCCGCCGCATCGCCGCCTCATCGACGCCGATGACCCGCCGCAGGCCCTCTTGATTAAACGTCTCGATGAAGCGCCATGTCAGCGCGGCGATGTCGCCCTCGCGGGCGGCGAGGGGCGGCAAGAAGAGCGGCACGACCCGAACCCGATACATCAAGTCCTCGCGGAAGCGGCGCACGGCGACGAGATCCCGCAAGGCTTGGTGTGTCGCTGAGAGGATGCGGATATTGGTCTTGATCGGCTCGACGCCGCCGACCGGCACGAAGCTCTGCTCTTGAATGACGCGCAGGAGCCGCGCTTGGAGGCCCAGGGGCATCTCGGCGATCTCATCTAAAAACAGCGTGCCGCCATAAGCCTGGGCGAAGAGGCCGATGCGATCACGGATGGCGCCGGTGAAGGCGCCGCGCACATGCCCAAAGAGCGTGGAGGCCAGCAGCTCGGGCGTCAGCGTCGCGCAGTTGATGGCGCGAAATGGCCCCGCCGCGCGCGGGCTGCAAGCGTGCAGCGCGCGGGCGACCAGCTCCTTGCCCGTGCCCGACTCTCCACGGATCAGCACCGGCGCGCGGGCGCGGGCCACCCTGCGGATGATCTCAAACAGTCGGCGCATCTCCTCTGAGGCGGTGATGATCCCGTGGAAGTCTTGGATCTCGATGCCAGGGGCGGTGTGATACATTTTGTCTTCGCTTGAGTCGTCAATCGTGAAACAATTTGAGACAGACTAGTGGGGGCTGCGCTGATTGACCAGCCCGAGGGGCGGGGGGCGAGGCGTCTCATCCAACAAACGCGGTGATCGTCAATTTTTTGCGGTTTAGGCCCATTTTGGAGGTCGGCGACCTCTGATTTCGAGGGTGAGCGTCAATTTAGAGGTCGGCGACCTCTGATTTCGAGGGTGAGCGTCAATTTAGAGGTCGGCGACCTCTGATTTCGAGGGTGAGCGTCAATTTAGAGGTCAGCGACCTCTAATTTCGAGGGTG
>JAHJCH010000349.1 GCA_018813065.1 Myxococcota bacterium
GAGGGCCGTCCACAGCGCGATAACCGTGGGGATCGCCCCGCGCCGCGCCGTGATGACCGCGCTGAGGGCCGTCCACAGCGCGATAACCGTGGGGATCGCCCCGCGCCACGCCGTGATGACCGCCCCGAGGGCCGCCCACAGCGCGATAACCGCGATGAGCGGCCTTTCCAGCGTCGCGATGATCGCGCCGAGGGCCGTCCACAGCGCGATAATCGTGGGGATCGCCCCGCGCCGCGTCGCGATGATCGCGCCGAGGGCCGTCCACAGCGCGATAATCGTGGGGATCGCCCCGCGCCGCGCCGTGATGACCGCCCCGAGGGTCGCCCTCAGCGTGATAACCACGAGCAGCGCCCCTTCCCGCGCCGTGATGACCGCCCCGAGGGTCGCCCTCAGCGTGATAACCACGAGCAGCGCCCCTTCCCGCGCCGCGATGACCGCCCCGAGGGTCGCCCTCAGCGTGATAACCACGAGCAGCGCCCCTTCCCGCGCCGCGATGACCGCCCCGAGGGCCGCCCTCAGCGCGAGAACCGCGAGCAGCGCCCCTTCCCACGCCGCGATGACCGTGACGCGGGCCGCCCACAGCGCGAGGATCGCGCCTCCGCCCCGCGTAAGCCGCCCCACGCCCCCCGTCAGGACGCCCACGGGCGCCCGATCCCCAGGCGTGATGATCAAATCCTTCGCTGGGATCGCAAGACCGCTGAGGAGGAGCAGGCGCGCCAAGCCCAGCGCCCCCGCCGTAAAGGGCATCGCCCCCCCAAAGGGCGCCGCTAGCGAGCGCGGCTCAGTCCACGAAGCGTAGATCGTCCACGAAGCGTAGATCGTCCACGGCGATGTAGCCCGCCTCGTCCTCGTCGGCGATCTCCAAGATCACCGTCTCCCCCATTAGCCCCTCACACGCCAATGTCACCCGCCGTAGATCCCGCTGGGCGCCCTGTGGCCCCCAAATCCGCGCCACGCCTTTGCCGTTGATCATCAACCGCACCCAGGTCTTATGCCCCCGCCCTTCGCCCGCTAAGAGCATGCTGATCTGCGGCGCCGTGACCTTGAAGGGGATCGAGCGCAGACGCCCCCGCGCGCGCTGATCTCGACCCCAAGCCTGGCTGCTGGCGATAAAGCCGCCTTGGCGACCCAAGGCGGGGCGGCTGATCGGTCGGGCGCCAAAGGCGGCGCCCTCGGCGGTCCAGCCCACCCAAGCACCCTCCTCGAAGTTGGCGCTCAGCCCCGCCACCAAGGCGCGCGGCTGCGGATCTTGGGCGTACCAGAGGGTCGCGGGCCGCACCAAGAAGCCCGTCTTGGTTTGCAGCGCCGTCGGGCTGGGGTAGCGCAGCTGGGCGCCGACGTAGTAGCTGGCGTTGAGCCCCGGTACATGGTTGCGGCTATCGACCACCACCGCCGCCCACGCCTTCCGGCGCAGACGCGGGAAGAGATCGGCGACGCCCTTCATGTAGGCCACGTCCTGAATCCCCATCTGATGCACATGGGTCACGCCGTCACGCTGCCAGCTGTAGAAGGGGTGGGCCGGCATCAAGAGCTTGCCCTTGATCTGCTTGAGCTGGTGATCCAGCTCGGCGTAGGCGCGGTGGTCCTCCGCTTGGGGGATCTGCGCGCTGGGGTTGTAGGCCCAGGCGATGAGCTGGATGAGCACGGCGATGGGGACCAGCGCCCGCCACCGCGCGCCTTCGCTGAGCAGGTCCTTGAGCGTGATGGCGATGTAGAGCGCGGCGAAGAGGGAGATGAGCATAAAGCAGTTGCTGTAGGCCCACTGCGTGCTGTGGTTAAGCCCAGAGGCGCCCGCCCCCGCGATGAACATCAAGAGCCAAAAGCCACGCCCCGCCACTTTCGGCGCGCTCGCGCGGTTCCTCAGTCGGTAGGCCAAGAGCAGCAGCGCGATCAGCCCCGGCGGCACCGCCAGCAGCCAGCGCGGCTCCAGGTAGTACAGCTCGCGGTAGTACATGTGCGGGAAGTCGCTAAAATCACTGCTCATCCGAAAGATAAAAGCATAGCTCCAGTGCGCAGCGAGCAGGATCGAGAGCGCTGGTATCGGGATTTGATAGCTAAAGCTGAGCAGCGGGATAAGGAGCAGCACCGGCGCGAGGAAGAGGAGGTCACGCCAGTATTCCATGAGGATGTTTTTCCAGTAAAAGATGTGGCCTTGGTGGCCTTCAAAGATAAAGGTCCAAAACCAGCCGTCTGTTGCTTTGGTTAGGCTGTAAATCCCCAATGGTATGGCGAGCCCCGCCGTGAGCATAAAGAGCAGGCCATGTCGCCACTGGCGCCAGAGGAGGTAGAGGGCCACCGGCGGGATAAAGACGCTGATCGTCTGCTTGGTGAAGAAGCCCAGCGTGAACAGGAGCGCGGCGGCGATGGCCCCACGCGCGCTGCGCTTGTAGTAGGCGACGTAGACGGCGCCCATCAGCAGCGCCATCATCAGCGCGTCAGGTCGGGCCAGGTCGTAGAAGGCGCCGTTGGTGCGAAAGAGCGCGGCGTAGAGGCCCACCGCCAAGAGCCCATAGCGCGCGCCCGCCTCGCGCCGCCCCACCTGGAAGGTCAGCAGCAGCGTGATGATCGTCGCCAGGATCGAGACGGCCCGCGCCAGGCCAAAGCTCAGCCCAACGCCGAGCTTGGCCAAGAGCGCCAAGGTGGCGGGGTAGCCTGGCGTGTAGAAGAACGGGATAAAGTCGGTGCTGGGCTTGGCGTAGATCGGCTGGCCGTCGAGCAGCCGCGCCGCGTGGGTGATCATCCCCCCCTCCATCCACTCCACCTCGAAGGGGTAGCTGAAGCGGGCGAGGGCGACGCCCAGGAAGGCGGCGAGGTAGACGAGGCCAAGGAGGAGGGTGAGGTCAAGGAGCCAGCGGAGGCGCATCTTAGCACCCCCCGCCCAGGATCAGGTCAGCGCGGTTCATCTCTGCTCGGTTTCACGGTTCGTGGCGGTTTGTGCTCAGGTTCAACTTGAGCGTTTGGCCCCTTTTAGGCCATACAGGACGACGTTTAACAGCCCCACCGGAGTCCACATGCGCCTCTCCCGGCTGCTGATCCCCGCCCTGCTGTGGTTGACCACGGCCTGTGATGATGGGATCGCCACCACCGAGTCCGCCAACATCACGCTCAACCCCGCCGCTCAGATGACCTTTAACCGCGTCGGCGAGGGGCAAACCAAAGCCCTCCAAGTGCGGGTCCAGCACAGCGGCGATATCCCCTTTAATATCACAGGGATGTACATCACCCAGCCAGGCCTGGATCAGCCCAATGGCTGCGATCTTGGGCAGTACGGCCTCAGCGCCGGGGCACAGCTCCCCCCAGAGATGGCCGACTGTGTTTTCTTTATCGAGACGCGCCCTCAGTGGCCCAAGCAGCTGGATGAGGCCCAGTTCATCGACGTGGATATCCGTTATCGGCAGCTCGGCCCAGATGCCCCGTCGCCCATGGAGCTGGTGGTTCTTCATGACATCGTGTCCCTGCGTCATGAGCCCAAGCGCATCAGCTTGGTGGTGCAGTCCGGCGTGCCGCAGCTGAGCGTCAACCGCACCACCATCGCCTTCCCCCCCGGCGTCGGCGGCAGCGAGCTGGTGACGTTTCATAACCTGGGCACGGCGCCGCTGCGCATCGAGCGCGTGTATATGCGCCACATCAGCGGCACCGTCACGGACCCACGCACAGGCGAGGCGCGGGCCTTCTTCCGCTTCCAGAGCCCCCCCGATACGCCTTGGGATGTGGATCAAGATGAGAGCGAGAGCCTCACGGTGATCTATGAGCCTGATCCGGCCAATGGTGAGACGGCGATCTCCGAGCTGATCATCGAGAGCAATGACTATACAAACGGGCACTGCGCCGCCGCGGTGGAGACGCGCTGCGCCAGCGCCGCGCAGTGCGCTGCGGGGGATCGCTGCGTCGGCGAGCAGACCGTGCGGATCACCTCTGAGGAGGTCCAAGGGATACTTCAAATCGAGCCCAATCCTCTGGTCTTTGGCGTGGTTCAAGCGCCCAATATGCTGGAGAAGAAGGTCAACATCTTGAACGTGGGGCTGCGCTCGGTCGATGTGCTGGGGATTACCATTGAACAGCCCAGCGAGGAGTATTCTTTGGGTGGTGAGCAGACCAGCTTCCGCCTCCAAGGCGCAGGCTCGCGGCAGATCACCGTGCGCTATCAGCCCCGCAGCGTGGAGGGCTCCGACGCGGTGTTGGTCATCGACACGGGCCGCGATCAGCCCGCAGACAACGCCGATGATGAGGGCAAATTCCGCGTGGATCTCGTGCGCACCGGCGACACCCTGCCGCCGAGCATGAGCGTCAACCCGCTGGTGGTGGATCTGTCCACGACGGCGCGCGGGGAGACGGGCAAGGCCATCGTGACGGTCAGCAACCCCGGCGGCGCGCCCTTGAGCCTGACCCGCGTCGCCCTCAGCGGCGAGGCAGACGTGGGCCTGCTGGCGACCGATCCCGAGTTTCAAATCACCGCTGGCGGCGCCCCGATGAGCTTGGCGCCCGCAGACACCCACGAGATCGAGATCAGCTTCACCCGCCCCGCCGAGGGCAACGCCGTCTACGCCGGCACCTTGATCGTCGAGAGCGCTGAGGCGGGGCAGAAGACCGTGAGCTTGGCCGCCAGCCCCCCCCGAGAGTGACGTGGCGGCGTATCAAGACCTCCTCGACAAGGTAGACGCCTTCTCAGCCCACGCCGTGGAGGGTCAAGGCCCATATCTGCGCTGCGCCCGCGGCTGCGATCAGTGCTGTCGTCAGCCCCGCACGGTCTTCGCCGTGGAGCTGGCGCATCTGCGCGCCTGGATCGCCGATCACCCCGAGGCGGTGATCGGCCTGCCCGTGGCCGATGAGGGGCCACGCTGCCCCATGCTCAAGGCCGACGGCGCCTGCGCGGTCTACCCCGCCCGGCCCATCATCTGCCGCACCCACGGCCCCGCCGCCCGCGTGGATGAGGCGCTGAGCTACTGCGCCTTGAACTTCGAGGGGCTCAGCGCCTCGGCGATTGAGGGGCTCATCCCCGCCTCAAGCGTGCTCAACCTGGGTCTGCTCAACACCCTCCTCGTGCTGCTCAATCAGCAGCACCTCGCCGCGCACCCAGGCCCCGCGCGCGCCGACATCGGCGAGGCCCTGGAGCCCTGACGCCGTGGCCCTCACCCGCGCGCTGCGCCTCCCCCCCCCGCCTCACCGCCTCGCCGACGCCCTGAGCCACCTCTACGCCGATCATGGCGCGGGGCCGCCACGCTGGGGTGAGGTGAGGGTCTGGGCGACCCTGGCGCGCTGGCCCGCCTGGCTGGATGAGGGCTTGGTGTTTGAGGTGGAGTTGGCGCCCCAGGCCCTCCCAGACCTCGGCGCGGTGACCTCGGGCGCCCTCTGGCTGACGGGCGAGGGGTGGCGGGCGCGCTTGGATCTGGGCGAGGCGCCCATCCGCGCCCCTGAGACGCCGGAGATCGCCCCTTGCTTGGCCCTGACCTGGGACACGCCCAGCCGCCCGCCGCAGCGCATCGACCTCGCTGGCGCGCCGTGGCTTGTTCGCCTCGCCGCCTTGGAGGCCGCCTTGGAGGGCCGCTCACCTCAAACCCTGCGCCTGCGCCTGCGCGGCGCGCGCGAGGCCCTGGAGGCTCACCTGGCCACGCTGGCGCCCCTCGGCGCGCC
>JAHJCH010000002.1 GCA_018813065.1 Myxococcota bacterium
CGGCTGGGCGGCGGCGGGCTGCCCCAAGAGGAGGACGGCGAGGTAAAGATAAGGGCTCATCGCGTCAACACCCCCTCCATCAAGATCCCCCCTCGGGTGCGCAGGGCTGAGGCCTCTAACGGCGCGTCGGCGGCGATCACCTTGACCCGGCCCAGGCTGGCGTTGCTGTCCACGATCACCAGGCTGTCGGCGCCCGGCAGGCTCAACAGCACGCCACGCCATAAGCCCAAGGGCACGGCTTGGGGCGCGGCGGTGGCCACGTCCACGGCGATCAGCGAGAGGCCATCCGCTCCGCTGACCACCGCGAAGCAGCGCGCGCCGTCCTCGCTGATCGTCAGCCCCGCGATCGGCCCCTCGGCGCTGAGCGGTACGGCGCTCTCCGTGGCGAAGTCCAAGATGGCCAGGCGGTTGGCGCCCAGCACGGCCACCGCCGCCGCGCGCGTGGGCAGCGGCTTGAGCGCGGTGACGCCGCTGTCGAGGCGCAGCAGCTTGACGGCGCGCCCCCGCTCCAGTTCCACCCGCGTTAAGTCCACAAAGGCGACGCTCGGCAGCCCCTCGGCCCATAAGAGCGCGGCGGGCTGCCCCTCCAGCTCAAAGGGCATAAACCGCGTGGGGGTGAAGCCCAGCGCTACGCTCACGCGGCGGCCCGTCTCCGGGTTGATGATCGACAGCGTCTCGGTGCTGGCGTTGAGCGCGAAGAGGCGCGCCGGTGAGAGATCCACCGCCAGCATGTCATCGGCTTGTCCCCCCGAGTCGAGCTGGTTGAGCCAAGGGCGCGGCAACGCCTCGGCCTCGGCCTCGGGCTGGAGTCGCAGGCTGAAGATGTCGGCGCTGCCCCACGCGCGGACAAAGAACGTCTCGCCGTCCAGCGTCGCGATCTGCTGCGGCACCACCTCGCGGTCGTCGTCCTCCAAGACCAGGTGTACCACCCGCTCATCGACCTCGGGATCAAGCAGGTCGAAGAAGGCGAGGTAGCGATCCGAGAAGACCCAGACCCACTGGCGCTCGCGGGCAAAGAGCGTCCGCTTGGGATCGATGATGATGCTCAGCGGCTCCGCACCAAAGGCCATCAAGGCGCGGGTGATCGGCGCCACGTCGCTGCTCAGATCGAGGATCGCCAGCTGGTTGGGGTTGCTGATCGCCCAGCCGCTGGGCAGGCCCGGATCGTGGTGGAGCAGGGCGCGCTGTCCGTCCGGGGCGAAGGTGACTCGGGCGAAGGGCGTGGGCAATGTCCAGCGGCGCTCGATCTTGAGATCTTCAGCGTCGATGTAGAGGGCTTGGTCTTCGCGTACAAGCAGGGCGTGGCGGCCATCCGGGTGCGCAAACAGGCCGCCGCCGCCGCTCGTCCAGTGCGCCAGCCCCTCCAATTCGAGGATGCGCACGCTGAGGTCTTGGGGGTTGAGCGCGGCGATCAGCGGCCAGCCCGGCGCCAGCCAAAGGACACGGGCATCGAGGGCTAAGGGCGCGCTGGGTTGGAGCGGCCGCTCCCAGACCGCCTCGCGATCACAGGCGAGGAGGCCCAGGAGGGCGAGGGCGAGGGCGTGTTTCATCGGATTCTTCCGTTGAGCAGGTAGCCGCTGACGGTTTGGACGGGCGCGCCGTCGTCATCGAGCGAGAAGAAGCTGACGCGGCCCTCGGCGTGGCGCTGCGTCACGAAGGCGCGGTGGAGCGCAGGGAGGAAGCCCGCTGCTTCCGGGGCGCGGCCAAGCGGCACCGCCCGCAACGCCAGGCTCTCCAGGTCGATGAGCTGGGCTGAGGGCGCCTCGTCGTCATCGCCGATCAGGATCAGCGCGTGGGCAGGGCCAAAGGAGACGCCCACCGGCGCGGTGAGCGTGGGGTAGAAGCGGGTGAAGCCGTCGCTGAGGCGCAGCGAGGAGAAGCCGTGCATGGCCTCCAGCTCGGCGCCCGGCTCCGGGGCGTGCCACAGCAAGGCGATCTGGCCGCCCGGAGCCACGCTGGCGCCCAGCACGCGCTTGCGGGCGGGCTGGAAGATGAGCGCCTCCGTCTCTAAGTCCAGCAGGGCGAAGGCCTCGACCTGTTGGGCGCTGAAGAGGACCGCCACCGCCTCGCCGACCGCCGCCGCCGTCAACGTGTGCCCCTCAAGATCCAGCGTCCTGGGTGACTGGGGCGCCTCCAGGTCGATCAGCGCCGCGCTTGTGCCGTACATGGCCAAGACCGTGCGGTCGTCCGGCAGCAGATCGATGTCTGAGGGCACCTCGTCCAAGGGCACGAGCTGGGGGAGACCGTCGGGCAGGGCCACCCAGGTGATCCCCGCCTCGCCAGGGCCACGGCTGACGGCGAAGGCGCCGTCTTCGCTGAGCAGCACCTCGCGGTTGTCCATGTGGAAGACGTTGATCGCTAAGGGCACGAGCGGGGCGCGGCGGGGTGGATCGGTGAGGCGAACCAGGGAGAGCCCATCGGCGGTGATAAAGACGGCCTCGTCGCCGATAAACTGGAGGCGGCTGGGGGCGTAGCCGATGGTCGTCCAGCTCACCGATTGGGCGTCGAGGTCGATGATCAGCGCGTCTTGTAGCGCGGCGGCGTCCTCGGCCCAGCTCAGCCGCGCCGCGTCAAGCCAGGCCACCGCGAAGCGCCCCGAGGGATCGAGGTCCAGGGCGTTGAGGTGGCCGCCAAGCGGGATAAAGGCCGCCACGCCCTCAGGTGAGATCAGGGTCAGCTCGTCGGAGCCCCAGTTGAGCACCACCAGGCCGCCATCAGGGCGGGTCAATGCGCGCGTGGGCCGCGCGCCGACGTGGATGACCTCGACCTCCAGCCGCGCGCCATCGACACGGACAACCGTGTCCGTGCCCTCGGAGGGCACCCAGACGTGATCCTCGCCTGCGGAGACTTGGGCGTTGAGCGTGGGGATGTGCTCGACCTCGTTCACCCCGCCGTCGCGCAGGGCGCCCGGGGTGAAGCCATCGACCCCTTGGTAGACGCAGCCCCCACGGAAGCAGACGTAGCCCTCGCCGCAGTTGAGATCGCTCTCACATGGGCCTGCGGCGCTGCCGCCTTGGCCCCCCCCTCCTCCGTCCTGCGCCGACGCGCGCGGGTCCTCGGCGTTGTCGTCGAAGCCCGCCCCGCCGCGAGCGTCCATCGCGCAGCCGAAGGCCAAGGCCAAGAGGCTCAAGCACGCCCACCTCATCGGACCCTCCTGTTGAGGGCGAAGCCCCCCACCGTGCGCACGCCGCCATCCACCAAGCTCAAAAAGCTCAGCCGCCCCTCCGGGTGTATCTGGCTGACAAAGGCGCCGCCGTCATCGGGCAGGAAGCCGCCAGACTCAGGCACGTCCGGCAGCTCAAAGCGGCGCACTCGAAAGCCCTCCAGATCCACGAAGTGTACGGCGCCGCCGCGCCCCTCGCGGAAGAACAAGAGCGCGGCGGTGGCCTCTAAGGCCACGCCCACAGGCGCGCCAGGCGCGATCTGGAGCCGGCTGATCCCGTCGCGCAGGTTGAGGAGGCTGTAGGCGGCGCCGTCGAGGGGATCGCCCTCGTCCCGATCCGGGTGGAGCAAGATCGCCGTCTCCCCCGCCCCCGCCCGCAGCAGCGCGCCCGAGACGGGGCGGCGCACAGGCTGGAAGATCATCCGCCGCGCCACCAGATCGAGCAACGCCAGCATCGGCGCCTCGCTGATCTGCGTGCTGTAGAGGACAGCCACCTCGCGGCCCACCGCCGCCGAGCCTAAGATCCGCCCCGTAAAGTCCACAAACTCAGGCTCAGGCTCGGCGAGATCCACGAAGGCGAGGCGCTGGGCCTCGCGCAGCATCACCAAGGCCGATTGGCCGTCAGGCAGCATGTCCAGATCCGTGGGCGTGGCGCCCAAATCCACGAAGCGGGGCTGCGCCTCTTCTAAGCCCACCACGGTGACGCCCGGCTCTCCCGGACCACGGCTGATGGCGTAGGCGCCGTCGGCGCTGAGGTAGATCTCGCGATCTTTATGGCGCGTGGGGTCTGTCGCCAACGGCACGAGCGGGGCGACGTCGGGCGGCGCGGCCAGGTCGATCCGCGCCAGGCCGTCCTCGGTGATCACGATCGCCTCGCCCTGGCGAAAGAGGATCTCGCTGGGGGCGAAGCCGACGACCACCAGGGCGGTCAGCGCCGAAGCGGTCACGTCCACCACGGCCACCTCTTGCAGCGCGGAGGCGTCCTCGCCCTCCACGCGGGCGGTCAGATCAAAGAAGGTCAGGGCGTAGCGGCCATCGGGGCTGACACGCAGCGCGTTGAAGTGCCGCTGGAGATCCAAGAACGTCAGCGTCGAGCCGCGCATAAAGCTCAGCGCGTCGCTGCCCTCGTTGAGCACCACCACGCCGCCCTCGATGGGCGCCACCTGCGTGGGGCGATCGCCGACGGCGATCATCTCCAAGCTCAAGTCGTTGGAGGCGATGCGGATCAGCGCGTCGGTGTGGGGGCTGGCTAAGAAGACGTCCTCGCCCGAGACGACGCCCGCGCTCAGCCGCGCCTCGATCTCCACCTCGGCGCCGTCCGGCGCCTCGACGCCACCCGCGCCGCCCACCTCGCCTTGATAAACGCAGGCGCTTCGGAAGCACACATAGCCGGTGGGGCAGTCCTCGTCATAAACGCAGTCGCCCCACTCGCCGCTCGCCCCCGCGTCGCCCCAGTCGTCGTAGCCCGCGCTGGCCTTGGCCTCTGTGGCGCTGTCGTCGCCGCAGCTGAGCACCAGCGACGCCCCCAGGAGCAGCGCCCCGAGCTTGATCGGCGCGGCGCGCGCCTGGGGTGAGGCGCTGCGCTGAAGATGAACGCGCATGTTGGTCTCCATCACATCAGGACGCGAGAGGATAGCGCCCAACCGCAGATGGCGTGAAGCCGAGGGCGGGTTTATCTACTGGCAGTCGATCGGGCCGTAGGGGAGATCTTGATCGAGGGCGAAGCCAAGGGTGAGCACGCCTCGATGGCCCGTGCCGAGGTGGTCATGGATCTCCTCGGTGACGCCGCCGATCATGCTGTTGTCGCCCGGCCCCGTCTCGTAGCCCGCCGCCGCCACCACAGCCCGCCCGTTGGCCGGGTTGCTGATGATCATCCGCGTCCCCGCCGCAGGCCGATCGCGCCAGTACATGTTGACGTACCACGCCTCGGCCACCAGCGGCAGCTTGGCGCCCGTTGAGCCTTGGCCGTACTCGCTGCCGCCCTCGCCCGCTGGCGCCCAGGCCTCCGCGCGCGCCATGACGTAGCCCGTCGCCGCCTGGCTGCGCGCGTAGTGCTCGGCCAAGCCCTCGCGCGAGGTGCTCGGCCAGCCCGCCCCAAAGCCGTCCTCCACAGTGACGAGGTGCGCTTCCTTGACCACCGGGCCGGTGGCGGGCGTGCGCAGGAAGCGCTCTCCCCCCGCCTCGTAGCAGTCCACGCCCGCCGCGCAGCTGCCCCAGAACATACGCAGATCCAACGCCTCCGTGGCGCAGGCCCCCGATGGCACCGCCGCGAAGCCCACCCTGAGCGTGTATGGCCCCGCCAACGCCTCCCCCGCTGAGTTGACCCAGGTGTCAGCCACGATCTCATAGCGCCCCGGCTCCACCCGCGCGCTGATCTCACTGTCGGCGCGGGCGAGGCAGCGCCCGCCTTGGAGGAGGTGGATGTCGATGTCGATGCCTTGGGCGTCCTCGACGGCGATGGAGAGCTGCCCCGGTTCGTCAAGATCGAGCTGGTAGTGGATCTCCGGGCCGCGCTCGTCGGTGTTCGGGGCGCAGTCATAGTTGGGGATGAGGGCCTCGCCGCCGCGGGTGTCGCCCTCGTCGATGAAGGGCAGCCACTCGATCAAGATGGGATCGCAGGCGCCGCCGTAGACGCAGCCCGGCGCGGCGTCGAGGGCGGGCGCGGCGTCCTCTGTCTCCACGGCGAGATCGGGCCTGGGGCGCGCGTCCTCCTCGGGGCGGGCGTCACGCGGCGGGCGGGCGTCGCGCTCAGGTTGGGCGTCACGCTCGATCCAAGCGTCGCGGGGAGGCCAGGCGCCCTGATCGCGGGGCGCAGGCCAAGCGTCGATAAGCGTGGCGTCTTGGAGATCAACGTCGCGCGGCGGGCGGTTGAGATCATCGCGCGGGGGAGCGAGGGCGCTGTCATCACGCGCGTCCTCGGCGTCGAGGCTCGCGTCAAGGGAGGGCCCACCATCGCCGCGCGGCGGGTCACGGTCCACCTCGCCCTCGGCGCAGGCCATCAGCGTCAGGCCAAGGAGGCTGAGCGTGCGTATCTTCATGGGATCTCGTCCAAGGCTTTGAGCCGCCAGTATGCCCCAGGCGTTGTGCATGAGCCAGCGCCGCGCTGAGGCGCGATGTCCCTGAAAAGATGTGGATAAGCCCCAACAAATTGGGGCATCCTCCCAACGGCCATACCCCGACGGCCACTCCAGGAGAGCGACGCATGGCTGAGCACGCCGCGCAGAGTACCCACGCGGAGAACACACGCTCAAATCAAGGGGGCGTCCACGCCCAGGATGATAAGGGGCAGCCCGCCCTTGATCAGAGCGCGGAGATCAACGCCTCCGTCACCGCCACAGGCAGCGGCCCCAACGCCGCCGCCTATAACCAAGCCCGTGAGGCGCACCGCCGCGATGTCAAGCGCCTCGATGACACCATCGCGGCGGGCCTCAATGAGCACAGCACGAGCTACGGCGAGGCTTGGCCCAACGCGGCGGCGTGGCTGCGGGCGGGTAAGACCAAGCTGGTGGCCCTGACCCATACACATGACGCGGCGGCGCGGGCGAAGGCGCTGGGCAAGGCCGATAAGCTGGCGATGTTTGGCTTCGACACCGCCATCCCCGCTGATTCGGGTTATGCCGAGACTGATCTCAATGACAAGACCAATATCTATTGCGCTAAGCCCACTTGGGGCGGCTTTCGCATGGGGGGCAGCCCCAGCGTCATCGCCATCATTCAAGCCAGCACCTATGATCTCAACGGGCTGAAGGGGCTCATCGTCCATGAGGTGCAGCACGACGCGGATCATCACCCAGGCTCCCAGATGGGCAGCTATCAGACAGAGTTTCGCGCGTATTGGATCCAGCAGGCGATGGCCCATCATAAGGCCACGTCCGGCTCCGCTGATCCCAACCTGACGACTCAGGACGGCACCAAGCTGACGGGCTTTGATAACCGCCGCCAGCAGGCCATCTTTAAGCACCTCTGGGACTGCGGCTCTTATGACTATGTGAAGGATCTGTGGAAGGACGCGGCGCTGCGTCAGCAGCTCTTGGCCCAGAAGACGCCCACCGGCACCAACATGGTCAACTCGCCGATGATCGATGATGTCTTCTTGGCCTTGAACAAGGGCCAGAGCGCCGACGCGGTGATCGCCGCCGCGCGCAAGCTGACGGTGGAGGATCTCAAGGCCCTGGGCTCCAGTCAGATGCGCGGGGAGTGGGAGGCGCTGATCAACAAGCGCTTCTCCGGCCCCACGCGGATGCGCGTGCTGGGCGCCCTGGGCATGGAGCCGGGCGCCGCAGGCGTGCAGTGGGGCCTCATCGAGCAGATCTATGAGCAGCTTCAAAGCTCCAAGGCCAATGAGACCAAGCTCAACGCCCTTATCGGCCAGCTGACCCAAGCCGATCGCGCCATCTTGCAGCGCGCTGAGATGAAGTCGGAGTGGAAGGGCTTGGTGGAGAAGCGCTTTGAGGGCGCGGCGCGGGCGCAGATGCTCAAGGCGCTCGGGCTGGATCAATGACCCGCGCGCTGGACTCACAGGCGCTGCGAGGCGCTGACGCCTGTGAGGAGGGCCTGAGCTGGCTTGAGGCCCAAGGAGGGCGGCTCTCGTTGGAGGATGACGGGGCGGTGGAGGCGGCAGTGGAGGCCTCGCCGGGCTTCGCCGCCTGGGCCTTCTTTCATATGCCCGCGCTGCGAGGAGCCTTGGGCGAGGCGCGCTTGGCGGCGCTGGCCGGGCCTCAGCACGCGGCGCTGGCGGCGCTCTTCGACGCGCTGCGCGCCACGCCCCTCTTGGGCGGCGGCGCGGCCGATGAGGTTATCCAAGTCGAGGTCGAGGCGCACCTGCGCGCGCTGGCGCGGCTGCCGCTCAAGCTGGGGCTGCGCGCGCCGGTGCCGATCACGCGAGTCAACCTCTATGACGCCTGGGGGCTCTGTCCGCCCGCCGAGGAGGGCCTCCCACCGCCGCCGCAGGCGTGGATCGAAGGCTGGTGGCGCGCTCATGGCGATGAGGTCACCGCCGCCCCTCTATATCGCCGCCGCCGCGCCGATCCACGCGCCACGGCGCGGGCGTGGCTGTGGTCCCAGGTTGAGCCCATCCAGGCGCGGGCTGAGTGGGTGGGGCGGTTTATCGGCGCGGCGGCCTTCCGCGCGGCCTTCCGAGGCGCGCGCGGCGCTGGGGCCAGGGGGCGGGGCGCGCTGGCTGACGGCGCGGGCCATCGCCACGGCGGCGCGCCTCGACGCCATCGATGAGGCGCTGTGGTGCCTCGCCGACGTTGAGGCGGAGAACCCCTTTACCCCGCTGCGCGCCCTGTGGCGTCAAGGCGTCTGGCCGGCGGGCGTCGCGGGCGGCGCGTTTATCATAGGCACGATCGAGGAGGACCATGAGCGATCCACGCCCCCCCCAGGCTGAGCCCACGCGCTTCCAGCTCACCAGCCTCACGACCCCCCAGCGCGACTGCGCGGGCGCGCGGCTGCGGCTCATCAGCGCCGTAGAGGGCTTCGATGGCGAGCATGAGATCACCTTGGAGATCGAGGAGGCGGGCGCAAAGCGGCAGCTCGACATGGCGCCGCGTGAGGCCATCGCGCTGGGGGAGGGGCGGCTGATCTTCCGCTACCTCCTCAGCGGCGCCACGCCGCAGGCGGACTTTGAGTACATCGCCGACTTTGAGTTTGTGCCCCGATGAGGTGGCTTGGGGTTGCTTGGGCCTCGCTGCTGGTGATGGCGCCGCTGACGTCGCAGGGGGCGCCAAGCAGCCAGCCCAGCGCGCTGAAGATCGAGGCGCTGCCCGCGCATGCCCTGACGCGCGAGGCCGATGGGGCGCTGCGCTTCTGCCTGCGCCGCCTCGCGGCGCCGACGATCACCGCCTGTGAGGTGCCAATCACGCTCAAGGGCGCGCTGCGGGCCTTTACCCCCGAGGGGGAGGTGGCGGAGATCGAGCTGGACATCGGCGCCCCGCCGCGTCGCGTCTCTTTGGAGGCCCCAGGCACCTACGCCTTGCCCTGCGGGGCGTTGATCTTTCGTTACCTCCTCGACGGCGAGGGGCCTTCAGGCGTGGTGGAGACCTCGGCCTGCTTTGAGCTGAGATCCCCACGTTGATTTGGTGAAAAAAAGGCTTGCGCGCCGCGCCGCGCCGGGTTCAAATCTCGCCGACGCTGTGGGTGAACAGGTCTAGCCATTTGGTCGGCGTCGCGCCGCCCTGGTTTACGCCCACTCACGCAGCACAAGGAAGGCTGTTTCAGAAATTCTGTATAGCCTCACCACCGCACTATCTGGCGACGGCCTGGGGCGACGACGCCCCTCGCCGTCCCGTCAGCCAGATAGTGCGGCGGTGAGGCTGAATTTCAGTGAGCCTTCCGTGTCCCAGGTCTAGAAGTAGCGATACTTCGCCCACAGCGTCCCCTCTTCACCGCAATGATTGGCAAAGTTGTTGGCGAGATGCCCCGCGAATGCAGCGAGGATGCGCGTTTTTTTTTCATGCGGAGTAAAAAGAGCTTGAAATTGCCTTAAACAACCGCAAAGATCAGCCGCGACGCTGTAGATGAACAGGTCTAGCCATTTGGGCGGCGTTGCGCCGCCCTGGTTTACGCCCAGTCATGCAGCACAAGGAAGGCTATTTCAGAAATTCTGTTTAGCCCATCGAGTACTCCGGCCGGGGACGTCCTGGGGCGACGACGCCCCTCGCCGTCTCGTCACCCGGCCGGAGTACTCGATGGGCTGAATTTCAGTGAGCCTTCCGTGTCCCAGGTCTAGAAGTAGCGATATTTCACCTGCAGCGTCGCGTTTCTTTTAAAACACCGTGGATAAACAGGTCTAGCCATTTGGTCGGCGTTGCGCCGCCCCGGTTTACGCCCAATCATTGAGCACAGGGAAGGCTGTTTTAGAAATTCATGTTGCAGCAGTACTTATCCGTGTCGTGTGATGACCTGGGGCGATGTCGCCCTCCGTCATCACATCAACGACACGGAGATGTACTGCTGCCGAATTTCAATTTGCCTTCCTTGTCCCAGGTCCAGAAGTAGCGTTCCTTTCTCCACGGTGTTTTTTTATGTCTCTTTCTTCGTCTTCTTGTTCTTGATCGCGTCCTTCGCGGTCAAGAGCAGCGCGACAAGGAGCCAGACCCACGGCACGCCGTGCATCAAGATGTCAAAGATGTCTATGGCGCGGAAGGGATGGCCCTCGATCAACCAGCGTATCTTCTCGACGATATGTGGCTCAGGGAGAAAGGGGGCCAGGCCCAAGAAGAGGGCGGCCATCAGCGGGGTGGCGATGCGATCGGGCATTTTTGGGTCATCCAAGGTTTGAAGGCGCTTCGTCTACCGAGGCTGACTTAAAAATGCAAGCTCAGCCCTCCTCGTTGTCCGCGCGCCACTCCGCGTACCAAGCCATCTGAATCCCCTCCAGGATCTTCTCTCCACAGCGGGCAGGATCATCCTCAAACTCCGGGATCTCCATCACCCAGCGCATCAGATCGGTGAACCGCACAGAGAGCGGCTCGGTGTCGGGGAAGCGATCGTAGAGGATCTCCCCAATGGCGTGGACGTCTACCCACCTCAGCTTCACTTCGACACCTCCTCATCGAGCTGATCGACGCTGATCTGCGTCAGACCGATCTGGAGCGCGCGCTCCATGCGGCGCTGGGCGAAGCCCGCGCTCACCTTGTCCAGCAGCGTCGTTAAGTCCTGGATTTTGCGAAAGTCCGTCCCCTGCGTCGCCGCCTCTAGATCGGCGACGACGTCGCGGATGATGGCCTCCTCGTCCAGCACCAGCAGATCGGCGTCCTCGCCCAGCGCCTTGCGGATCGGCATCAGCACGCGCTCGGCCTCCACCTGGGCGGTGCGGAGGAAGCGGGCCATCACGTCGGCCTCGGCGTGCTCCAGTGAGGCCATCAGCATCGACTCGACCTCCTCATCCGAGAGGCCATGCGTGGGCTCGACGCGCACCGATTGGCTGACGCCCGTGCTCATCTCCTTGGCGCTGACCTGGAGGCGGCCATCGGCGTCCACGTCGAAGCGCACCTGCACGCGCGCCACCCCGGCGGGCCTGGGCGGGATGCCCGTCAGGCGGAAGCGCGCCAGGCTGCGGCAGTCCTCCACCAGCTCGCGCTCGCCTTGTAGGACGTGGATGTCCATGCCCGTCTGGCCATCCTTAAAGGTGGTGAACTCCTGGGCCACGCTGGCGGGGATGGGGCTGTTGCGGAAGATGATCTTCTCGACGACGCCGCCCATCGTCTCCAGCCCCAAGGAGAGCGGGATGACGTCGAGGAGCAGCACGTCTCCGCCGTCGAGCACCCGCAGCTCAGACTCCAGGCTCAAGAGATCGGCCTGCACCGCCGCGCCGTAGGCCACCACCTTGTCAGGATCGATGTCGCCCAGCGGCGGCCGCTGGAAGAGATCCCCGACGAAGCGGCGGATCACCGGGGCGCGGGTGCTGCCGCCCACGAGGACGACGCCATCCAGCTCATCGACCCGCAGCTTGGCGTCGGCGAGGGTGCGCTTGCAGGCCACGCTCAGCCGCTCCAGGAAGGGCGCGATGATCTCGGCGAAGTGATCACGGGCGATCTCGGCGTTGATCTCCACCCCGTCATCGAGGCGCAGGCTGAAGGGCGCTGAGAGGGCCTCGCTGAGCGCGATCTTGGTCCGCCCGGCGGCCAGGAGCGCGGCGCGCTGCTGGGAGGGGCTGAGGGCCTCGGGCGCGTAGCCCGCGTCTCGTAACACGCGGCTGGCTAAGGCGCGATCAAAGTCATCGCCGCCCAAGCGCGTGTCGCCGCCCGTCGCCAACACCTCAAAGACGCCATCGACGAGGCGCAGCACGCTGATGTCAAAGGTGCCGCCGCCCAGATCAAAGACGGCGAAGCGCCCCTCCCGCTGCTTCTCTAGGCCATAGGCCAGCGCGGCGGCGGTGGGCTCGTTGAGCAGGCGCATCACCTCCAGCCCCGCCAGGCGGCCCGCTTGGCGCGTGGCGCTGCGCTGGGCGTCGTCGAAGTAGGCAGGCACGGTGATGACGGCCTGGGTGACCCCCTCGCCCAGCGCCTCGCGCGCGCGCCGCGCCAACGCCTTGAGGATCTCCGCCGAGATCTCCACCGGGGTGCGAGCGGCGCCGCCCGCGCTGACCTGGATGCTGCCGCCCTCTTGGCCCAACGCCAAGGTGCCCAGCGCCTCGGCCTCGATCTCCTCGACGGTGCGCCCCATCAGCCGCTTGACCGAGAGGATGGCGTCCTTGGGGGCAGAGACGGCGTAGGCGTAGGCCTCGGCGCCGACCAAGATCGCCCCGTCGGGGGCGTAGTAGACGGCGGAGGGCAGGAGCGCGGCGCCGTCCGCGTCGCAGAGCGCCGCCGCGCGCCCCTCACGGACCACCGCCACGAGGCTGTTGGTCGTCCCTAGATCGATCCCAATGGCGGGCATCACCCCTCTCCTAACTGGAGCCCTTCAAGCTCCTCCAAGATCCGCCGCAGGTAGCGCAGCTGCGCGGCGTATTGCGCCAAGATGTTGAGCGGTCGATCTCCGTCGAGGCCCTCGCCCAGCTGCTTGAGGAGGCCCTCCACGCGCTCAGCCACCTCCAAGGCGATGCGCCCCCGCTCCACATGGGCGTCGGCGTCTTTAAGCTCGCCGAGGGCCTCGCGCAGCTCGATGATCTCCATCAAGAAGCAGGGGTCGAGCTGGATGGGATCACGGGCGTCGTCCAGGGGCCGCCCCCGCAGCTTGAGGAGGTACTCCGCGCGGCGGCTGGGCTCACGCAGGGTGGCCAGGGCGTCGTTGAGCGCCGCCGCGTGCGACAGCGATAAGCGCCGCTGAAGCGGGCCACGCCCCACGAAGCGATCCGGGTGGACGCGGCGCTGGAGCGCGCGGTGCGCGGTGACGATCTCCTCCTCGCTGTAGGCGAAGCGGGCTTGGAGGCCCAGGCGCTTGAAGTGATCGTCGTTGGGGTTGGGCGGCTGAAGGGCCTGACACTGTTTACAGAAGAGCGCAGCCTCAGCGGCGCCGCATTGCCAGCAGTTCACGGAGACCTCTCTGGCAGGCGCCGCTCTCGGCTCAACGCCCCGCCATCGATCAGGGTTGGGCGAAAAAAAATGGGCGCGACACCCTGACGGTTCGCGCCCCTCCGCGCAAGTAGACGCTGAAGGTCTAGACGCTGAAGCTCTCGCCACAGCCGCAGGTGCGCCGCGCGCTGGGGTTGTCGAACTTAAAGCCCGCCCCCGCTAAGCCATCGACGTAATCGACGGTCGTGCCCATCAGGTAGAGGTAGCTCTTGGGGTCGATAAAGAGCTTGACGCCGTTGGAGTCCAGCTCGCGATCACCCTCCATGGGCTTCTCGACGAACTCCAAGAAATAGGTAAAGCCAGAGCACCCGCCGCCACGCACACCGACGCGCAGGCCCATCGTCTCGTTGGCGCGACGGCTGATGAGGTCAGCCACCTTGGTGGCGGCCATGTCCGTAAGCTGAATCATCTACTTCGCTTCCTTCTTTTGCTTGTAGTCCGCGATGGCGGCTCGGATGGCGTCCTCGGCCAAGACTGAGCAGTGGATCTTGACGGGCGGCAAGGCCAGGTGCTCTGCGATCTCGATGTTCTTGATGTCCATCGCCTCAGAGAGCGTGCGGCCCTTGACCCACTCGGTGACCAGGCTGGAGCTGGCGATCGCCGAGCCGCAGCCATAGGTCTTGAAGCGGGCGTCCTCGATGACGCCGTCATCGTTGACCCGGATCTGGAGGCGCATCACGTCACCACAGGCCGGCGCGCCGACGAGGCCCGTCCCCACGTTCTGATCAGCCTTGTCGAGCGTGCCGACGTTGCGGGGGTTCTCGTAGTGATCAATCACGTCATTGCTATAGGCCATCTTTGTTCCCCTTTAATGCGCGGTCCACTGGACGCTCTTTAAATCGATCCCCTCTTGGTGCATCTCCCAGAGGGGGGACAGCGCGCGGAGGCGGCTCACGGCCTTGATCACGCGCTCGGCGACGAAGTCGATCTCTTCTTGCGTGTTAAAGCGGCCAATGCCGAAGCGGATGCTGGAGTGGGCCAGCTCATCCTCGACGCCCAAGGCCCGCAGCACATAGCTGGGCTCCAGGCTGGCCGAGGTGCAGGCCGAGCCGCTGGAGACGGCCACATCCTTGAGATCCATCAGCAGCGACTCGCCCTCGACGAAGGCGAAGCTCATGTTCAAGTTGCCCGGCAGGCGACACTCCAGGCTGCCGTTGAGGTGGCACTCGGGGATCTCCGCCACGAGGCGCTCACGCAGGCGCTCACGCAGGCCGATCAGCCGCGCCGTCTCCGCCTCCATCTCCTCCATCGCCAGGGCCGCCGCCGCGCCGAAGCCGACGATCTGATGCACGGGCAGGGTCCCTGAGCGCATCCCACGCTCATGACCGCCGCCGTGGATGAGCGGCGCGACGCGCACGCGGGGCTGCTTGCGCCGCACATACAGCGCGCCGATGCCCTTGGGGCCATACATCTTATGGGCGGACAGCGAGAGCAGATCGACGCCCATCGCCTCCACGTCGATGGGCAGCTTGCCCGCCGTCTGCACCGCGTCGGTGTGGAACAACACCTTGCGGGCCTTGCACACCGCGCCGATCTCGGCGATGGGCTGGACGGTGCCGATCTCGTTGTTGCCGTGCATGACGCTGACGAGGATCGTATCGGGGCGGATGGCCGCGGCCACGTCCTCGGGCTTGACTAAGCCCTCGGTGTCGAGGGGCAGCCAGGTGATCTCATAGCCCTGACGCTCCAGGGCGCGGGCGGAGTCGATGACGGCCTTATGCTCGGTGGCCTGGGTGATGATGTGCTTGCCCCGGCTGGCGTAGAACTCGGCGACGCCCTTGAGGGCCGCGTTGTCCGACTCGGTGGCCCCGCTGGTGAAGACGATCTCGCGGGCGGAGGCGCCGATCAGCGCCGCGATCTGCGCCCGCGCCTTATCGACGGCCTGCTCCGCGGTCCACCCAAAGCTGTGATTGCGGCTGGCGGCGTTGCCGAAGTGCTCGGTCAGGTACGGCAGCATGGCCTCGACGACGCGCGGATCGCAGGCCGTCGTGGCGTGGTTATCCATGTAAATGGGCAGCTTCATCTCTCTCAGCCTTCCTCAATGACTCGCCAGCCCGGTGATCAACGACACCTGGCCGCTCGGATCGGGGCGCTCACAGCAGCGACACGCGGCGACGGGCGCGGTGGACTGCCCGCAGTCATGGCAGCCCTCCAAGAAGTCCAAGCTCCGCTCCAGCTCAAGGGCCAGGCCCTCAAGCTCAGCGATGCTCTCGCGGACCTCGATCAAGCGCGCGCGGTAGACGTCTTCGATGGAGGCCATCGCCTCGCGCGGCGTCTCGCCCTCGCGCCAGCTCTGCAAGAGCGCGCGGATCTCGGTGAGGGAGTAGTCGAGCTTTTGGAGCCGATCGATATAGCGGATGCGCTCGACGTTGGCCTCATCATAGAGGCGAAACCCCCCGGGGGAGCGCGCGGAGGGGGAGAGCAGGCCCATCTCTTCATAGAGGTGCAGCGCGCGGACCGTCTTATCGGTCGTGCGGGCCAGCGCCCCTATCTTGAGCAAGTTTTCTCGGGACATAGAGCCCTCCTCCAGCGGCGCGCGAATGTACTCATCGGGTCGGGATAAGTCAATCCCCAACCCTTACGCATGGGTTAGATTTTAGAGGGGGGATCTTGGTCGCGCTCGGCGCGCGGATTTTCGAGGGGGCGTGGCGATGCGGCGCGCCCTCAGCGCACCTTGAAGCCCACGCTCGCCTCGCTCTGAGGGCGCCCGCCGTAGTTATGGGTCAGCTCCTCGCCCTTGACGATATCCCGCACCGCGTAGACATCCGCGCTCTGCGTGATCGGGTTCAGCTCGATGCGCACGTTGGGATCATATGCGTGGTTGTAGAGCGAGCCGTAACCCAGGACAATCGCCACCGCTGGCCCCCCTTGATCGGACCAGATAAAAGGCCAGTTAAAGTAATACTCAGAGAGCACGGTTTGCTTGAGGAGATCGCGCTGCGCTGAGGGCACGATGATCACAGGGCAGCGCTCGATAAGATCACCCATCAAGATGGCCTGGGTGCCAATGACCCCGCGGCCCTTCTCTCCAAAATCAGCGACCTCGACAGCGTACATCTTGATCTCCTCCCGACGGTCAACTCCTCAGAGGCAGGAATCAACGGGGACGCGGGCGCGGCGCGACCGCAAGGTGTGTGAAGGAGAACCCAGCGGGGTGATCAGGACAAGGGCCAAGCACACTTTAATGTTTGATGCGCGTGGCGACCGCCTCCGCGCGGACCAAGCACAGGTTCATGGCGATCCCATACAGCGCGTTGCTCGCCAGATGGAGCCCCTCCAAGGGCTCAACCGCAGCCTCGACCTGGGCCACGCGCTCAAGGTGCCCCAAGGTGTACTGAGGGATCGCGTGTGTATAGCGATAGATCACGACAGAGAGCGGATCAGCCTTTAGATCAAGCGGCCCACGCAGCTCATCGAGCACGATCTGGCGCAGATCATCATCGCTCAGCGTCACGGCCTCGGGATCATGCGCGCCGCCGATGAGCGCCTCGAAGAAGACGTGGCCCTCAGGGGCGCGGCCGCTGAAGGTGCTGGAGGAGAAGCGCACGCCGAGGCTGCGCAGGCCCGCGTGGCGTGGGGCGAGGAAGCCGAAGCCGTCGAGGCTGTGACCCACGTCCTCGCGGCGGAAGGCCAAGCCCAGGACCACGACGCTGGCGTAGGGGATGGCCCGCAGCGCCTCAGCGGCGGCGGGCGCCAGCTCCTCCAAGAGCGCCGCCAGGGGCGGGGCGGGCAAGGCCAAGACGACCTCATCGGCCTCGACGACGGCGCCCCCCTCAAGCGTGACTTGATAGCCCCCGCCCGCGCCTCGCGCCAGCTTCACGGCGGCGCGGCCCAGCTCGATCTGATCCTCAAGCCGCGCCGCCAGCTGGGTTGTCAACGCGCCCATGCCGCCCTTAAAGGCCGTCAAGCGCCCGCGCGGCTGCCCCGTCACCGCCGTGTGCGTCTCCCCCGCCGCTTTACGCGCCTTGGTGATCTGCCGCATCCCCTTGAGCAGCCCGCCATAGGTCGCCTCGATCTCCACCAGGCGGGGGAAGGCCGCCTTCATCGACAAGGCGTCGATGTCACCGGCGTAGATCCCCGACACCATCGCGTCGATCATCACGTCGGCCATGTGTACGCCGAGGCGGCGGCGGACGAACTGACGGACCGTCTCCTCCTCGCCCTCGGGGCCCGGCCCCCGAAACAGCTCCAAGGGCACCCGCAGCCGCCCCGCCAGGGGCAAGAGCGGCGAGGTGAGGAAGGCCAGCGGCTTGGTGGGCACGGGGATCAGCCGCCCGTGGCCATAAACAAAGCGGGTGTCTGAGCGCGCCGAGGCGGGCTCCAGCGCATCGACGAGATCCAGCGAGGCGATCAGGCGCTCCGTGGCGGGCTCGCTGTTGAGGTAGCCATTGGGCCCCGCCTCGGCGAGGAAGCCGCCTTGGAGGGCCTCGCTTTGGATCTTGCCGCCCGCGCGGCCTGCCGCCTCATAGATCCGCGCCTCCACGTCCAGATCGCGCAGGTGCCACGCGATGGCGAGCCCTGAGACGCCGCCGCCGATGATCGCGATGCGCTTCACGCTTCAGCCTCCTCTAAGCAGCCCTCGACCAGATCGGCGAGGGCCTCGATGAACATGGGCCGGGTGTTGAGCGCCGCCGCGCGGACATAGCGCGTCACCCCGGCGGCCTTGGCCTCATTGGCCAGGTCATAGTCGAGGTCAAACAGCGTCTCTAGGTGATCAGAGACGAAGCTCAGCGGCACGACGAGCACCTCACGGACCCCCTCGGCGGCGAGGCGGCGGATCTCCACGCCCGTATCTGGCTCCAGCCAGCGGATTGGCCCGACGCGGCTCTGATAGGCGTGGCTATAAGGCCCGCTCCAGCCCAGGGCCTCGCGCAGCGCGCGGCCCGTCTCCAGGATCTCGCCTTGATAGGGATCATCGCGGGCGACCTTGAGGGGAATGCTGTGTGCGGCCAACAGCAGATGCGGCGTCGCGTCGAAATCTGCCAGGGCTTCACGCACGGTCTCGGCGAGGGCCTTGATATAGCGCGGGTGAGCACACCACACGCCGGGGCGGAGGATCTCGGGATCGCCCGGCGCGCGGGCGGCCTCCAGATCGGTGAAGGCCGAGCCGGTGGTGGTGATGGAGCGGTGAGGGTAGAGCGGCAGCGCCACGATCCGCTTAATCCCCTCGGCGCGGATCTCCGCCAGCACATCCTTGGCGCGCGGGCCGAGGTAGCGGGCGACGAGGTAGGGCTTCACCCGCGCGCCGCGCTGGGCCAAGACCTCGGCGGTGGCCTCCAGCTGCGCGCGGCTGATCCGCATCAGCGGCGAGGCGCCGCCGATGATCTGATAGCGCGCGGTGGCCTTGGGCGCCCGGCGCTTGGCGATCAGCGGCCCCAAGAAGCGCTGAAAGGGCAGCTTGATGATCTCAGCGTCGAGAAACAGCTCGGTGAGGAAGGGCTCAACCTCCTCGGGGCCGCTGGGGCTGCCCAGCACGAGGCCGACGAGGGCGATGGTGTCGTTCATGGACAAGCTCTAGACGATCTGGGAGTAGCGGCTGGCGTCTTGGGCGGCGTACTCGTCGAAGGCGAGGCCGACGAGGCGGACGAGGGGCCAGGCGTGAGGCGCCATCTCGATATGACGATCATCGTAGGTCAAATAACCCTCATCGCGCAGGGCCGCCAGGCGCGCCAGGGGCTCGCCGTAGCGCGCGGCGAAGGGCGCGGCGGCGGGGAAGCGGGCCTCGAACTCAGCGAAGTCGAGGCGGAGATTGCACATCAGCTCAGTGATCAGCGCGCGGCGGAGGCGATCCTCCGCCGAAAGCTCGAAGCCGCGGACGATGGGCAGCGTGTCGGCGGCCACGCGGGCGTAGTACGCCTCTAAATCCTTGGCGTTTTGGGCATAGCAGCCCGCGATGTCGCTGATGGCCGAGACGCCAAAGCCGATCATGTCGGGGGAGGCCTGCACCGTGTAGCCCTGGAAGTTGCGGTGGAGCTGTCGCGCGCGCTGGGCCACGCTCAGGGCGTCATCGGGGCGGGCGAAGTGATCCATACCGATGCGCTCATAGCCGTGGGTGGTCAGCAGCTCAACCGACTCGGCGTAGAGCGCCGCGCGCGTCTCGGGATCGGGGAGGCGCGAGGCGTCGATCTGACGCTGGAGGGGGCGCAGCTGAGGCAAGTAGGCGAAGCCAAAGAGCGAGAGCCGATCAGGCCCCAGGGCGATGACCTCGCGCAGCGTCGCCAGCAAACGCTGGCGGGTCTGGCCGGGCAGGCCATAAACCAAGTCGAGGTGGACGCTCTCAAAGCCATAGGCGCGGGCCAGCTCGACGGCGCGGCGGGTCTTGGCGGGGCTCTGATGGCGCCCGATGAGCCGCTGGACCTCCTCATCGAGGTCTTGGACGCCGAAGCTGAGGCGGTTGAAGCCGATCTCCTTGAGCGCCTGGAGCTGATCCGCCTTTAAGACGGAAGGGTCCATCTCCACGCCGCGCTCAGCGCCCGTCGTCCAGGTGAAGGCGTCATCGAAGAGGCGAAAGCAGCGGACCATCTCTGAGGCGCTGAGGAAGTTGGGCGTGCCGCCGCCCCACTGGAGCTGGCTGAGCTGACGTCGCGGCCCCAGCCGAGCGGCGACGAGGGCCACCTCCCGCGCCATGGCGTTGAGGTAATCATCGACGGCGCCGCGCCCCTTGGAGGGCGCCAGCATGGAGTGACAGCCGCAGTAATCGCAGATGCGGTGACAGAAGGGCAGGTGAGCATAGGCCGACAGCGGCGTCTCCGCGTCGGCGGAGGCCCGCGCCAAGGCCCACTCATAGCGCTCGGGCTCCAGATCATAGAAGTGATTGGCGGGCGGGTAGCTGGTGTACCTCGGCGCGGGGCGATCCGCCCGCTTGAGGGTCTGGATAATCTCGGCGGCTCTCATGGCTTCTCTTGGTCAAGGTTGGAGCGGCAGGGGAGGGCCGTTTAGGCGTGTTGAGCCTCAGAGAGACGCCGCACGGCCTCCACGGTCGCCTGGAAGCGCGCGGGATCAACGTCCTGATCGACCCCGTGGCCGAGGTTGAAGACGTGACCGCGCGGCCCCGCCGCCTTCAGGACCGCCGCCACCTCCGCGTTGAGATCCGCCGTGGCGCTGAGCAGGACCGCCGGATCGAGGTTGCCCTGCACCGGCGTCTCCGCGCCCAAGGTGGCGCGGGCTTTGGCCAGATCGCAGGTCCAGTCCACGCCATAAGCGTCGGCGCCCGCCTCCTTGAGGTGGCCCAAGAGGCCCGCCGTGCCCCGCGTAAAGTAGATCATAGGCGTCGCCGCGTGCCCCAGGGCGCGCAGGCCCTCAAAGACCTTACGCGCGTAAGGCGCGGCGAAGCGCCGCCACAGGGCAGGGGTGAGGCTGCCGCCCCAGGTGTCGAAGAGCTGCACCGCCTGCGCGCCGGCCTCGATCTGCGCCGCCAGCTGGGCGACGTTGGCGGTGGCGAGCTTATCGAGGAGCCGCGCGGCCAAGGCGGGCTCATCGAGCAAGAAGGCGCGGCTCTTGAGCAGCCCGCGCGGGCCGTGATGATCGAGGAGGTAGGTCAGCAGGGTGAAGGGCGCGCCCGCGAAGCCCAGCATCGCCGCGCTGGGGGGCAGCTCCGCCTTGATCAGCTTGATGGCCGCCTGCACCGCGCCCAGATCCGCATGAGGATCAACCGGCTTGAGCTTGTCGATGTCCGCCGCGCAGGTCACGGGGCGGTCGATGATTGGGCCGGGCTCGAAGCGCACGCCCGCGCCCATGGCGTCGAGCACGAGCAGGATATCGGAGAAGAGGATGGCGCCATCGACGCCGTAGCGGCGCACGGGCTGGAGCGTCACCTCCGCCGCCAGCGAAGGCGTGTAGCACAGCTCCATAAAGCTGTGACGCTGACGCAGCGCGCGGTACTCGGGGAGGTGACGCCCCGCTTGACGCATAAACCACACGGGGGTGCGCTCGACGACCTCATTCTTGAGCGCGCGGACGATCAGCGGCGTGATCATAAGGCCTCCAAGGCGCGGCCCGCCGCCGCGATGATGGCGTCCACCTCGGCTTTGCCGTGGGACAAGCTGAGGAAGGCCACCTCATAGGCCGAGGGGGCCATGTAGACGCCCTCCGCCAGCATGGCGGCGTGGAAGGCGGCGTAGCGGGCCACGGCCTCGGCGTCTGACCAGGCCGCGCGGGGCGCCTCGGCGCTGAAGGTCAGCCAGAGGATGGAGCCGACGCGGACGACGTGCCCCGCCACGCCCTTGGCCGCCAGCTGCGCCTCCAGCCCCGCTTGCAGCCGAGCGCCCATGACCTCCAGGCGGGTATAGGCCGCCTCATCCAGCAGATCGAGGGTGGCGACGCCAGCGGCCATCGCCAGCGGGTTCCCCGAGAGGGTGCCCGCTTGATAGACGGGGCCATCGGGGGCCAGCGTGTTCATGATCTTGGCCGAGGCGACGACGGCGCCGACGGGCAGGCCGCCGCCGACGATCTTGCCTAAGGTGACGATGTCGGGGGTGATCCCCAGCCGTGGCCCCGCGCCGCCCCGGCTGGCGCGGAAGCCGGAGATGACCTCATCGAAGATCAAGAGGGCGCCGTGCTGCGTGCAGCGCCGCCGCAGCAGCTCCAAGAAGGGCTGGCGCTGGAGCAGCAGGCCGGAGTTGGCGGGGATGGGCTCGATGAGCACCGCCGCCAGGGTCGCGCCGTGCTCATCAAAGAGCCGATTGACCGCCTCCTCGTCGTCGAGGGGCAGGATAAAGGTGTCGGCGACGGCCCCCGCCGTGACCCCCGCCGTGGAGGCCAGCCCCAAGGTGGCGATCCCCGAGCCGCCGGAGACGAGGAGGGCGTCAGAGTGGCCGTGATAGCAGCCTTGAAAGACCACGACGCGGTCGCGCTTGGTAAAACCTCTAGCCAAACGAACAGCCGTCATCACGGCCTCGGTGCCGGAGCTGACGAAGCGGGCCTTCTCGGCGATGGGCACCGCCTGGATCACCCGCCGCGCCAGCTCGATCTCGTCTGGACACGGGGCGCCAAAGGTCGTGCCGCGCTGCGCCGCTGCGGTGATGGCGCTGACCACCTTGGGGTGAGCGTGACCGGCGATCAATGGCCCCCATGAGCCGACAAGATCGATGTAGCGGTTGTCATCGGCGTCGGTGACGTAGGCGCCTTTGCCCTCGACGAGCACGCGCGGCGTGCCACCCACTGAACGAAAAGCGCGGACCGGCGAGTTGACCCCGCCGGGCATCAGCTGGCGCGCCTCGGCGAAGAGCGCCTCAGATCGTTTCGTGCTCATAACCAGCCCCCCTTGAGCGCTGAGCGCGCGTGATATGTGATGATCAGATCGGCGCCCGCGCGGGCGAAGGCGTGGAGCGTCTCGCGGACCACCTTGGCCTCGTCGATCCAGCCCCGCGCGGCGGCGGCCTTGACCATGCTGTACTCGCCGCTGACGTTGTAGCAGGCCACCGGCACGCTGGATCGCTCGGCCACGGCGCGGATCACGTCGAGGTAGGCCAGGGCGGGCTTGACCATGACGATGTCGGCGCCCTCCTCCAGATCCAAATCCAGCTCGCGCAGGGCCTCGCGGACGTTGCGCGCGTCCATCTGATGCGTCTGGCGGTCCCCCGAGGTGGGCGCCGAGTCGGCGGCGTCGCGGAAGGGGCCGTAGTAGGCCGAGGCGTACTTGACCGAGTAGCTCATCAAGGTGACGTGGCTGAGGCCCTCGGCGTCGAGCCCCGCGCGGATGGCCTCGACGCGGCCATCCATCATGTCCGAGGGGGCCACCACGTCGGCGCCCGCCTTGGCGTGGGCCACGGCCATCTTGACGAGGTTGGGCAGGCTCTCATCGTTGAGGATCTCGCCCTCGTCGCTGAGCAGCCCGCAGTGACCGTGATCCGTGTAGGCGCATAAGCAGACATCGGTCATCACGATGAGATCAGCGCCGAAGCGGGCCTTGAGGGCGGCGACGGCGCGGGTGACGGGGCTGTCGGGATCGGCCACGCAGTCGCCGCGTGGGTCCTTGGCGGTGGGCAGGCCAAACAGCAGCACGGCGCCAATCCCCAGCTGGAGATCCTCGGCGACGACCTCCAAGAGCAGATCCACCGATAACCGCTCGATGCCCGGCATACTGGCGATCGGCTCGCGGCGGTTGACGCCGGGGAGGACAAAGTGTGGCTGGATCAGCTGGCGGGGGTGGACGCGCGCCTCGGCGACGAGATCACGCATCGCGGGGGTGACGCGGAGGCGCCGCGGGCGACGGTTGAGGGTGCTCATAGGGTCAAAGCCTCGATCAAGCTGGCGGTGGTGGGCGCTTTGGCCTGACACGCGACCTCGAAGCCCGCCTCACGGATGGCCTGGCTGGTGGTCGCCCCGATAGAGATGAGCCGCGCGCCCTCGGGGATGCCCACGGCGCGGAGGTGATGGAAGGCGGAGGGGCTGTAGAAGATCAGCTCGGGCCGCGCGAGGCCCTCTAAGCCCTCGATCTGGGCGGGCGCGCGGGTGTGATAGACGATCTCACGGCGCACTGTATGGCCCGCCGCCTCCAGCCGCGCGGCGGCGGCGGCGTCGGCGAGGTCGCCGACGGGCCAAAGCACGCGCTGCGGGGGCAAATTAAGGGCTAAAAAGTCATCGACGAGGCCCGCCGCGCAGCCCCCGGCGGCTTGGATCTCGGGCTTGAGGCCCTCCGCGGCGAGGGCGCGGCCCGTGCGCGGCCCCACCACGGCGTAGCGGGCGGTGGTGGGCAGCGAAATCAGCCGTTTTAGGCCGCGTAACCCATTGGCGCTGCTGAAGAAAACCCAATCCACGCCCGCCGCGTCGATCATCACGTCTTGGAAGACGATCTCCAAGGCGGGGCGCAGGTAAACTTGGGCGCCAAGGGCGCGCAAGGCGGCGGCGAGGGGCGCCGACTCCGCGCGCGTGATCACCAACTGACGCCCATCGAGGGGGCGCAGGGCCTTAAACGCCTGATCGGCCAGCGCGGCGGGGTCATCACCGCGCAGATCGAGGGCCTCGCCGCTGGGATCAGGCAGCGCGCCGGGCGCGGGGGCGGGCGCGGAGGACACCCAGAGGCGCCAACCCTCGCCCTCGGGGCGGGCGTGGACCCCCAAGGGCAGCTGGCAGCCCCCCTCCAAGCGCCGCATCAGCCCACGCTCGGCCTGGATCGCCTGGGCGGTGAGCTGATCGTGCATGGCCTCACGCACGAGGGCGGTGTGTGGGTCGCCGATCCGCATCTGCACGGCCACGGCGGCTTGCCCCGGCGCCGGCACGAAGCCCGAGACGTCGAGCGGCAGGCTGATCAGGCCCGCGCGATCGATCTCAAGGCGCTGTAGGCCCGCCTCGGCGGCCAAGATGGCGTCGTAGTCGCCCCGACGCAGCTTGTCCAGGCGGGTCGGCACGTTGCCGCGCAGGTCCAGCAGCTCCAGATCCGGGCGCAGGCGGCGCAGCTGCGCCCGGCGACGGTTGGAGCCCGTGCCGACCCGCGCGCCGGGCTTGAGCGGCAGCCCCTCGGCCCCCTCGATCCACGCCTCGGGGTTGATCAAGAGCGTGTCGCGCGGATCGCCGCGCCGCATGATCCCGATCAGCTCAAGCCCCTCGGGGTCTTGCGTGGGCACGTCCTTGAGGCTGTGGACCGCGAGATCCACATGACCGGCGTGCAGCGCGCGCTCCAGCTCCTTGGTGAAGAAGCCCGGCGCGCGCAGCTGGGTGAGCGAGGTCTGCTGATCTTTGTCCCCAGAGGTGTGGACGATGTGGATCTCGCAGGGGGCGTGCGGGCTGAGCAGGGCGCGGATCGTCTCTGCTTGCCAGAGGGCGAGGGCGCTGCCGCGCGTGCCGATTTTAAGCATCGGGTGAGGCATCGAGGTCTTCTTGGTCTGAGAGGGTTGAGGGAGAGCGCCGCGTCGGCTCACCCATGGGCTCTGGCGTGCGGGCAGGATGAGGCGCTGTCGTCTTCAAGGTACTTGTTCTTGAGGCCCATCGCGGCGAGGCAGGGCGCCTCGGGCGGGCAGTGGCTGCAAGCGACGAGCATTCGCTTGGCGTGCTCAAGGTGAATCCCCGCCAGCCGCTTGGCCGTGGAGGCCGCCCAGCGCTCCAGCTGCGCGATCTGGTCGGCGTTGAGGCCGGTCAGCTGGTGCTCGATGAGGTGGTGGACCTCGCGCGTCATCATGGCGCTAAACCGGCGCTGGATCATGCCCACGGCGGGGCCAACGACCTGGTCGGCGAGGCGGCGCTCCATCAACGTCAGCTTGCCCTCGATGATCCGCTCCGCCAAAAGCGCCTGCTCGCGGCGCGCTTGGAGGTTGTCCTCGGCGCGGGCGCGCAGATCCTCGATGGAGACGACCTTCAAGCCCGGTAGATCGGCGGCGGCCACGTCAGAGGGCTGGCTGAGATCGAGCACCAAGAGCGGGCGACTGGGGTTCACGCGCTTGTCGATGAGGCGCGTCAGCGCCGCGCGCGTCAGCACGGGGCTGGGCGCCGAGGTGGCGATCATCACGGCGTGGACCGAGGGGGCCTCGGCGAAGACCTCGGCCCAAGGCAGCGCCTCGCCCTCAAGCCGCTCGGCCAGCGCCGCCGCCTTGCTGGCCGTGCGGTTGGTGACGAGGAAGCGGATGGGCCGCTGCGTGGGGTTGTCCTTGAGCCGCGTCCCCGCCTCGGCCATCGTCTCGCCCGCGCCGATGAGCAGCACCCTGGGCGTCTCCTCGTGATGGGCCAGCACCTCGACGGCGGCGAGGGAGGCCACCGAGACCAGCCCCTCGGTCAGCCGCGTGTCTCGGCGGATCTCCTTGACCGCTTGGTAGGCGATCTCCAGCAGCCGGGTGATCCCCGCCCCGGCGAGGCGGGCGTCCAAGGCGCGGGCGTGCGCCGCCTTGAGCTGCTCCAATATCTGGATCTCGCCGACGACGAGGGAGTCAAGCGAGGCGGAGACGCGCATCAAGTGGCGCGCAGCCTCGCCGCGCTCAAGCTGGTAGAAGTCATCGGGGTTGAGCGCCGAGCCCAGCGCGTCTTGGTAGAAGCCCATCAGGCCATCAAAGATCGCTCGCCCATCGGCCTCGGGCGCCGCGCGATACCAAAACTCGACGCGGTTGCAGGTGGAGAGGAGCAGGAGGTCTTCAAGATCCAACGCGGCCTTCAAGCGGGTCAACTGAGGCGTGGGATCGCCCCCAAGGTGGTAGCGGGCGATCTCCTTGACTGAGCGGACTTTGTGGCTGGTGCCGATGACGCCGAGGTGGTTCATGACTGTTGGCCTCCATTGGGTTCGGGAGGTTGGGGCGCCCTCGCCTTGGGGCATGAGGCGCGCATCATGCGCTTATCCCCCATGATCATCAAGGCTCAGAAAGCCCAGTCTGCTCATCGGGATGGCCTTATCACGCCAAAAGGCGCGGCTCTTTGATCTTGATCAACGGCGCGATCCCCACGGCGGCGCCGCTGACCTTCCCCCCTGGGCGTCGATCCGCTAGGCTCCGCCGCCCATGAGACGCCAAGACTTTCACTTTGATCTCCCCCCTGAGCTGATCGCTCAGCGCCCCGCCGCGCGTCGCGATGAGAGCCGCTTGCTGCGCCTGCTGCCAGGGCTGCCCCCCACGATCACGCCCTTCCATACGATCCTCGATCTCTTTCGAGGGGATGAGGTCTTGGTGCTCAATGACACCAAGGTCGTCCCCGCGCGCGTGCGAGGGCATAAGGAGAGCGGGGGGCAGGTGGAGGTCTTTATCATCGAGCCGCTGGGGCCAGGTCGGGTCGCGGCGCTGCTGCGGGGGCGCAACCTCAAGCCCGGCGCGCGGCTGGCGCTGCCGGGAGGGGTGACGGCGGCCCTGGGGCCACGGCGTGAGGATGAGACGAGCACCCTGGAGCTGCCCGTTGAGGATCTCTGGGGCTGGTTGGAGGCGTATGGCGAGGTGCCGCTGCCGCCTTATATCGAGCGCCAGGCCGATGAGGCGGATTTGGAGCGTTATCAGACGGTTTTTGCGCGCCACCCCGGCGCCGTGGCCGCCCCCACGGCGGGCCTCCACTTCACCCCCGCCTTGCTCGACGCGCTGCGGGCCAAAGGGGTGGCCATCACCACGCTGACTTTGCATGTGGGGCCAGGCACTTTCCGCCCCGTGCGCGCCGATCGCCTCGATGATCACGTCATGCACGCCGAGCGTTTTCGTATCCCCCAGGCGACATGGGCGTTGATCCGCAGCGGGCGGCCCGTGATCGCCGTGGGGACGACCGTTGTGCGGGCTTTGGAGGCCGCCGCGCGAGGCGCCGAGGCGCAGATCGCCGATCAATTCGAGTACACAGAGATCTTTATCCGCCCCGGCTTCGAGTTTCGGATCGTCGATGGGCTTTTGACCAACTTTCACCTCCCCGAGAGCACGCTCTTGATGCTCGTCGCCGCGCTCTCCAGCCGCGCGCGCGTCCTCGACGCCTATCAGCAGGCCGTCGCCGCGCGGATGCGCTTCTACAGCTACGGCGACGCCATGATCTTGAGCCGTGAGGATGGACGATGGATCTAAATTTTCGGCTTGAGGCGCGCTGCGCCGAGACGCACGCCCGCTTGGGCCGCTTCACCACCACGCGCGGTGAGGTTCAGACCCCCGTTTTTATGCCCGTGGGCACCGTCGGCTCGGTTAAAGGGCTCGATTATGTCGATCTGGAAGCCCTCGGCGCGCAGATCATCCTGGGCAACACCTATCACCTGGCGATTCGCCCCGGCATCGAGGCGCTGGAGGCCCTCGGCGGCCTGCACAAGATGGGCGGCTGGCGCCGCTCCATGCTCACCGACAGCGGCGGTTTTCAGATCCTCTCCCTCTCGGGGCGGCGCAAGATCACCGAGGAGGGGGCGCGCTTTCAAAACCACGTCAACGGCGCCGAGCTGTTCTTGACCCCCGAGCGCGCTGTGCAGATCCAGGCCAGCATCGGCAGCGACATCGCCATGTGCTTGGATCACCTGGCGCCCTCCACGGCGCCAAGACAGGATCATGAGGAGGCCATGGCGCGCACCACGCGCTGGGCGCTGCGCTGCTTAGAGGCGCGCACCAGCCCACGCCAGGCCCTTTTCGCCATCGTGCAAGGCGGCGTCGATCACGCGCTGCGTCAGCGCCACCTCGAAGAGCTGGCCGCCCACCCCTTTGATGGCTTCGCCGTGGGCGGCTTGAGCGTCGGCGAGTCCATCCCGCAGATGTACGCCACCTTGGAGGTCACTGCGCCCCGCTTGCCCGAGGATAAGCCGCGCTATCTCATGGGCGTGGGCACCCCCACCGACCTGGTCGAGGGCGTCGCGCGTGGCGTGGATATGTTCGACTGCGTGATGCCCACCCGCAACGCGCGCAAGGGCGGCCTCTTCGTGGACGGCGGCCGGGCGCGGATCAACCTGCGCAACGCCCGCTTCAGGCTCGATGACGCGCCGCTCGATCCCAACTGCGCCTGCTACACCTGCCAGCGGTTTAGCCGGGGCTATCTGCGTCACCTGCTCGTCGCCCAAGAGCTGCTCGTCTATCGCTTGCTGTCCATCCATAACCTCTCGATCTATCTGCGGCTGATGGAGGACATCCGCGCGGCGATCCGCGCGGGCCGCTTCGGCGCCTTCCTGGCCGCGTGGCGCGCCGCCGTCGCGGGCTGAGCCCCGGATCGAAGGCCGAGGCCCCTGTCAAGGCCCCTCCGCTCCGATTGGCCTCAAGCCGACGCCGCGAGGCTTGCGCCTTCAAGATCGATCTGCTAATTCCACCCGTCGCGCTCCCGGGGGGGAGTGCGTCCTTCTTCAACCATCTGAGCGCGCGCTCTGGAATTTCATGGAATCGATCATCTCCTTCGCGGTCAGCCAGGCCAACTCAGGCGCAGGGCAGCCAAGCTGCGCACAAAGCGCGATGCCTCTCCTCCTGATGTTCGCGGTTTTTTACTTCTTCCTGATCCGTCCACAGCAAAAGCGGCAGAAGGAACACCGTGAGATGCTGGGGCGCCTCAAGAAGGGTGATCGCGTTGTCACGAACGGTGGTTTAATTGGGACCGTACACGCCCTCACTGAGCAAGACTTGACCCTAGAGGTCAGCGAGAAAGTCAAAGTGAAAGTGATGCGTTCCAGCGTCTCTCTTTACGCGTCGGAGGCATCCGACACAGAGAAAAAGGATAAATGATGGATCGTCAGTGGCTATGGCGGCTTACGGTCGCGACTGGCCTCGTAGTCCTCTCCGTCTTGATGCTCACCCCCACCCTCGTAGGGGTCGCGGGCGAAGGTGAAGAGGAGCCCCTCCCTGAGTGGTTTACCAAGATCTTCAACCAAAGGTTGATCTTGGGCTTGGATCTCCAGGGCGGCATCCACCTCCAATACAAGGTGGACATCGAGGACGCGCTGCGCCGCAAGTCCAATCAGGTCGCGGGGACCATCGTCTACGAGATGGAGAAGGATAAGGGGGTCAAGGGGGTCAAGGCTGAGGCCGGCAAAGGCGCCGATCTCGACGAGATCACCACGATCACCCTCACCTTCCCCCAGGTCGAGGACATGGTGAAGCTCGATGAGCGGTTCCTGCGCATCAACGCCCCGGATTTTATCGTCCAAAGCGATGATGAGGAGACCAAGACCATCGTCTTGGGGATGCGAACCGAGCACATCGATCAGTTCCGCTCAGACTCTCTCGATCAGGCGATGGAGACCATCGAGCGCCGTATCAATGAGTTCGGCGTCGCTGAGAGCACCATCTCACGCCGTGGCGAGAGCGAGCTGGTCGTTCAGCTCCCCGGCGTGCGCGAGAAGGAGTTCGGGCAGGCCAAGGAGAAGCTCTCCCAGACCGGTCAGCTCCACTTCCAGATCGTCGATCGTGAGAACATCTCCGCCTTCTTCGACAAGATCAAGGGCCGTAAGCCCGACGTGAAGGCTTGGCCAAAGGGCCTGGATGAGGATCTTAAGATTCACACCGTCTATGCCAGCAGCAACACCATCCGCAGCACCAGCCGCGAGATCTTGGAGTATATGGCCGAGGGGCAGGTCGAGGATGATCACTTGGTGGGCTTCGAGGAGATCTTCGTCAACCCCAAGGACCCCACGCTGAGCACCATCGATAACCTGAGCAAAGATCAAGAGAAGCTCCTGCGCAAGTCCAAGGCGTTTGATCCCGAGGCCGCCGTCGTTAAGGGTTATCAGCTTCACTATCTCTTCCGTCAGCACGGTATGAGCGGTGAGAACGTCGAAGACGCCAGCGTCGGCTTTGATAGCTTTAACCGCCCAGTCGTTCATATGCGCTTTAACCAGGTGGACGCCAATAAGTTCTATGAGATGACCAAGCAGTTCACCAAAGAGCTGATGGCCATCATGATCGATGAGATGGTTTATTCGGCGCCGCGCATCAAGGAGCCCATCGGCGGCGGTCGCGTGCAGATCGAGCTGGGCTCAGTCGGCCCACAGGCCCAAAAGGAGGCCACCGCGCTGGTGGCGGTCCTCAAGAGCGGCGCGCTGCAAGCCCCGCTGCGCAAGCTCTATGATAGCCAGGTCGGCCCCACGCTGGGCTCAGACTCCGTAGAGGCCGGGAAGCTCTCGGTGGCGCTGGGTATGATCTTCGTCATCATCTTTATGTTGATCTACTACAAGGGCGCGGGCTTCATCGCCAACATCGCCTTGTTGTTGAACCTGGTCTTGATGTTGGCTGGCTTGACCGCCTTCGGCGCCACCTTGACCCTCCCCGGCATCGCCGGGATCGTGCTGACGGTGGGTATGGCCGTAGACGCCAATGTGTTGATCTTTGAGCGCATTCGCGAGGAGCTGCGCACCGGCGTGGGTGTCCGTAAGGCCATCGACGCGGGCTATGAGAAGGCGTTTAGCGCGATCTTCGACGCCAACATCACCACAGGTATCGCGGCGGTGGTCCTCTATCAGTTCGGCTCTGGTCCCATCCGTGGCTTCGCCGTCACCCTCGGCATCGGCATCGTCTGCTCCATGTATACGGCGCTGGTGATCACTCGCCTGATCTTTGATCGTATGTATGGCCGCGGCAAAGAGCCCGCGAAGATGAGCATCTGAGGAGGTCATCGTGGAGTTCATTAAGCCAGGTACACGCATTAACTTTCTGGGGCACCTCAAGCTCCCAGTGAGCCTCTCGATCATCTTGGTCTTGGGCTCTTGGGCGCTGGTGGCCACCAAGGGCCTTAACTTCGGCATTGACTTCGCCGGTGGCACCGAGGCGCTGCTCTCATTTAAGGCCCCCATTGACACCGGCGCGCTTCAGCAGCAGATGAAGTCGCTGGGCCTCGATCACCCCGAGATCGTCACCTATGGCTTGGAGGACACGGGCCGCTACTTCGTGCGCAGCCGCACACAGAGCCTGTTGACCCCCGAGGAGCGCGCCATCGCCAAGAAGACCATCAGCGGCGTGGCCAAGTGGGAGATGTACGACGATAACGATGAGGCCGGTGAGGAGATCCGAGTAAAGTTCGCCCAGAGCCCCGATGAGGAGAAGCTCATCGACGCCCTGCATCGCGCGGGCTTCCCCACCACGACGCTCACGCGCCAAAGCGAGGGCGTTAACCCCGTCTTTATCATCCACCTCCCCGGCATCCGCGATCGGATTAACCTCGCGATGGGTCAACAGTACGGCTGGGACCTCGATGACAAGAACGCCAAGGAGCAAGCCGCGTATTACAGCTGGACGGGCAAGACCGGTCAGTTCCGCAGCATTGATCGCTTGGAGTCGGTGGGTGAGGCCGTAGGGCATCAGATGCGCAACCAAGGCATCTTGGCTGTGATCTATGCCTTGGGCATGATCCTGCTTTACATCAGCTTCCGCTTTGATCTGCGCTACAGCCCCGGCGCCGTCATCGCCCTGTTCCATGACGTGAGCATCACCATCGGGATCTACAGCCTGCTGGGCATCAAGTTCGATCTGCCCATCATCGCCGCGCTGTTGGCCATCGTCGGCTACTCCCTCAATGACACGATCGTCGTCTATGATCGCATCCGTGAGTCGCTCCAGCTGGGCTTGGGTAAGAACCTGTTTGACACGGTTAACCTCAGCATCAATGACTGCCTCTCGCGGACGATCCTGACCTCGGTGACCACCTTCTTGGCGGTGCTGGCCATCTACATCTGGGGCGGCGGCATCATCCAGAACTTCGCCTTCGCCATGCTCGTCGGCGTCATCGTCGGAACCTACTCCTCCATCTTTATCGCCAGCCCCTCCGTCTTAGCGATGGACAGCTACCTCGCCACCAAGCGGAACGGCTGATGCCCCGAGGAGATCGCCCCTGGGTGATCTCCCCGATCCCCAAGCCTGATATCCACGCCTTGTCTCAGGCGCTCTCGATCCCGTCGGTCGTCGCCCAGATCCTGCTGCGGCGCGGCTTTCGCGATGTCGATGAGATCCGCTGCTATCTCAGCGGGGATCTCTGCGATCCCATCGCGCCGATGGCCTTGTGTGATATGCCCACGGCGACGACGCGGATCCTCCGCGCGGTCGCCGAGCGAGAGCGCGTGCTCATCTACGGGGACTATGACGTGGACGGGCTGACCAGCGCGGCGCTCCTGTGGCTGGTCCTCCACGATCACCTCGGGGTGGAGGCGGGCTATCACATCCCCACACGGATCGGCGACGGCTATGGGCTGAGCGTGGCCCAGATCGACGCCTTTATCGAGGGGGGCGTGGGGCTGCTCATCACCGTGGACAGCGGCGCGGCGGCCTATGAGGAGGTCGCCTACGCGCGAGCGCGCGGGCTGGACGTCATCATCATCGATCACCACCCCCCCAGCGATCCGCCCCCGCCAGCGCTGGCGCACCTCAACCCCCTGCGTGGCTGCGGCGCGGCCGCGCATGGATCGCTGGCCGCCGTAGGAGTGACCTATATGCTGGCCTTGGCCTTGGCCGAGGTCGCCCCGCTGCCGTCCTTCGATCCACACGCCTATGTGGATCTGGTGGCCTTGGGCACCGTCGCCGACGTGATGCCCTTGACGGGGCTCAACCGCCGCTGGGTGCGTCAAGGCGTGGAGCGGATGCGTAAGCAGCCCCGCGCGGGGCTGGCGGCGCTGATGAACGTCTGTCGCATCTCGGCGGTGGCCCTCAGCGCGCGGGATCTGGGCTTCCGCGTCAGCCCCAGGCTCAACGCGCCGGGGCGCCTCGGCGACGCGACGCCCGCCCTGCGGTTGCTGATCTGTGAGGATCGCGCCGTGTCCTGGGGCCTGGCGCGTCAGATCGAGGCCGAGAACGTGCGCCGCCGGGCCATCGAGCGCCACACCACCCGCGAGGCCATCGAGCGGGTGGAGGCGGGCGAGGCGGAGGCGGGGCGCGTGCTCCTCCTGGCGGGGGATCATTGGCACTTGGGGGTGATGGGCATCGTCGCGGCGCGGCTGGTGGAGCGTTACCACCGCCCGGCGATCTTGTTGGCGCGCGTGGGGGATCAGTATCGAGGCAGCGCCCGCAGCCCCCACGACGTCAACATCAAGGCCACGCTCAGCGCCTGCGACGCCCTCTTGGAGCGCTGGGGGGGGCATGAGATGGCCGTGGGCCTCGCCTTGCCCATCGCCCGCCTCGCGGCGCTGCGCGAGGCTTTGGGGGCCGCCCCCTTGGAGGCCCCCGATGAGGGCGCCTTGGCCTTCCACATCGACGCGGAGATCGAGCCGCGCCGCTTTAGCCGCTTCGACGCCCAAATCATCGAGCGGCTGGGGCCTTTTGGTGAGGGCAACCCGCCGCCGATCCTCCTCGCCCGAGGGGTGCGTGGGCGCGCGCAGCGCGTCAACGGCGGGCACATCCGCGTGTGCTTGGAGGAGCTGGGCTGTGATGCCCTGGGGTGGCGCTTTAGCGAGGCCATCGATCTCTTCGAGGCCCCCGTTGACATCCTCTTCTCGCCACACATTGAGCTTCAAAATGGTCGGGCGCGCTTGACGCTGCGGCTCAAGGACGTGCGCCCCTCAGAGGACGCCTCATGAGCCGCAAACGCAAGCGGGCGCGGGCCAGTGATATCGCGCCTAAGTCCACGTTTAACTTTGGTAACTTCCTCATCCTCATCGCCGTGCTCACCGCGCTGCTCCTCTATCGCCATGTGGCGGGGGAGCGCACCGCCGATTTCATCCAGCGGATGGCCGGCGATGAGGCGCTGCCCAAGGCCAGCGTCCTCGATCGCCTCGACGGCGGCCCCGACGCGGCGCGCCCACAACCTTAATTGGACTGGAGATCCTCATGCCTCGGATGAGAGGCGGCGTCTTTGAGAAGCCTCAAGGCCCCAGCGCCCGCTTCTGCCTCAACGGCCTGCTCTTTGGAGATCAAGCGCGGGGTGGGCACGACACGCACCCCGATCCCGCCCTCCTCCCCTTTGACTGGGCGGGGGTCTTTGGCCGCCGCGCGCCGCTCGCCCTGGAGATCGGCTTTAACCGAGGCCGCTTCCTGCGCGCCCTCGCCGAGCGCTTCCCCGAGCGGGATCACGTCGGCATCGAGATCCGGCGACGCTACCCCTGGGTCTTAGCGCATACGCTGGCCGAGGCGGGGCCAGAGAACGTGCGGATCATCTGGGGGGATGGCAAGGCGCTCCTGCCCAGCCTCTTCGGCGAGGGCAGCGTCAGCCACCTCTACATCAACTTCCCCGATCCGTGGTGGAAATCACGCCACGCCAAGCGGCGCTTGGTGGACTCGACCTTCGCCGCGCGCACGCACGAGCTGCTGGCGCCGGAGGGGCGTGTCTGGGTGAAGTCCGATGTGCCGGCCATCGCCGAGGAGATCCAAGCGGCGCTGGAGACGACGCCGCTGCGCGGCCCCATCCCCTTCGAGGAGGCTGATCTGCCCCTCACGCATCGCGAGCGACGCTGCCTCCAGCAAGGGCTGCCCATCACCCGCTACGCCTTCGAGAAGCCCGCCTGATTCAGCGCGCCAGCGCGCCTCGACCGCCGCGACCGCCTTATCGAAGATCAAGGCGCTCTTGAGTTGACAGTCGTAAAAAACGCGGCCTAACATCCGCAAACTCCAACCATGACCTATGGCTGAAGGCGCCCTCGTCTCAGCGTAAAGGAGCCCCAAAATGGCAGTATCTCTCAATAAAGGCGGCAACATCTCCTTGTCCAAGGAGGCCCCGGGGCTGACCAAGATCACCATCGGGCTGGGCTGGGATGAGCGCGTCACCGACGGCGCCGAGTTCGACCTCGACGCCTCGGCGTTTTTGCTCAATCAAAACGGCCGCGTGCGCAGCGACGCCGACTTTATCTTTTACAACCAGCTCAAGTCCCCCGATGGCGCCGTGGAGCACATGGGGGATAACCTCACCGGCGGCGGCGACGGCGATGATGAGCAGATCAAGGTCAACCTCGCCAAGGTCCCCAAGGATGTGCTGCGCATCGCCATCTGCGTCACCATCCATGAGGCGGACAGCCGCCAGCAGAACTTTGGCATGGTTAACAACGCCTTCGTGCGCATCGTCGATGAGGTCAGCGGCAATGAGATCGCGCGCTACGATCTCTCCGAGGATATGAGCACCGAGACGGCGATGATCTTCGCCGAGGTCTATCGCCGCGACACGGAGTGGAAGTTCAAGGCCGTCGGCCAGGGCTACGCTGGCGGGCTTGGCCCCTTGGCGCGTAACTATGGCGTCAACGTCTGAGCCTCAAGGTCGAGTAAACCAGACACCCTCCCACGCCGCCTCGGCCCACGCCCCGCGGCGTCTTTGATCATCGGAGAGCTCAGTGCTGTTGTTCACCTCGGTGCTCGTCATCGTCTTTACCTCCATCGTCATTATGTACGCCTGTAACGCCTTCGAGGACGCCGCCGACTTCCTCGGGCGTAACATGAAGCCAGGCGTCAAGGGCGCCACGATCAACGCCATTGGCAGCTCGCTGCCCGAGTTCTTCACCACCCTCATCCTGCTCTTTGGCCCGCTGTGGTCCGAGAGTATGTTCGGCACCAAGGGCGCTGGCTTCGCCGCAGGCATCGCCACCTGCGCCGGCAGCGCCGTCTTCAACAGCGTCATCATCCCCGGCCTCAGCGTGATGGCCGTCCTCTTCTGGGGCGTCAAGAAGGCCGACGGCAGCCGTGAGAAGATCAAGCGCGTGCGGCTGAATAAGCGCTTGGTCATGAAGGATGGGATCTTCTTCATCGGCTCTGAGCTGGCCCTGATCTACTTCCTGGGCTGGAACACCATGATGTGGTGGATGGGCGGCCTCTTCGCCCTGATGTACGTCGTCTATGCCTATATCACCCTCAAGTTCGGCTTCGCTGGCGATTAAGAGGCCGACGAGGACGATGAGGACGAGGCCGAGGCCGAGGGCCGCAGCGCGGGCCTCTTGGGCATGGGCTGGCTCTTGGACTTCAAGGCCCGCTTCTACGGCGATAGCCCCTTCACCACCGCGCGCGCTTGGGTGGTCTTGAGCGCCGCCATCGTCGTCATCGGCGTCGCCTGCGGCGGCATCGCCTGGGCCGTCGAGCACTCCGCCGCCGCGCTGGGTATCCCCTCCTACTTCACCGCCGTGATCCTCGCCGCCGCCGCCACCAGCGTCCCCGACACCGTCCTTTCGGTGAAGGACGCCGTGAAGGGCAACTATGACGACGCCGTGGCCAACGCCGTGGGCAGCAACATCTTCGACATCTGTATCTCCCTCGGCGTCCCCCTGCTCCTCTACGGCCTGTTCGTCGGCGCCGTGGACATGGGCACCATGGGCTCCGCCGATGACGTGCAGATCCTCCGCTGGGTCCTGCTGGGCGTGACCACCATCGTCCTGGCGCTCTTCCTCATCGGCGACGGCATCGCCCGCGGCAAGACCATCGTGCTTTTCAGCCTGTACTTCGTGTGGACGGCCTTCGTTGTCTACCGTGGCGTCACCTCGGACAAACCCACAGTGGAGGCCCCCGCGCCGCCCGCCGTGGAGGCCACATCCACCCTCATGCGCCATGTTGACTTCAAGCGAGAGACAAAGGGTTAAGAGATGATCAGCTTAAGCAAAGGTCAGAAGATCAGCCTCTCCAAAGAGGGCGGCCCACAGCTCAAGCGCGTCGCCGTTGGGCTTGGCTGGGGGATGCGCGAGACGCAGACCAAGGGCTTCTTTGGGATCGGCGCTGGCGTCAAGCGCGAGGAGGTCGATCTCGACGCCTCCTGCATCCTCTACGACGCGGACGGCAACGCCGTGGACTCCGTGTGGTGGCGCAAGCTGCGCAGCAACGACGGCTCCATCCAGCACACCGGCGATGATCGCGAGGGCGGCGGCTCTGAGGATGATCCCAATGAGGTCATCAACGTGGATCTGGACAAGGTGCCAGAGCACGTCCGCAGCATCGTCTTTGTGGTCAACAGCTACACCGGCGAGACCTTCAAGGGCATCCCCACGGCGTTCTGCAACGTGGTGGATCTGAGCAATCAAGGCGAGGTCGCTCGCTTCAACCTCAACACCAGCGGCGGCGACGCGCGCGGCTTCATCATCGCCAAGGTCTATCGCCACGAAGGCCAGTGGAAGTTCCACGCCATCGGTGAGCAGGTCGAGGGGCGCCAGCAGACCGTCAAGGACATCGAGGTCTTCGCGCGTAAGTTCGCGTAAGGCGACGCTTAAAGAGGAGGAGTAGGGGATGGAGTTTAAGAGAGGCCAGAAATCCAAGCTCGACGCCCTCACGGATCAGCTCAAGCTCGACGTGGGCGTGCAGATCGGCGCGACGGGCGTCGAGATCGACGTCAGCTGCTTTGGCCTGGACGCCGCCGGCCAGCTCTCGGATGATCGCTACTTCATCTTCTACAACCAGCCCGACTCCCCGTGCGGGGGGCTGCGCCTCACCGGCGCGGGGGGCGGCTACACTCAACGCTTCAGCGTCGATCTCGCCGCGCTGCCAGCCACCATTCAAGAGCTGGTCTTCACCGCCACCATCGACGGCGGCGGCGATATGTCAGGCTTGACCGCCAGCGCCTTCGCCCTGGAGGTGCGCAACGAGGGCGTCATGAGCTTCCCCTTCAACGGCGCCCTCTTCGGCGCGGAGAAGGCGGTCATGATCGCGCGGCTCTATCGCAAGGACGGCTGGCGCGTCGCCGCCGTCGCCCAAGGCTTCAACGGCGGCCTGGAGGCCCTCCTCAATCACTTCGGGGGCGCCGCGCAGCCTGATCCGCCCGCGCCTGCCCCCGCGCCTGCCCCCGCGCCCGCGCCTGCCCCTGCGCCTGCCCCTGCGCCTGCCCCCGCGCCCAAGCTCAACTTGGGCAAGGTCACGCTGGAGAAGCGCGGCCAGAGCCAGAAGCTCTCCCTGGCCAAGAAGGGCGGCGGTCAGGACACGATCCACATCAACCTCAACTGGGATCAGCCCAAGAAGCGCTCATGGTTCGGCGGCGGCGGCGACGTTGACCTCGATCTGGGCTGTATGTTTGAGCTGATCACCGGCGAGAAGGGCGTCATCCAGCCCCTCGGCGGTAACTTCGGCGCCCAACACCGCCCGCCGTGGATCTTGCTCGATAAGGACGATCGCTCCGGCGCCGCCAGCGACGGCGAGAATATGCGGATCTACCGCCCGGAGATGATCGCGCGGGTGCTGATTTTTGCCATGATCTACGAGGGCGACAGCAACTTCACCACCGTCAACGGGCGGGTCAAGGTCAAGGATCTCAACGGCAACGAGATCCTCATCCGCCTCGACGCCCCCGATCCGCGCCGCACGTTCTGCGGGGTGTGCATGATCGAGCGCGACGGTGAGGGGCTCAAGATCACCAAGGAGGAGCGCTACTTCCTCCACCACCCCGACTGCGATCAGTTCTACCGCTTTGGCTTCCGCTGGGCGCCAGGTCAGAAGTGAGCGAGGCCAGCCCTCAAGGGGGCTCGCCGCTCAGCCCTGGGCAGCGCGCGCGGCTCCCCGATCAAGGTCAGCTGACGCTGCGGCTGCGCGCCGACGGCGGCGATGAGGCGGCCCTGCGCGGCGCCCTCTTCGCCTTACCGCCGGGCAAGCTCGGCGAGCAAACCCCCCAGGGCATCGCCTCGGCCCATCACCCCGAGGATCTCGACGGCTTGATCCGCTGGCGAGGCGATACGGCTTCCCTTGATCTGGGCCGCGCCCCGCGCGAGGGCGCCAGCTTCCTCTTCGCGATCTGGCTCGTCGAGTCGGCGCGGCGCGGCGCCTCGCGCCTGGCGGACTTCCAGGCCTTGACCTTGGAGGGGGCCGTTGAGGGCCAGCCCGCCTTCACCTTCACGCTCCCCGGCGAGGCGTTTAACAAGGAGGCGGCGGCGCGGCTGGGCGAGATCTACTTCAAGAGCGGGGCGTGGCGCTTCCGCGCCGTGGGGGATGGCTTCGTCGGCGGGCTGCCCTCGATGGCCCATCGCCTTGGGCTCAGCGGCCCCCAGCGGGATCTGCTCCGCGAGGGCGGCGCGTCGCCTGGCCCCACGCCGCCTGGCCCCACACCGCCTGGTCCCACGCCGCCTCGCCCCACACCACCGCCGGGCCTCTCCGCGCCTGGCCCCTCCGCGCTGCATGGCCCCATCCGCGCCCCGCGCGGCTGGCCGGGGGATCGCGCCCCAGACAAGGTGCCTCGGGATCTCCTCAGCGCCGTGGCGCGCTTGGAGTGCCTCACCCCGCAAGGCGGCCACAGCGGCACCGCCTTCGCCATCACGCCGGGCGGCTGCCTGCTCACCTGCCATCACGTCATTGAGGGCGTCTCACAGATCATCGCTCGCCTGCACGGCGATGATGCGCCGAGGGGCGCGCGCGTCCTCACCGCCGATGAGAGCAGCGATCTGGCCCTGATCCAGATCGACGACGCCTGGGGCGTCGAGCGCTGGCTCAAGCTGGATCTCAGCCCCACGCCGCCCGATCTGGGCGATGAGGTGGGGCTGCTGAGCTTCCCGCTCTCCTCGCAGATCGGCGCGGAGGTCAGCTTCTCCAAGGGCATTGTCAACAGCATCCGCCACCCCCAGGAGGGGCTCAACGTGCTCCAGATCGACGCCGGCGCCGCGCCCGGCTCCAGCGGCGGGCCGATCTTCCGCCTCAGCGATGGCGTCGTCGTGGGCGTCCTCTCCAGCGGGCTGGCGGGGCTCGGCGGGATGCACGCCAACTTCGCCGCCCACGTCCACGCCCTTATGCGCCTCGGCTGGCTGCGCGCTTAACGTCGCCCAAGCCCCTTTCACGCATAACTCACAAGGCTTATATTCGACCGATGAGAGTCCTCATCGCCGAAGACGAGCGCGCCACCGCGCACCTGCTCAAGACGGTCCTCCAGCGAGGCAAGTACGAGGTTGATCTGGCCTTAGATGGTCAACAAGCGCTGGAGATGCTGCGCGCCAAGGTCTATGACGCGCTCCTCACCGACTGGCGGATGCCACGCCTGGACGGGATTGAGCTGATCGAGGCCACTCGGCGTGAGATCAAGCCCACGCCGTTGCTGATCATGATCACATCGGTGGACACGCTTGAGGGGCGCATCACAGCCATCGAGGCGGGGGTCGATGACTACGTCTCCAAGCCGATCCGCCCCCTTGATCTGCTCGAGCGCGTCGAGGATGGGCTAACGCGGCTGCGCATTAGCCGCCGGTTCCTGGGGCTGGGGGTGTTGACCTCCGATCCGCCCACCTCGACGCCGCCCGCCGCGCTCAAGACGCCCACGCCCAGGACGCCCACGCCTAAGGCGCCCACGCCCAAGGCGCCCACGCCCAGGGCGCCCACGCCCAAAACACCCACGCCCAGGGCGACGCTTGACGCGCGCCCCCTCGCCCGAGGCCCCTACACCGCCCTCGCCGTCACCGCCAGCACGGGCGGCCCCACCGCGCTGATCACCTTCTTCGAGGCGCTCAACGCCGCCAGCGACGTCACGATCTTCGTCGTCCTCCACGGCCCGGAGTGGATGCTGCGCACTTACACCCAGCGGCTCGCCAAGGCGGCCCGCCGCCCGGTCCACTACGTCGAGGCGGGCGAGGCCTGCCAGCCGGGCGCGGTGTACTTAGCGGCGGGGGATCGCCATATGCGCGTCAAGCGGCGGATGGGGGCGCCTTGGGTGGAGGCCTTCGACGGCCCCAAGGAGAACTTCGTCCGCCCCGCCGCTGACCCGCTCTTCCACAGCGTCGCGGAGGTCTATGGCGCGCAGGCGGCGGCGGTGGTGTTGACGGGCATGGGCCGAGACGGCACCCGAGGCGCCCAAGCCATCGCCGCCGCTGGCGGGCTGATCTGCGCCCAGACCCCAGACAGCGCCGTGGCCCCCTCCATGCCCACCAGCGTGATCCGCCAAGAGATCGTCCATCACCAAGGCACCCCCGAGGGGCTGGCGGCCCAGCTCAGCCGCCGACGCTGATCAAGGCTGACCGCGCCGCGCCCAGCGAGGGCGACCCTCCGCGCCCTTGTCCAAGACCAGCCGCGCGCCGCGCCCCCCTCGGGTGGCGAAGAGGCGGCTCTTGCCCTGCCGCAGCAGCCGCCGCGCCTCTTCGACGGGGATGGTCACGCCGTCGAGGACAAAGGGCAGGGTGAACCGGCAGCCCTCACGCCAGCGATCACAGCCCCAGGCGGCGCGCCCGGTGATGATCTGCCCTGCCTGGCAGCGAGGGCAGGGGATCGGCTTGTCGGCGATGGGCGCGCCCAGGGGGGGCGGCGTGGCGGGCGCCGCTGTTGAGGCCTCTCGCCGCCGCCTTGAGCCCCGCTGTGGCTTGACGTGCGCCCGCCAACCGGGCGCTGGCGCGCTGCTTGGTGCGCTGCTTGGCGCGCTGCTTGGTGCGCTGCTTGGCGCGCTGCTTGGTGCGCTGGCTGGCGCGCTGCTTGGGGTGCTGGCTGGCGCGCTGCTTGGGGCACGAACAGAAGCGCTGGGCGTCGCTTGCGCCGTGGGGCGCGCGCCTCGCCCGATCCGCTTAAGCCCAGCGGGCAGCCTTGGGGGCGGCGCGTTGAGCAGCTCCGCCACGATCCGCCGCGTAAAATCACGCAGATCGACGCGGAAGGGCATCACGGGGGCCTCACCTGCGGCGATGGCGCCCAGCCGCGACTCCCAGACACTGGTCAACGCGGGGCTGCGCAGGGCCTCGGACACCGCGCCGACGAGCGCCTCCCCAGCGGGCAGCGGCGCCAGCGTTCGCCCTGCGCGGGCCATGTATCCCCGGCGCAGGAGTGTCTCCAGGGTCGCGGCGCGGGTCGCGGGGGTGCCCAGGCCGCCTTCATGGGTCACGCGGCGCGCGTCAACGCCAGGGGCGAGGGCCTCAAGCAGCCCCGCGCCATCGACCTCAACGCCGCCCGCGTTGGGCTTGGGCGCGCGCCGCCCCGCCCGCTCCATGGCCCCCAGGAGCGTCGCCTCGGTGTAGCGCGGCGGCGGCTGCGTGGTGTGCTCATCCACCTGCGCGCCCTCGACATGGCAAGGCGCGCCCACCTCGACGACGGGCAAATCCAGGCTCGCCGCCCCTGATGGGCGTGGCTCGATGATCTCCCAGCCCGCCTCAAGGCGTGTTCGGCCCCGCGCCTCCAAGCGCTCGCCCTCCACCTCCGCGCAGAGGACCGCCTGAGCGTAGACGGCGGGCGGCGAGAGCATCGCCAGCGTGCGACGGACGATCAGATCATAGATCCGGGCCTCATCGCGGCTGAGGCTGGCGACCTTTGGGGCCTTCGGCGTGGGGATCAGCGCGTGGTGATCGCGCACCTGACGATCATCGACGAAGCGGCGCCCCAGCGCGGGGATCGCCGCGCGCATCGCCGGGGTGATCAGCGCGTCATAGGGGGGCGTGGCCAAGGCCGTCAGCACGCTGGGCAGGGTCTGGGCCGCGTCTCGCGTGAGGTGACGGGCGTCGGTGCGGGGGTAGGTGATCAGCTTATGCCGCTCATAGAGGGCTTGGGCGGCCTTGAGCGTGCTCTCCGCCGTCATACCAAAGCGCTGATTGGCTAAGCGCTGGAGGCTGGTGAGGTGATGCAGCTGCGGCGGCGGCGCCTCTTGACGGGCGCGCGTGGCCTTGATGACCCGACCCGCTCGGCCCCTCAGCCGCGCCGCCAACGCCTCGGCCTCCGCGCGGGTCGCCAGCCGCCCGCCCGTCTCCTCATCCCCCTCCGCCGCCTCCCCCTCAGCCGCCTCCCCCGCGCGTCGCCACGCGGCGCGCCAGCGCGGCGGTGGCTGCCCCGGCGCGCTCAGATCCACCGCCAGGGTCCAATAGTCCTTGGGCTGAAAGCCCACGATCTCTTGCTCTCGCGCCACGACCATCGCCAAGGTCGGCGTCTGCACGCGGCCCACCGTCAAGAGGACGCCCGCCGTCAAGGTCAGCGCGCGGGTGGCGTTCATCCCCACCAACCAATCTGCCTCGGCGCGGCAACGGGCGGCGTCGGCGAGGGGATCAAAGCGCGTGGAGGGCTGAAGCTGCTGCAACCCTCGCTGGATCGCCTGCTGCGTCAGCGAGGACACCCAAAACCGCAAGACGGGGTGACGACACCCTGAGATTTCATAGACATAGCGGAAGATCAGCTCCCCCTCGCGGCCCGCGTCGCAGGCGTTGACCACCACCTCGACGCGGCGATCCTTGAGGAGCTTGCCCAAGGCGCTGAGGTGGGCGCGGGTGCGCTTGATCGGCTGAAGATGGAGCTGGGGCGGCAGCATCGGCAGGGTGGCCGCGCTCCAGCGGCGCCAGGTGGGATCCATGGCCTCGGGGGGGGCGGGCTCGACGAGGTGACCAAAGCACCACGCCACCCACACCCCAGGCCCCTCAATGTGCGTCTTGTGCTTGACCTTGGCCCCCAACGCGCGCGCCAAGTCGCGGGCGACGCTGGGCTTCTCGGTGAGGAAGAGGCGCACGCCTCAGGGCGCCTCGCCCTGAGAGCGCGCCGCGGGCCCTTTGTCGCGCTTGGGCTTGGGCTTGGGCTTGGGCTTGGGCTTGGGCTTGGGCTTGGGCTTGGCGAGCGCTTCTGCGTCAACGGCCCCCGCGTCCACAGCCCCCGCGTCAATGGCCCCCGCGTCCATGGCCCCCGCGTCCATGGCCCCCGCGTCCATGGCCCCCGCGTCCATGGCCCCCGCGTCAACAGGCCCTGCCTGGGCGGCGACGGCGCGCCGCGCCGACATTGAGGGCGCGCCGATCAGGGCGTCCTTATTCCAATAAATCACGCCGCCGACGACGCCCACGAGCAGCAACAACAGCATGATCAGGTTGATGACGAGCTGGCGCCAGACGAGCAGCTGACGCTGCGCTTGGCTCGGCGAGGCGCGCCGCCCTTGGGCGACTTGACGGGCGTAGAGCCCCGCGTCGAGGACACTCCACAGCCAGGGCAAGATCAGCGGCGAGGACAAGGCGAAGAGGAGCCCGCGGGCTTGAAGGCCATTGTACGCCTGACCCATGCCAGGCAAGGCGAAGCTGAGGAGGGCGGGGCGCAGGACCGGGTAGGCGGGCTCGACGACCTCGACGACCTCAACCGCCTCGACGACGGCGACGACCGCAGGGGGGGCGGATGCCTCATCGCGGCGCTCAACCAAAGCCAGCGCGGAGGAGGGCGGCGCGCTGACCGGCGCGCTGTGACGCGGCGGCGCGCTGACCGGCGCGCTGTGACGCGGCGGCGCGCTGACCG
>JAHJCH010000350.1 GCA_018813065.1 Myxococcota bacterium
CTCGTGGAGGGCTTCGAGGTCTTGGCCTGGTCGGGCCTCAAGGCCGTATCGCTGCGGATCGACGCGGCGGCGGGGCGCGTCATCGGCGCGCGAGAGGCGGTGAAGCGATGAGGCTCAAGCGCGCGCTGTGGCTGAGCTTGGCCCTCTTGGGCTGCGACGACGAGGGCGGGGCGGCCAAGCCTGCGGATCAAGGGGTGGTGATCCCAGACAGCGCCTTGGAGGACGCCGCGCCGCGCCCAGACAGCGCCTTGGAGGACGCCGCGCCGGGCGACGCCATCGTGGAGGACGCCGCGCCGCTCCTCGACGCCCTCCCCCCGCACCTGGAGGCGCCCCGCGCCCGGCTCTACCTCAGCGATCCGATCAGCACGCCCGCGCTGGAGGAGGTCACGCTGCCGATGACCACCTCAGCCAACGGCGCGCTGAGCAACGCCTATGTGGAGGTCTTCAACTGCCTCAACGAGCCGGGCGGCGTGGTCGTCGAGCAGGCGGGGGGGATGCCCATCACGCTGTCGCTCTGCCATGAGATCCCCACCGCCCGCCCCAACGGCGAGGGACACTACACACACATCGCGCCGCCGCCGGACGATCTCGATCCCAACGATCCCTTCGCCGAGCTGATGATGTACTACCACGTCAACGCGGTGCATGACTTCTTCAAGGGGCGCTTTGAGCACGCGGGCATGGACAAGGCGCTCCCAGCGGTGGTCAACGTACAGCTCAAGCTTGATCCGCCCTTGAGCATCGCTGGCTTCGAGCCTGGCCCGGATGGCTGGTATGCCTTCCCCAACGCGGCCTACTTCCCCGCCGAGACGTGGGACATGCTGGCGGAGCTGGGCTTTCCGCCGCGCGAGACGGACATGATCCTCTTTGGGCAAGCGGAGGCCGACTTCGCCTACGACGCGCGGGTGATCTACCACGAGTACACCCACGCCGTGATCGGCACAGGCAGGCTACAAGGCTACGCGCTGGATCGCTATGGCCTGGACAACTCACCGCTGTCGATGAACGAGGGGCTGGCGGACTACTTCGCCGCCGCCTTAGCCGAGGCCCCGGAGATGGGCGTCTATGGGATTGGCGTCATGGCCCCCGAACAGGTCCGCGATCTCAGTGTCCCCAAGCGCTGCCCAGAGGATCTCGTCGATGAGATCCACGACAACGGGCGCATCTTCAGCTCGGCCATGTGGACGCTGCGCCAAGCCATCGGCGCCGAGGCCGATGACATCATGTTTGACGCGCTGGAGCAGTTTGGTGTCCAGACCACCCATGATGAGGCGGTGGCCTTGGTGCTGGCCGAGGCGGCGCTGCGCGGCCATGAGGCCGAGGCTGAGGCCGCCTTCGAGGCCCACGGGCTGATCGGCTGCCTGCGCATCCAGCCCTTTACGGACTTCGACGCCGAGGCGGCGGGCCTCCCCTACATCATCGAGGGCACGGCCACGGCGGGGATCATGGGGTTGGCGCTGATCCCCGCCTACAAGCAGCTGCGCTATGACATCCCCGAGGGCGCCACCGAGGCGACGCTCAGCTGGCGGATCACGGCGGGGATGATGCTGCCGGGCCTCGGCGGCGGCGCGGCGGCGCCCTTAACCGTGGCGCTGCGTCGAGGCCAGCCCGTGGAGTTGGACGCGCGGGGCGAGCGCGTGGCCGATCTGGAGCTGACGCCCACGCTGGAGGGCGGCGAGCAGCAGATCACGTTGGACGCCAGCTGCCTCAGCGGCGAGGGCGGCGCGTGGTATGTCCTCTTCCTCAGCGGCGCCGAGGACCAGACCTGGATTACACAGACGCGCTTGGACGCGGCGCCGACCGCTGAGCCGATCCGCTGCGCGGCGGCGAAGTGAGAGAGCGCGAGGCGGAGAGCGCGAAGTGAGAGAGCGCGAGGCGGGAGAGAACGAGGCGGAGCTTCAGAGGGTCTTTTGACCGTCGCCACCCTCGGCGGCGCCGGTGCGCTTGGCCTTGAGGGCCTCAAGGCGGGCGCGGGCCTTCATCGAGCCGGTCTGGCCCTTGAGGGCCTTGAGCTTGCCCTCCATGCTGCTGGTCTCCAGCTCATCGCCGATCTGCACCTCGGCGCGCACGCGATCGGCGTACTCACGGACATTGCCCAGGGCGCGGATATCATCCTCGACGGAGATCCCATCCAGCTGCTCTTGGATCTGCTTGCGGGCCTCAGCGTCCTTGATCTGAGCGATGACCTTATCCTTCTCGCGCTTGAGCTTCTCGATCTCTTCCTTGACGGCGCGCAGGGAGTCCTTGGCCGTCTCAGCGTCCTTGGCGGCGCGCTCCAGATCGGCGCGGTAGTCATTGAGGGCGGTCTCCAGCTCCTCTTGACGCTCCAGGAGGGCGACGGCGATCTCATCCTCGCCTTGCTCGACGGCCATCTGCACTTGAAGGTTGATGTCCTCAAGCTCCTTCTCGGCCTTCTGGATGCTGGCTTCCAGCTTGGCGCGGTGCTTAATCAGCCCCGCCGCCGCGCTCTTGAGCTTGGAGTACTTCTCGGTCATGGCGTTGATCGCGTTCTCATACGCGATCTCGGGGTGCTTCTCCTCCATGCGGCCGACGAAGACGCCGAGGAAGCCCTTCCAAAGATTGTAAATTCGTCCAAAGAAACCCATTTAATCCTCCATTACGCTGGCGATTTGTTCTTCAGTTAAGCCCAGCATCAAGCCGGCCTGGCGGATCGCGTCTTTATTGCGCAGCCCCACCGAGAAGTTACTGAGGAGGAAGAGGCGCGCCTGTAGGTCATACTTCTCGAGCTGGGCGATATCGCCGAAGACGGCCTTACCATAGTCATTGACCCGCACCTGCTCCTCCTCGCTGAAGACACCATCGGCGAAGATCAGCAGATAACAGGACATAAAGAAGGCGTCGATGACCTTCTCGCCGCCGCCCTTGACCACGGCCACGGCGCCATCGAGATCGAAGGGGCGCTTAAGCAGGGCGCGCAGCTCCTCCATCTCCCCGCCGCTGCCCTGCCAGAAGTCCTCGATCAAGGACATCTCCCGCTCATCCACCCCGTCCACCTTGGCGAGATCGAAGAGCGTCAGACAGATGGCCTCCGTCTGCGCCTTCGTGAGCTGGATCCCTTCATAGACATTCGACATGGGCGCGCTCCCTGGTCAGGTTTGGCGTCAAGCCTCACGCGAGGTGAGGCCATATGGGCGATTTAGGGCCAGAGACTAGCAACCCGATCTACGCCGGGCAATGCGGTTATGCGTTTTTTGAGGAGGGGCTCAGCGGCCCTCATCCTCGATGATCTGCACGCCCTTGGGGGGGGTGAACTGGAAGCCCGCGTCGGGCAGCCCGGCGTTCGTCTCGACGCCCAAGAACTCAATACGGTTGCGGTTGCCCACGGGATCGATGACCACGCTCTCCAGGACGGCGAAGTCCGCCGCGCGCACCCGCAGCTCCAGGGACTTATAGTCGCCCTCATGGGCCTTGGGGATCAGCGTCAAGGTGTAGCTCTCGGCGTCCTGCCCCTTGAGGGTGATGTCAAAGGCCGCCTTAAGCGAGCCCTCGCCGCTCATAAAGGTCAGGGCCACGGGCAGCTGCGCCGCCTTGAGATCCTGGCGAAACGCCTGATTATGCTCAGGCTCATAGACCCACAAGATCTCCCCGGCGGTGACGAAGACCTTGGGCTGAGGGCGTTGATAATCCCAGCGCATCCGCCGGGGCTTCTTGAAGTAGACGATCCCCTCCGAGACCTGATCCCGGTCATAGATCGTGTAGGTATAGGTCTGCTTAAAGCGCGCCTTGAGATCCTGAGCGCCTTGATAATAGGCCTGGACCCCCTCGGTGATCGCCTCGGCGGTGAGGGTCGGCGGCGCGCTGAGGGTCAAGAGCAGGGCGAGCGAGAGCATGAGGGCCTCCGGTTAGGGTGATACGCGTGTGTTTGGCGTGGGTGATGACGCCGCGCGGGCTGAGGGTGCGTCCTCAGCGGCGCGCGCGGCGGCGTGGACAAGCGACGAGGGCGAGGAGGGCGAGGAGCCACGCCGCCGAGGGCGCCGCGCCGGGGCGGATCTGACAGCCGCTGTCATTATCGCCGTCGTTGGGCGCCTCAAAATCGCCGCCGTCGCCGCCCGGCGAGGTCGCCGCGTCATGATTGAGGCGCGCATCGCGCGAGACGCCGCCATCCACGGCCAAATCCGGGCGCGCGTCGGGCGAAACGCCCTCATCCACGGCCAAATCCGGGCGCGCGTCGGGCGAAACGCCCTCATCCACGGCCAAATCCGGGCGCGCATCGGGCGAGACGCCGTCATCCACCGCCAAATCCGGGCGCGCGTCGGGCGAGACGCCCTCATCCACCGCCAAATCCGGGCGCGCATCGGGCGAGACGCCGTCATCCACGGCCACATCCGGGTGCGCGTCGGGCGAGACGCCGTCATCCACCGCCAAATCCGGGTGCGCATCGGGCAAAACGCCGCCGTCCACGGCCAAATCCGGGCTCATATCGGGCGCGGCGTCGGGCTCAGGCCCCAGATCATGGCTCATATCGGGGTCGAGGCCCTCATCCACGCTGAGATCGGGCGCGGCGTCGGGGGGGATCGCCGCGTCGGGGGGGATCGCGGCGTCGGGGGGCAGGCCCGCATCGGGCTCGATGGCGGCGTCCACCGCCGCGTCGACGATGGCGGCATCGGGCGGCAGGCCCGCGTCAGCCTCGGGGGGCTGATCGGGGCGGTTGGGATCGGTGCCGTCGATGAGCAGCTCCGTGCCATCATCGCGGCCATCGCCGTCCGTGTCGGGATCTTGGGGATCAGTGCCCTCGCGGGCCTCGGCCTCATCGGGGACGGCGTCGGCGTCGGCGTCCTCGGGCCGCCAAAAGCAGATGCGCTGAGAGCCCGCCTCGTTCTGGCAAGGGCTGGCGACATCGACGAAGCCCAGCACCAGCAGGCGAAACGCGTTATGGCGGGCTTGGAGGCGGCGGTAGACGTGGCGACACTGGGGGCTCTCCTCCAGGCGCGTCGCCTCCTCGCTGTCGGGCAGCCCCTCATAGAGCTGAAGGCCGTAGTCGGGGGGGAAGAGGGCCGAGGCTTGATAGACGCGGGAGAACAACAAGAAGAGGCCATCGAGGGTGATCACGGCGTCGTGGCTGCCGCCCGAGGCGTAGGAGTCGATGAGGTAGTTGCTCCAAGGCGCGCCGCCAAAATCGCCCCAGCTGATCAGCGTCCCGCCGTCGGCGTCGGAGCCGATCTCATTCACATCGCTGTAGTTGCTGGTGACGATCCCATGCAGCACCCAAGGCTGCCCGTTGTACGCCAAGATCACCGGGTGGAGGCCCGCCTGCTGTGTGGAGTCGATCTTCTGCGTCTGCCAAGCCTGCCCCACGCGCTTGGTCATATAGAGGCGGTGCTGATTCATAAACTCGCCGCTGATGCCACGGTGGGCGAGGTAGATCGCGCCATTGACCTCGCCGAAGCTGAGATCGCGGCCCAGCTCAGCGCCGGGGATCTCGGCGATGGGGGTGATGGGCCAGGCGCCGCCGTTGTGTCGCGCGGCGAGCTTGACGACGCCGCCATCGCTGAAGGCCACGTTGAGCTGGTCATTGAGCTTGAACAGCACGCAGCTGCGCCCCGCCTCGCTTTGTTGATCAACCACGTCCTCGACGATCCAGGCCTCAGGCCCCTCGCGGTGGGCGACGTGGAAGGTGCCATTGAGGCTGTCGCGATAGCAGATCCAGGGCTGCTCGCCCTCAAGATAGAGATCGGTGTGATAGACCGGATCGGCGCCCAGGTTCACGCGGCCGATCGTCTCCTCCAAGATCGTGTCATCGGGGCTGAGGCGCGCCCAGATGAGGTTGCCCACCAGCCGATCAAGGTGGCTGATCTGCAATCGCCCGCGCGGATCGACCTCAAAATCAAAGCCTTGGCCGATGTTATTGCGCTCCAGGCAGACCCGCTCGCGCGCCTGCCCGGCGCTCAGGAGCGTCAGCAAAATCAGCGGCGTTATACGGTACATAAGACGATCCCCCGTCGATAAGTCGGGCGATTATACAGAGATTCGGGCGCTGAGAACGGAGACTTTTTCACCACCTTTTTGATCGCGTGGCTTGAAGGCGATGGGCCGCTGGCGTGAAGGTGCGGCGAGGCCGAATGGACGACCTCAGACCGCGCGGCAGCGCCTCATGGACGACGCCAATGCACACCCCCTCGCCCCTCACCGTGGAGATCCAGGGCCACCGTGGCGCCCGCGCGCTGCGCCCTGAGAACACCCTCGACGCCTTCGCCTACGCCGCCGAGGTCGGCGCCGATGTCTTGGAGATGGATCTGCTGATGACCGCCGATGATCACATCGTCGTCGCCCACGATCCCACGCTCTCCCCGGCGCGCTGCCTCGACGCCTTGGGGCGGCGGCTGAGCCACGCCCCCGCCCTGCGCGCCCTGACCTTGGCCCAGCTCAAGGGCTATGACTGCGGCGCGCTGCCGCACCCTCGGTTCCCTCGCCAGGAGGCCCGCCCTGGCGCGCGCGTGCCCACGCTCGACGAGGTCTTCCGCTGGGCGGCCAGCCACCCCCAAGGCCGCGCCATCCGCTTTAACCTGGAGGTCAAGCTGATCCCTGGCCGGCCTGATCTGACGCCGCCGCCAGCGGACTTCGCGCGTGGGCTGATCGCCCTTATCCGCGCCCATGAGGTCACCGCGCGCGTCAACGTCCAGTGCTTTGACGGCGCGCTTCTTCACGCCATGGCGGCCCAAGCGCCGGAGATCACCCGCGCGCTGCTCATCGCCGAGAACCGGATTGATCATGTGGCGGCGGCGGCGGCGGTGGGGGCGCGGATCATCTCACCCCATCACCATTGGATCACCGCCGAGGACGTCGCGCGGATGCACGCGGCGGGGCTGCGGGTGATCCCCTGGACCCTCAACGCACCAGAGGACTGGCGTCGGGCCTTGGAGATGGGCGTAGATGGCATCATCACCGACGATCCGGCGGGGCTGCGCGCCTTCCTGCGCGCCTCGCCCCAAGAAAGAGAGGCGGCTCAGCCATGAAGCACACATCTCCCCACGCGCTGATCCTCGCCGCGCTGGCGCTGTTCGGCTGCGATGACGACGGCGGCACGACCCCGGTGCCCTTTGAGCAAGACAGCGGGGGCGCGGCGGGCGGCGGCGCGCCCCCGGCGGGCGGCGAAGGCGGCGGACAACCCCAAGCGGGCCTCCCTGATCGCGTCGATCTCGACGATGAGGCGATCTTCCCAGAGGGCGTCGCCTTTGATCCGCAGGCGGGCTTCTTTTACATCGGCAGCCTCGCCCACGGCGGCCTGGCGCGGGTGGCCCCCTCGGGCGAGACGACCACCTTCGCCGCCGCGCCCGAGGGGACATGGCAGACCTTCGGCGTCAAGGTGGACGCGCAGCGGCGGCGGCTATGGGCCTGCGCCAGCCAGAACAACAACACGCCCAATCGACCGGGCTTTGTCTGGGTCTTTGATCTCGACAGCGCCGAGGCGTTGGCGCGCTGGCCGTTGAGCGACGCGGCGCCGGGCGGGGCGTGTAATGATGTCGCCCTTGACGCGGCGGGCGACGCCTACCTCACCGACCCGCGCGCGGGGCGGCTCTACAAGGCGACCTTGGAGGGCGTCAGCCTGTTCTTAGAGGACGCGGCGCTCAACCCCGCGACGCCGGGCTTGGGCTTCAACGGCTTAGCGGTGACGCCGGACGGCGCGGGGCTGGTGGTGGGCAGCTACATCCCCGCCAAGCTCCACTACACCCCCCTCTCAGCGCCCGCGCTGACGCCCATCGTGCTCAGCGGAGATGAGCTCAAGGGGCGAAGCCCGATGGCGGGCGCCGACGGCCTTATTTTCCTTGAGGACGACCTCTTTATTGTCTTCGACGGCGAGGTCTTTCATGTCACGCTCAGCGCGCCGACGGCGGGGGTCGTCGCCAAGCGCACGCACCCAGACGTCACCACGGGGCTCTCGACGGCCACGGTGGCCGAGGGCGAGGTCTATGTCCTCAAGGGCGAGGTCATGGCCTTTGTCACGGGCCAACCTCCGGCGCTGCCCTTCTCGATCTTAAAGTGGCCGCGCTGAGATGAGCGATCCTGACGATCCCATCTACGCCGCTGTCCTTGACGCGCTGACGCCGCTGGACGTGAGCTACATCGAGGGGGTGGGCGCGACGGATCAAGCCACGCCGCTTTGCTGTCCCCGCTGCGGCGGCGCGGCGCGTTACCTGGGCAGCGAGGTCTTAGAGGGCAGCTTAGAGTGGTATCACGTCGTCCACACCGAGGTGGATCACCACCTCAAGTGCGCGTCATGCGCGTATGCGTGGGTGCTCTTTAAGCTGCTCTAGGTAAAACAAGTGTTGAACCAGCGGGACGCTTGAAATCCCAATATTCATCGCGTAAGCCAAGACCAACGCCATAGAGAAATGGGCGGTCGAGGAGGCCAATTGAGCAGCAGATTTACTTTGATGACAGTCACAGCCTTGATGGGGCTGGGCGGGGCAGCGTGGGGCGAGGACAAGTTAGACGCCCTGGAGGCGGAGATTGAGCAGATCAAAGTGAGGCAAGATGTTGAGACCGACTATATACGACTGCTCTTTGACTTGGAGACGGACTGGCAGGCAACGCGGGTTTGGGTGGCCAGCGGGCGAGGCGGGGCCAAGGGTGCGCTGACGACCTTTATCGAGCGCTGGCAGGCCAAGAAGATCCCCAATCGGCATGAGGCGGAGGCGACGCGGCTGAGGGCGCAGATCGAGGCGTTAGAGGCCGCGTGGCGCGCCAATCGGGGGGCGATTGAGTCGGGCAATGAGGACGCGTTGCGGGGCTTTCTGGCGGCGTGGGCCAATGCGGAGGTGCCCAATGTGTATGCGCAAGAGGCGCAGCTTTTGGCTTCGCAGGCGGCCTGGCGTCGAGAGCGCGCGGCGCGAGATGCCCAGCTTGAGGCGCGAGATGCCCAGCTTAAAATGCGGGATGCCCAGTTTGATGCACAGTTGAGGCTGCTTGAAGTTGGGGCGGCCCCGCTTTGGATTACGCTGCCCGGCGGTTCATTTCAAATGGGCTCAAACACGGGTGATTCAAATGAAAAGCCGGTGCATGAGGTGCAGTTGAAGGGCTTTATGATGTCAAAGACAGAGGTAACAGTAAAACAGTACCAAGTATGTGTAAGCGCGGGGGTATGTAGCCAACCACACTGGGATGATAAAACGTGTTTCATTTGGACGGGCGCAAACTGGAGTCAAGATCGGCTACCGGATTCATTTAGGGGCGAGCAAGATCCTGTGGTTTGCGTGGATTGGAACCAAGCACAAGCTTTCGCGACTTGGGTGGGCGCGCGATTGCCGACGGAGGCGGAGTGGGAGTACGCGGCGCGAAGCGGGGGGAAAGACCAAGCGCACCCATGGGGAGATGCACAAGCGACGTGTCGTTATGCGGTGATGCACGATGGCGGGAATGGCTGCGGTCAAAACCAAACGTGGTCGGTTTGCTCAAAGCCGCAGGGAAACACTGAACAAGGCCTGTGCGATATGTCGGGCAATGCATGGGAGTGGGTGGCGGATTACTACGGCAGTTATGACAGTACACCCCGCGATGGAACTGAACATTTGCTAGGCTCCTTCCGCGTGTTTCGCGGCGGCGGCTGGAACCGCGGCGCGTCCTTCCTGCGCGCCGCCTACCGCGCCGGGATCGACCCAAGTAATCGCTACAACGCCTTGGGGTTTCGTCTCGCCAGATCGCTCCCCTGACACTTGAACACTTGATCCCCTGACATGCGATCACATAAGATGAGCAAAAAAGAAAGCGTGCCACCAAGGGTAAAGTTTGCGGGTAGCATATGGAGGCTGAGGGGCGCTCCTTGGAGGCGTCCGAGCTGGCGGCGCAGCGAGCCAGCGGAGACGCCGGAGAGGAGCGCCCCTCAGCCACGGTTACATAAGCGACGGATTTTTCGAGTTACAGTATAGGTGTAATTTCAACAAAAACGCCCGCCGCTGAAAAGTGACCGCGAGGTCAGGCAGGATCTTGTAGCAGGGTCGGCGCGCC
>JAHJCH010000351.1 GCA_018813065.1 Myxococcota bacterium
AGCGCGCCGACCCGCGCGCCTGCCGTAGAGGTCGCGCCCGCCAGCGCGCCCGCCCTTGAGGCCGAGCCTGCCAGCGCGCCCGCCCCCAAGCCTGTTATCAAAGCCGCGCCCAAGCCCCGCGCGCTGAGCTACCCCTCCAACGTGGCCCTGGGCTACCCCAAGGACCCCAAGACACAGCCCGCCGACGTGGTGCCCCCTTGGATCGACAAGCCCGCGCGCTACCACCTTGGCTTTGGCTTTGGGATGCGCTTCTACGATGAGCGCTTTGACGCGCTGCTCAAAGAGGGCTTCCAGGGCAACGCCGAGCTGACGGCGGGCATACGCCTCTTCGATCACCTCTGGCTGGACATCACGCGCCGCTACGCCCAACAAGAAGAAGAGGTCCACGCCTGGATAGACACGCGCTTCTCCGATGACAGCTGGCGCGCCCAGCTGGCCTACCGCCGCCACCTCACGGGGATGCTCTTAATCCACGCCCAGCTTGGCCCCAGCTACCACTGGCTTGAGGCCGAGATCGCCGGCGACGAGCTACACGCCAAGGCGGAGACATGGGGCGCCTCAGCCTCCGCCGGGTTGATCTTCCTGCCCATCGCCTCGGGGCACATGCCCAAGCTGCGGCGGCTCTCGGGCGATATGGGCTTGGGGTTTGGGCTGCGGCTGACCTACGACTATGTCCCGGCGGTGGAGATGGAGGCGGCGGGGGGGCGGATGGGCCAGCTCAACGCCTCGGGGCTGGGCTGGATGTTCTCCAACGTCTTGCAGTTTTAGACCGCTTTAGACCGCTTAGTCTTGAGGGCCAAGCTGCTCAGCGTAGGCATAGCACAAGGTCAGCTCCCCCTCCTCTGAGACGCGCAGCAGGATATGATCATCCCCCGGCGAGGTCGCCCGATCCTTGCTCTCATCCCCGCGATCCGTCCGATAGATCAAGCTGGACTTGGCCTCCAAGCGGGCCAGCGTCTCCTCAGCGGGGAGATTCTCGCGGCGCCCCGAGGAGAGGATCACCACGCGCTGACCGCGGATCTGGCCGGGGGGGAAGACCGCTTCGAGCAGGGGCGCGGTGCTGGTGCCTGCGCCGCCGTGGTGCCCGGCGTGGAGCACATCGGCCTGGAGCTTATCCCCGTGCGCCGCCACCAGCGCCTCATCCAGCGGCGCCTCGGCGTCGCCCATCAACAAGATATGAACGCCGCGATAGCGCACGGACAGCACCACTGAGCTGTCATTATCCGAGCCCGCGTTGACATCCGCCGACAACAGCTCAACCTCCACGTCACGCCCCCAGCCGCGCGTCATGCGCACATCGGGCATATCGGGATCAAAGCCGCGCGCCCAGGCGGGTCGCTGAATCCACACGCCGGGCTCGATGGAGAGCTTGCTCATCAGCGCGTCATAAGTGACCTGATCCGCCTCACGACCTGGGTCCATATACGCGTTGACCTGATAGAGATCGAGGATGCTCCAGGCCCCGCCATAATGATCCTTGTCGGTGTGGGTGACGACGAGGGTGTCGAAGAAGCTGCCGGGCGGCCAGCCGCTCTCCGTCAAGAAGTTGATCAGGGCGACGATGCCGGGCGAGGTGTGATCATCTTGCAGGTTGGAGGTGATGCCGCATTGACCCACGCCCGACGTATTCTCGATGGCGGGCGCGCCGATCTGACAATCCCCGGCGTCTACGAGGATCTCACGCGCCTCGATCTCGCGCAGGCCGGGGGTGCGAATCCAGGTGGCGTCCCCTTGCCCCACGTCCACGAAGGCGATCCACAGATCGCGGCGCTCATCCTCGGTGGAGGCGGCGCGGAACGCGGCCAGCTCATAGGCGCTGCACGCCCGGGCGCCGCTGGCTGCGCCGAGCGTCGGCACGGTCGTATCAGGGCAGCTGATCAGCAAGAGCGGCGAGAGCAGCGCCAAGGCCAGGGCGTTGAGGCGACGCATCAGGGGCAATCGACGAAGATCTGCCCGCCCGCCGCGCACTCAGCGGGGGACATGGGCCGCTCGGCGTCATAGTGGGTGTGCAGGACAAAGACGCCGTTGGGATCAAGCTCGGGGGCGAGGGTCGCGCTGACCCCGGAGGTGATCAGATCATCGGCGATCACCGCCTGGTGGATCAGGGCGCCTTGAGCATCGACGAGCTGAAGGACCAGGGTGCGCGTATTGGCCATCGAGAGCGTCAGCGTGCTGTGGACCACCTCCCTCGTGGGCTCAGGCCGCCAGACCCAGGGGTTTACGCCTGGATAGATCACGCTGACGCCGTGAGCGGGGACACAGCCCGAGGTCAAGGTCACGCGATCGCTGAAGGTGCCATCGGCGTTGTTCTTCAGGATCTTCAAGCCGCTGAGATCCAGCGGCTCATTGACCAGGTTGATCCACTCGATGAACTCCTCGGTGTTCTCATCCCCCGCCGGATCGACCAGCACCTCATTGATCACGATCTCCCCGGCGCGGGGCGCGCGGCCACAGGCGGGCGGCGCGGCGTCCACGGGCGGCGCGGCGTCCACGGGCGGGCCGATATCTGGAAGCGGCGGACCCACATCCTGGGGCGGCGGGCCGACATCCTGGGGCGGCGGGCCAGCGTCCACGCCCCCATCGGGGCGGGGGCCACCGTCTTGACCCAGGGGGCTAACATCACAGCCCTCGGCGTGCGGCTCACCGCGCGGACAGAAGCCGGGGGAGAGGCTCGCCTCGCTGTGTGTGCTATGGCGATCAAAGGCCCCGGTCAGCGGAGGCCAGCGGGTGGCGCTGATGCCGGGCTGGATCAGGGGGCGATCATCGGGGGTGCGTGTGGGCTGGGCCACGGCGTGGAGCGTCTCGCCCTCGGCGCCCAAGAGCGCGAGGTTGAGCGCGTCGGCGGAGTTGGAGAAGCGAAACGCCTTCACGTCCACCTCTAGGGGGGGTTGACGGGGATCGGACCAGACAAAGCGCGTCGAGTCGCCGGTATAAGCGGCCACGGCGCCCTCGAAGCAGCCGCCCAAGAAGCGCAGCTTCTCGGCGCCGTTCCAGGTCAAAACCACGTCGGTCATATCCAAGGGCTGACCGGCGACATTGACGATCTCGACGAACTCATCCGCCTCCCCGTCCTCAACGCCATCGATCAGGAT
>JAHJCH010000352.1 GCA_018813065.1 Myxococcota bacterium
CCGAGGACCGACATTTTTCGGACTTCATCCGCTCAAGGCGGACAGGCCGGAGCAAAGAAATAAATCTGCGAAGCGGATTTTTTCTGCAGCGGAGCGCCTGCCCCAGCGCGCAGCGCTGGGGTGATGGCCGAGAAAATGTCAGAACTAAAGTTGAGGGCGAGGGCCAACCCAAGGTTTTTGGTGCATTTGAGGCGTCAGCGCCGCTCAGTCATCGCGCCGCAGCGGCTCCTCATAGCGCTTCTCAAGCTTTAACAACGCCAGCCGCAGCTCCGTGATCGCCTCCTCGATAAACCGCTGGATGACCGCCTCCAGGGGCACGGCGCGGGGCAAAAAATGCGAGAGATCCGGCGGCGTCGTCGGCCTCTGCGTGTGATAGCCGCGCAGATACGCCTCGCCGCGCCCGAAGCTCTGCTCCAAGAGCATCTCCTTGTGGCTCTCCAAGAGCGCCGCCAGGCCCAGGACACGGGCCGCCTCCGTCGGCGCCTCCTCGGAGGGGAAGATCTCTTGGAGCACCGAGATGCTGCGCTGAGAGATCGCCTCAAGCTTGGCCCGGCTGCTGATCCGCGCGGAGATGATCGTGGCCATCAGCTGCCCCTCCTCGCCATCGCGCAGCCCCTCCAAGGTCGTCAACAGCCCCGCCCAGATCTCGCTGGAGGTGACGGGCGCTGTCTGTAGGGCGATGGACAAGGCCGCCAGGGCGTCGATGCGACCCTCGATCTCCAGCTTGCGCGCCTCGACGCGGGCGACGGCCCGCGCGCGGATCTCGGCGAGGCGGCGACGCAGCGCGGCCAGGCGCAGCTTCTCGGCCTGAGAGAAAAAGACCTTCTCCAGCCCCCGCCGCAGCCTCGGCAGCCCGCTGGCCCGGAAGGCCTGGGCGTCCCGCGCCGTCAGCGCGTCGAGGGCGCGGCGCGCGTCGAGGGTGATGAGCATCACGCCCTCGCCGATCCGCCCCCGGATCTGCGCCTCGACGGCCTTGAGATCCGCAGGGGGCAGCCCCTTGCTGTTGCAGATCGCCAAGGCGGGGCGATCCTCAATCCAGCCCGGCGCCTCCGCCCATAAGGCCGGGGGCTGATCGGCGCCGATGACCCACAAGAAGCCATCCACTTCATCTAAGAGGGCCTCGTCCTCGGCGCTCGTGGGCAGATCCAAGAGGCTGACGTGGGTCAGCTCTTCGAGCGGGAGGAGGATCTCGACGAGGCGAGCGCGGGTGTGGGCGGGCAGCTGGTGGAGATCCGTCAGGGGGCGCTTGACGCGCTCGCCGTCATGGAGGACCACCCGCCCGCTGGGCTGGCGGCCATACTTGAGGAGATGCGGCCAGCGGGTCTGGAGGGGGATGACGGGCTGGCCGACCAGGGCGTTGACGACGCTGGTCTTGCCCGCGCCGTCGGGGCCGAGGATGGCGAGGAGGAGCGGCTCATCGAGGTGGGCGTGGGCGTGCTCAAGCTGGCCGAGGAGATCGGCGAAGAGCGGCTCATGCAGCAGCCGCCGCAGCGCGTCGATGGGGGCGTCACCGACGCTGATCTCCTCGTCAGGCAGCCGCATCTGTAAGGGCGGGTCGTTCTCCTCGCGCCACCCCAGATCAAAGGTGTGGGCGCCCTCGATGCTCTCACTGGGGCGCGCCTCGGGCGGGATGGAGAGGCTGGGCTTGTCCCCCAGCGGGGCGCCCTCGCCCAAGAGCTTCGACAGCGCCGCGCTGAGGGCTGGCCCGGCGGGCTGGGGGATGTCGAGCTGTTGCGGCGCGAAGCCCAGCGGCTCCAGCCGCAGCCCTGCCTCCTCCCCCCGCGCCTGCTCCAGCGCGGCGCGGATGGCGAAGCGGGGATCGCCCTCGGGCTGGTAGGCCACGCCCAGCAGGTCTTGGATCAGGGGATCGTCGAGCCGCTGGCGCGCGGCGCGCTTGAGGGCCTTGAGCCCCTCGGCGGTGGCGCCCGCCAAGAGCCGCGCGCAGGCATAGGCGATGAGCAGATCCGGGTCCTCCAGCCGCTTCACCGGCCCAATGAGCCGCTGGGCCACGCCCTGATCGCCCTCCAAGCAGGCCAAGATCGCCAAGATCGCGCGGGCCTCGGGGTCCTTGGGCTGGAGCAGGAGGAGCCGCTGGGCGAAGGGCCTGGCCTCAACATAGCGCCCTCGGGCGCGGGCGACGCGCACCGCCAGGCGCAGCGCGGGGGCCGACTCGGGCTGGAGGGTGACGCTGGAGGCCGCCGCGCCCATGGCCGCCTCATAGCGGCCAAGGCGCAGGCCCAGCCGGGCGTGGAGGTGGTGGAGCCAGGGCGCCTCGGGGGCGTTGATCGTGGCCCGCAGCGCGTAGCCATAGGCCATCAACAGCGCCCCTTGGGCCTCCAGCGTCGCCGCCAACCCGCCCAACACCTCGGCGTCCTCGGGGGCGTCGCGGTGGAGGGCCTCATAGCAAACCCGCGCCTGCCCCCAATGCCCCGCCCCCCGCAGGGCCTCGGCCTGGAGCCGCCGCAGGGGCAAGGGCGCCGAGGCGTCGATCCGCTCCAGCAGCGCCAGGGCCTCCTCCGCCGCCTCGCGGTGGAGCATCAGCCGCGCGTGAATCTCCAGCAGATCCGGGTCTTGGGGGTGCTGCGCCCGCGCGCGCTGGCAGATCGCCTCGGCTTGCTCGACGCGGCCCACCTTGAACAAGCAGCGGGCGTAGAGGGCGAAGGCCCCTTGGCCCTCCAGGCTGGCGCTCTCGATGACCTCCAGCGCCGCCTGCGGGTCCTCGGCTTGCTCCAGGAGCGCGGCGAGGTGGAGCCGCAGCGGGCGGTTCTTGGGGTGCGTCAGCAGCCCCGTCGAGAGGGCCTCGATCCCTTGCTTGAGCGCCCCCGCTTGGGCGTAGGCCAGCCCCCGCAGCGCGATGACGCTGGGCAGCTGGGGGTTGAGGGCGTCGAGGAGGCGGTGGCACTCGCCGAGGTGGCGGGCCTCCAAGGCGTCTACGGCCTCCTTGAGCTGGCGCCGCGTCTCGATTGAGTGCTCCAATCTCCGCCTCCTTTCATCGCGTGGAGTGCAAGCGCCCAGCGCCCTTGAGTTGAGGCCGGACTCATGGTCTGATGGCGCCCTTGAGCCCGATACATTTGCAGAGCAGAGCCCGTCGATGAACCCCGAAATTGAGGCATTTTTCAAGGAAGAGGAAGAGGCTGAGGCGGTAAAAGAGCCCGCCCCTCGGCCCACGACCATGCGCCACCCCCTCCTGCTCGTCTTCGTCATCCTCGGCGCCGCCTTCCTCTTCTGGCGCAGCCTGCCCCCGGCGCTGGAGTTCTTCGACGCCGACGCCCCCGGCGACTGCGGCGATCTGACGCTGCGGCCCGAGCAGCGCGCCGCCCAGCCCGACCTGCCGCCGCTGCCTCATAAGCAATACTGTCGGCTCCAAAGCACGGTGGACACGCTGTCGATCTTGGCCACGGGCGAGGAGCAGCGCTCCATCGATCCCTATAAGCGCCATGAGGGGCGCCGCTACTTCGTCAAGCTGGCGGGGGACAAGGTCTTCGCCGTCTTCGCCGGGGAGCGCCGCGATGTGGTCAATTACCGTGATCGCAAGAGCAGCCTCGTGGGCTTCCAGGTGGATGAGGTGGGCCGCGTCCTCGACCCCGACGTGATGCGCGGCTATGAGGGCACGGCGCGCACGCTGCGGCTCAAGTACAGCATCCCCGACGGGGTGCCGATCCGCCTCTTTGACACCACCGATGATCCCAAGAAGCGCTGGCCGTACTTGCTGGTCTGTGGGCTGATGCTGATGATGATCGGCCTCGCCTCCTTTGGCTTGGCGCGCCTCGGCTTAGCCGCCGCGCGCCGCCGCCGTCAGGCCGCCGCCCAAGCGTGATGGCGCCCTGACCTCGCCTTGCGATAGACTCTGAGCAACTTCAGGCTTCGATCAACTTCCGCCCCTCCTCCCTGCATTGGAGCGCACCGTATGATGACACATCGACATGCCCTCGCGCTGCTGCCGACGCTCTTCCTCTTCGCCTGCGCCGACTCCGCGCGGCCCAGGGAGCGCCAGGTCATCGTCGAGATCGATCCGGCTTATGCCGTGGCCCCCACCTATGATGACGCGGGCAATATCATCGTGCCTGACGGCGGCGTTGATCCCTGGGGCAGCGAGTCTCCAGGGAGCCTGACGCGGATCTTGGTCATCGCCGGTGACGATGAGCCCACCATCCACATCGGGGGTGAGATCGATCTCTCGGTGATCCTCCTCGATGGCTACGGTGAGCCCTCCGGCGGCGAGAGCATCAAGTTTGAGATCGTAGACGCGGATCAAGGGGAGGGCAGCCTCAGCGCCCGCCGCGCGGCGACCAATAACAATGGTATGGCCACCGTGAGCTTCCACGCCGGGGAGATCATCCGCGATTACACGGTCGAGGCGTGGCACGATGACGCCCGCAAGATCCGCTTCACGATCCACGTCGTCGATATGCCCGCAGGCGGCATCGACATCGGCTTTGAGTACGATGGCCCCGTGGGCCTGGGGCGGATGGAGGTCTACCTCATCAAGGACCCCAACTTCTGCGAGGACCCCTACTACCTCACCGCCCCCAGCGACGTGGAGTTCAGCGGCGCCATCGAGAACCTCTTTGATCGCGTCGAGATCAACCCCCTCCTGGCCGGGCAGCGCTACTCGGTCCTGGTGCGCGGGCGCGTGCGCACCAACGGGGTGCTCGCCGCTGGCGGCTGCACGGGCAATGTCTTGGTGACCGAGGATGAGATCAACCGGGTCACGGTCCAGGTCTTCCTCCTCCCGCTCAACCCGGCGGGCACCTATGACATGATCAACCACTTTAACTTCGAGGGCGCCATCCCCGGCACGCTTGGCGAGGTGATCGATGGCTTGATCCGCTTCTTTGGCAGCAGCACCCAAGAGCGCGATATCGCGGGGCTGATCTTCGATCTGATCGAGGCCCTCGTGCGCGAGGCCGCCGGCAGCATCGGCGGCTTAATCATCGATCTCGTGCGCGGCTGGATTGAGGATGATCTCAACGACATCATCAATGACTGGATCGACGCCGACGCGCCGGACTGGGTGCGCGACTTCTTCACCATTGGCCGCGATCTGATGCAGGTGGTCACCGAGCTGGAGGTGATCAGCAAGGTGAGGATGAGCAAGCCGCAGCGCGACGGCACCTTTAACGGCAATCAGAACTGGATCGGCCTGGCCTTCTACTGGACGATGCCCTGCAACGGGCAGCGCCTAGAGGAGTGCCGTTATGAGTTTACCTTGGATGAGCTGCACGCGGCGGCGGAGGGGATTCAGCTCGTCTTCGGCCAGTTCTCGGCGCGGATACACAGCTATAACCAAGGCGTCATCGACTCCCACACCATGGATCTTCAGTACGGGCGGCTGATCTTGTTCGTGCTCAATGAGATCATCCTGCCTTGGATCGCCGACGGCGCGCGCAACATCCGCGATGCGCTGCTTTATATGGCCAACTGCCCCTCCATGGCCCGCGGCATCACCGGCAGCGACGGCGAGCTGGACTTCGCGGGCATCTCCATCGCTGACGCCGATGACATCGAGGGTTGGTGTACCAGCGCCATGGGCCTCGTCGGCGACGTGGCCGCCGCCATCATCGGGCGGCTGCGCATCGACACCCGCCTGACCCTGCGCGGCGAGATGATCTTTATCGAGGAGACGGATGATCTGGTCGTCGATCGCGTGGAGCAGGGCCACTGGGATGGCGTCATCCGCACCCAAGAGGGCGACTCCGGCCCGCCCTTCGTCGGCGACTTCCACGGGGACTATCAGCGCGTCGAGGCGCCCCCCGTTGAGCCCGTCCCAGAGGACGGCGCGGCGGGCGCTGAGGGCAGCTGAGCCCCCCCTCTCCCCGCAAGCGCGCTCGACTCTAGAGCGCCTCCACCCACACCTCAAGGCGCGCCGCCTGCCCATCCAGCCCCCCGATCTCCTCCGCCACCGCCCGCCACCGCGCGCCCTTGGACCAGCGCCGCGTGCGCGCGTCGTCGCCGAGGGTGATCTCGACGTAGGTCAAGGCGCGGCGCTCGTAGATCAGATCGAAGTAGGTCAAGAGCGCGTCGAGATTGGGGGCGCAGCCGCAGGCGACATAGCCAGGGCCGAAGCCCTCGCTCAAGATCGCGCAGCGGCGCGCGGGCGCGGCGCTGGCGAGGGCGGCGAAGGTGGCCTCGACGCCCTCGCAGCCTCGGATGATCTGGCTGATCTGATCGGCCAGCCAGGCGGCGCGCTGCGCGGGATCGGGGTTTTGGGCCAAGAGCGCCTTGAGGCCCGCCAGGCGCGCGGGCCGCGCGGCGGGATCGGGCGTGGCTTCAAAGAGCAGCCGCGCGCGCTCAACCCCCTCCAGCCGCGCGCCGCTGAGGGCCTCGGCCACCGCCTCGATGGGCGCCTCGGGCGTCACCGCGATCCACAGCGCCTTGATCGGCGCCCCGCTTGACCGCGCGGCGGCCAAGGCGACGCGCAGCCCCGCCGCTGAGAGGGCGCGGCCCTCCAAGCGCAGCCCCTCGGCGTCGATCTCCAGCAAGGGCGTTCGCGGCCCCAGTGGCCGGGCCGGGCGCTTGATCCTCGCCAGCTCAATCCCCTCGGGCATTGTGGCCTCTTCGCTCGTCGCGCAGGCCGCTTGGAGGCGCGCGCTGAGCGCAGAGGCCAGCGCGTCATCGCAGGGCGCGCCGCTGAGCGGCGGGGTGAGCAAGGCCCATAGGCTTAAGGTGATGATCGTCATCGGTCCTCCTCTCGTTTGATCCAGGCCAGGCCCTCGATCTCCACCAGCCAGCCGGGCCGACACACGGGGCCTTGGACGATCAGCTTCGGGGTAGCCCCCCAGCCCGCCGCCGCCAAGGCCGCCTCCACCCGCGCTGCCTCGCGGAGATCGCGCAGGTAGACGATCAGCCACACCAAGCCCGCCACGGGGGCGTCGGCGTCCTTGAGCAGCGCCGTGATGTTCTCCAGCGTCCGCGTCGCCTGCGCCTGGGCGTCGTCGTAGAGGATCTGGCCTTCGGGATCGATGCTGGCGGTGCCGGAGATGTGTACGGCGCGCTTCTCGGCGTCCTCGACGCTCAGCGCCCGATCAAAGGCGACGCCGTAGCTCGACGCGGCGGGCAGGTGATCAGGCGCGTGGACCCGCCGCAGCGCCTCCGGCGGGTGATCGGCGAGCAGGGCGTTGACCGTCACCCAACGGCCCGGCTCGACCGGATCGCCGCCGATGCCCGTGCTGGCGGGGAAGCGCGCCTGCTCCTTGAAGCCCAGCGCCTCATAGATCCGCGCCCGCCCTTGGACCATCCCCGCGTAGTGGGCGTCGATGTCATGGACGTAGATCCAGGTGCGCAGCAGGTGCTCGAAGGGCTCAAAGCCAAGGGCGCGGGCTTGGACGACGAGGCTCGAGAGCAGCGCCTCGGTCTGCGCCCTCGCGTCCTCGCCCTCACCCGTCAGATCGGTCAACCACAGCTCTCGATGCCCGCCTAAGTCCAGCAAGAGCCCGTCCTCGACGTGCCGCCGCTCGCCGCGCTGGAGCACGAGCCGCGCGGCGAGGCGGGCGGGCGGGCGCGGCGGCATCCCAC
>JAHJCH010000353.1 GCA_018813065.1 Myxococcota bacterium
ACTGCCCTCATCCCGTTTCCTCCGTCGGTTTTTGGTTCGCACCTAACTCATCGGTTGGATTCGGGATTTTTCTTTTTCGGGGGGTCTTCAGGACCTCAAGGGCATGTCAGGGACTCTGCCAACTTTTCGGGGTTGCGCCCCGGCGCGACCATAGCACCCCCATGATGAGCGCTCAAGCGCGATGAGGCTCAATGATGCGCGGGCCTGAGCCAAGCCTTTGAGCGGCGCTGGCCGCGATGAGCGGCGAGAACGCCCGCCTCGATCGCCGCGCTTAGAAGCTGGGTGCGTCTGCGCAATCGCGGATACAGCGACGCAGCCATGGCGTTTTAGAGGGCGCGACGGGGCGCAAAGTCAAGGGCGGGGCTTTGTGCTTTGGTAGCGCGCCGTCAGGGCCACCAGGGACGCCGCCAGCGCTTGTAGGCCCTCGGCGTTGCTCTGCACCTCATGGGCGGCCCCCGAGGCCGTCGTGGCCGCCCCGTCAAGCTGACCGCCACTGCGCTGGACCTGCGTAAAGCCCGCCTGCACGCCGCGCATCGAGGTGACAACCACGCCCATCTCCTCAGAGACGCCCCGCGCGCTCTCCGTCACCGCCTCGATCCCCCTCGCCATCTCCGTCAACGCGCCAGACATGACCGATGAGGCCCGCGCCCCAGCGGTGATCTGCTCGCCAATCTCCTGCGCGGTGGTCGTCTGCTCCTCCACCGCTGAGGCGATCTGCTCCGAGAGCGCCTGGATCTGCTCGGCGAGCGCGCCGACGGCGCCCATCACGTCGTTGGCTTGGTGTGTGATCTTCTGCACGGAGTCGATCCGACGGGTGATCTCCACTGTGGCCTTGGCTGTTTGTTGGGCGAGGGCCTTGACCTCATTGGCCACCACCGCAAAGCCACGCCCCGCTTCGCCCGCGTTGGCCGCCTCGATGGTGGCGTTGAGGGCCAAGAGGTTGGTCTGATCGGCGATGTCGCCAATCAGATCGACCACGGCGCCGATGGCGCGGGCGGCCTCTTCGGCCTCGCGCACCTGCGCTTGGGCCTCGCCCGCCCGCTGGCGGCTCTCGGCGCTGGCTGTGGCGGTGTGGGCGCAGCTGCGCGCCAGCTCCGTCAGCGAGGCGTTCATCTCCTCCATCGCCGCCGCCACCGAGGTCATGGTCATGGAGACGTCGGCGGCGCTGCCCGCGACAGAGGCGACGCTCTGGTTGATCTGCGTCGTCGCCGCGCTGACCTCGCTGATCTGCTTGGAGGTCGTCTGGGTCGCCTCCATGACCCGCGCCGCTGCCCCCTCCACCGCGCCGGTCGCCGCTGTGACCTGTTTGACCTCGGCGTTGACCCCCTCAGAGGCGCCGACCATCGAGGCAGAGACGCCCTTGAGCGCGTCCGCCCGCGCGCTGAGCCGATCGGCGCCCTCGCTGACCCCCGCCAGCGTCGTCGAGAGGCCCTCGATGACCTGATCTAAGGCGCGGGCGGTGCTGCCCAGCTCATCGCGGCGCGTTAAGGTCGCCCGCTGGGATAGATCGCCCTTGGCGACGGCGTCGAGGATCACGCGCACGCGCTGAAAGCCCGCCAGGAGATCGCGGGCGACAAGGAGCCCCAGGCTGAGGCTCAAGAGCAGCGCCAAGCCCGCCAAGCTCGACACCTCCCAGGTGGCGCGCCAGACTCGGTGGCGGCTCTCGACCATCGCCGCCTCCATCTTGGCGTGGATCACCTCCTCGACCCCGCCGCCGATCTCAAAGACTGCGTCGAACTCGGCGTCAAAGGCGTTGTCCAGCCGATGACGCTCCTCGTCTGGGGCGCCTTGCTTGTGGCGCTGAAGCCGCGCCTTGCCCAGGCGCTCCAGCTTGTCGATCCCCTCCAACATTCGCCTCGCCTCGCGCCTCAACGCCTCATCCTGCGTGGGGCGGCGCACGGTGAGATCGTTGACCTGCCCCCCCTCAAGCATCGCGCGGCAGATCGACGCCGCCGTCGCCCAGCTCGCCCAGACCTCCTCGGGCCGCTCCGCCTCGTCGCCGCCGATGATCTCCTCCAGCTGGAGGTGCCCCACCAAGAGCGCGATCTTGGCCTCCATCGAGGCGTCGGCGAGGGGCAGCCATGCCTCGTGGATCAACGCGCTCGCCTCGCCGACGCCCCGCACCTCCCAGGCGCCCAGGGCGCCGATCAGCCCCGCGAACAAAGCGCCGCTGAGCGCTGAGCCGATGAGCTTCCCCTTCAAGCTGAGCTTCATTGAACCCTCAATATGGTGTGGATGGTCGAGGTGCCCTATCGGAGAAGGGCTTAGAAGCCTTGAGGGGGCGTAGACGCCGCCGCGCTGATGCGTTAGCTTCTGCCGCGTGATTGGCTTCACCCTCGATCTCGGCACCACCAACAGCGGCGTCGCTTACTGGGATCTCGACGCGGATCGCCCCAGGATGTTGGCCCTGCCTCGGATCTGTCGCTTCCCCGGCGAGGCAGACCCCCTTAGAGCGCCGCGCCTCATCCCCTCCGCCGTCCACGTTGAGCATCGCCGCGATCTCTGGAGCCGCCTGGGGCGCAGCCGCCTGATCCAGCCCCGCTTCTTCTGGGGGCGGCAGGCCTATATCGGCCGCGAGGCGCTGGCGCGCAATGAGGGCTGGACCGCGCCCAACTTCGCCCAGCACTTCAAGCCCGCCCTGGCCCTCGATCCACACCGCGTCTTGGCCCGCGCGCGGCAGCGGACCTTTATGGCCCGCGATATCACCCACCTCTTTATGCGTGAGCTGCTGGTTGAGGTGCGCCGAGAGACCGGCGAGCGCCCCCGCCAGCTGGTGATCACCACCCCCGTTGACGCGTATGACGCCTATCGGGCGGAGCTGTCCGCCGCCGCTCGACGCCTCGGCATCAAGCGCCTGCGCTTTATCGATGAGCCCGTCGCCGCCGCCCTGGGCTATGGGCTGGGCCTCAACCGCGCGCGGCGGATCTTGGTGGTGGATTTCGGCGGCGGCACCCTCGATCTGGCCGTGGTGTCCCTGTCCGCGCATGACATCGAGGCGGGGCAGGCCCGCGTGCTGGCGAAGTCAGGCCGCCCCGTGGGGGGGCGGCATGTGGATCAGTGGATCATGGAGGCCGTGGCCGCTGAGCTGGAGGTGCCGCTCGACGCCAAGGAGCCCGACGCGGCCCTGTGGCATGGGCTGATGTTGGAGGAGGCGCGGCGGGTCAAGGAGGCGGTCTACTTTGAGGCCGAGGCGCACTTCAGCGTCACGCCGCCACCGCAGCTCCACGGCGTGCGCGCCCGCCTCGGCGCCGCGCGGCGCTTCACCGCCTTCACCCAGGCCGATCTGCGGGCGCTGCTGACGCGTCACGGGCTCTATGGGCTGCTCGATGATTGCTTGGATGAGCTGGCCGCTCAGCTGCGCGCCCAGGGGGAGGATGAGGGCAGCGTCGAGGAGGTCTTGATGGTGGGCGGCTCGACCCTGCTGCCCGAGGTCTATGCCCAGCTCGGCGCGCGCTTTGGCCGCGATCGTGTGCGCGCTTGGCAGCCCTTCGAGGCCGTCACCTTCGGCGCCTGCGCCTTCGCCGCGGATCGCTTCGGCCAGTCGGATTTCATCGTCCATGACTATGCCATCGTCACCTATGATCCCAAGACGCATGAGCGCCAATACACCTCGATCATCCCCAAAGGCACCCGCTTCCCCACGCCGATGGATCTGTGGAAGCGTCAGCTCGTGCCCACCTGCGCGCTGGGGGAGCCTGAGCGGGTCTTTAAGCTGGTCGTCTGTGAGATCGCCCACGGTGAGGCGGAGGGGCTGCGCTTTGGCTGGGACGCGGCGGGGCAGCTGCGGCGCCTCGACGGGGCCAAGGCGGCGCCGGTGATCGTGCCGCTCAACGAGGCCAGCCCCGGCCTGGGCCACCTCGATCCGCCTCACCTCCCCTCGGATCGCAGCCCACGCTTGGAGATCGCCTTTGGCGTGGATGAGCACCGCTGGCTCTGCGCCACGGTGGTGGATCTCAAGACCCGCAGGGCGCTGATGAAGGCTGAGCCGGTGGTGCGGCTGCTTTAACGGGCTTTAACGGGCAGGCTGGCAGGCTTGAGCCGCGCGATGATCTTATGCAGCGGGTGATGCTTGTCCTCGGCAGGGCGCCGCTCGCCTGGCAGCTCAAGCGCCAAGAGCGCCGCCTCATCCCGTGGCCCGCCCTTGAAGAACGCCGCCCAGGCCGCCTGCGCCGCTGGGCTGAGCTGGGCCTCCCAGAAGAGCAGCTCTCGCAGCAGATCCCCCTCGATGATGACCTCACCAAAGGCGGCGCGTTGGTTGGCCGCGTTGGGCGTCAACCACAGCGCCAAGCAGCTCAGCGCCGGGCGCCCCGCCATGCCCTCGCGCGCGGGTAAGTGCCCCTCCCAGCGGATAACCCCGTCAGCGTAGACGCCGTTGGTGAAGATCGGGGGCTGGGGGGACTTGACGCGCAGCTTGAGCAGATCGCCCGGGCCGCCCGGCCCCGAGAGCTCAAGCAGGATCAGCTTGCTTTGGGCGGTGAGCGCGCCCCTCAGCGGCCCCTCCTCGGGGCCAAGCCAAGCCTGAAAGCGCGCCTCCAGCGCCTTGAGATCGTCAAAGATCGTCGAGAGCTTGGCGTAGAGCGCCCCGCGCGTGTCGAGCTTGACTTTATCCTTGAGCAGCCTTGAGAGGATGCGCTTGAGCACCTCGATCTGGCGCGCTTCTTCGTTGCGATTAAAGCTGTCCATCAAGGTGGCAAACTCAAGCGGTGTAATGTAGCGACGATTGATTAAGAAATGACCCACTTGAGCGGCGATTACGCTGTATCTCTGATCATCGCTCTTTTTGGCTTCGTCTAAGCCAATTACTGTGCCAATTCGATTGGTTGACCATAAAAAAGCGACCAGTGATTGTATATCTTTGGTTAAATCACCCTTAATAAACTTCTCAAATTGAGGATAATCGGGCTCCTGGCCGAAATTGGACTTAAAAAAACCTTCAAGGAGGGCCACGAGCTTGACAACCGCCTCGCCGCGTGAGGTGACTTGCTGATACGGATCATCCCCGCCGCGCAGGTGCTCCGCGTACCAGGTCAGATCGCCCAGGGCGCCGCCGTGATGGAGCAGCTCACCCTCGCCGCCGATGTCTTGGGGCCACGCCGCGCGCAGCGCTTCGGCGCTGAAGCGCTTGTCGAGGCGCAGCGCGCGCCCCTCATCGGCGCTGGGGTTGACGCCGTAGGCCTCGGCCAGCGCCTTGAGCAGCGGCGGCTCCGCCTCGATGGGGCGCCCGTCGTCCACACGCACGGCGTGGATCTCGCGGCGCATCGCCCCGCCCTCCAGCTCGATTGTGAGCGTCAGCTCGTCCCTCGGGCAGCCCGCCAGGCTCAGCGCGCACAGCCCCCAGATCAGCCCCCAGCGCATCACGCCTCCTCCTCGTCTTCTGTGTTCAGCTCGCCCTCGGGCTCGGGCGGGCGCCACTCGATGTCCAGCGACGGCAGCTGCGCCGTGGCCGCCTCCAAGAGCGGCTGGAAGTCCGCCTGGATGCCCGCCAGCTGCTTGGCCTGCGCCTCGATCTCCTCGGGCATCTGCCCCTTGAGCATTGGGTACTTCTCGCGCAGCCCCGCCGCCGTCTGCTCCAGCGCCCAGGCCGTGCCCAGCTGGGGGAGGCGCGGGTCCGAGGCGTCGCGATCATAGAGGCGCTGGATCATCGCCCTGGCGGGCTCCAGCGCGCCTGTGTTGATGGCCACGGCGGCGTAGAGGTGGCCCGCGCCGCCCCGCGCCTCGGCGGCGAGGGGCTCGATGATCCGCAGCGCGCGGGCGTGATCTCCCAGCCAAGCGGCGGTGGCGGCCTGGAGCTGCGCGGTGTGCATCTGCCCGATCTGGGCGTGGCCCTTGTGGAGCGCCTCAAACTGCGTCAGCAGCTCATCGGCGGCGGCGTGAACCCCCAGCGCGGCGGCGGCGCGGGCCAGCTCCAGGCGCAGCGCGGGGTTGTCCTCGGGGGTGGCTAAGAGCGCCTGGACCGCGCGCTCCGGGGCGGCGGCGAGCATGGCCAGGGTGGCCTGGCCCAAGACCTGAGCGTGGCCCTCAAAGGCGGGGCGCAGCGCGGCGGGGTAGGCGGCGCGTAGGGCCTCAGCCGCCGCCTCTACGCTCAGCTCGACGCCCTCCTCGACGACGATGGGCTTGAAGAAGGCCGGATCAGGCTGCACGACCAAGCGCGGGAGGCCCAGCGGGCTGCGCTCATCGACGACGAGCTGGATCGCGCCGTCGCCGTTGAAGGCCACCCAGCTAAAGTCCCCCGGATCAGGCCCCAGCTCAACGCGGCGCTTGGCCGCCTCGGCCAGCGCCTTGAAGATCATGCCCCGCGCCGCCCCGCGCCGCACGGCGGCGGCCTCAGCCTCAAAGGCCTCGAACTCCGCCTCAAGCTGCCCATCATCGAACCGCTCAGCCAAGCTGAGGTGGTGCTCCACTTGGGCCTCATTGCCCGCGCGGCAGAAGCTCAGCGCGTGGGCCAGGTTGAGCCGCACCAAGCCCTCATGGGCGCGGCGGAGGAGCGCGGCGGCCTCCTCGCCCTCGAGATCCGCCACGAGCCCTCGGGCGTCCGCGAAGCGGTCCTCGTCAAGCAGGCGCTTGGCCTTGGCGATCTTGTCGGCGGGGCTGGGCAACAGCCAGCTTAAGAGCCCCATAGTCGGCTCCTCCTCTGTGGTGGGTGCTTAGTCGGTGGTCAACTTCAGGATGAGCCCCAAGAGCCCCAAGAGCCCCAAGAGCCCGATCAGCAGCGCCCGGGCCCGTCCGCGCTGTCGCCGGGGCGCTTGGCGGGATGGCGTCGCGGGCGCGTTCGCCTGCGCCTCGGCCTGCGCCGCGCGCCCCTCGGCCTCCAGGATCTCAGGGGCGTCGAGCAGCGCCAGGGTGGCCTGGGCGCTGGCCGGGCGCCCCTCTGGCGTCTTGGCTAAGAGGCGCGCCAAAAGCCCCGCCCAGCGCGGCGGCAGCCCCATGAGGGGCGGCGGCTGGCGCAGGTGCTGCCAGCCCACCCGCAGGATCTCAGGCAGGGGGCGGACCTCGGCGGGCACCTCCGCGTCGGCGGTAAAGGGCGCCGCGCCGGTGAGCATCTGGTAGAGCGTGATCCCCAAGGCGTAGAGATCGGCGCGGGCGTCAATGGGCGCGTAGCGCAGCTGCTCCGGCGAGAGGTGCGTCGGCGTCCCGATCAGCGCCCCCATCGTCGTCAACTCCGCGTGGTCTTTGGCCTCGCGGCTGAGCCCAAAGTCCAAGATCACCGGGAAGCAGGCCTCGCCCTCGCCGACAAGGAGGATGTTGCCCGGGTGCAGATCACGATGGATGATCCCCTGGGCGTGGGCGGCCATCAGCCCCGAGAGGACGCCGCGCAGCGCCCGCTCGATCAGCGACGCAGGCAGCGGCCCCGCCGTCAGCAGGGCCGAGAGGGGCTGGCCCTCCAGCAGATCCATGGCGAAGTAGGCCCGACCATCGCTGAGGGCGCCGACGTCGATGATGCGCACGACGTGCGGGCTGTGTATCCGCATCAAGAGGGCCGCCTCACGCTGAAAGCGCCCCGCCTCGCTCAGCGCGTCCGCCCCCGCCCGCAGGATCTTCAGCGCGCAGGGGCGGTCATAGAGCTGGAGCTGCTCGGCGCGGTAGACGACGGCGACACGCCCCGCCCCGATGAGGCCCGTGAGGCGATAGCGATCGTCGATGATCTGGCCGATGGAGAGGGGCATATCGGGCCTCCTTGAGCGGGGGGGCCGTCGAGGCTCAGCCCAGGAGCGGGGTGCGATCGATGTTGTTGAGGTCCTCAAACGCCTTCTTCAAGCGGGCCACAAAGGTCTGCTCGCCGGCGCGCAGCCACTGACGCGGGTCATAGTGCTTCTTGTTGGGCTTGTCCTCGCCCTCGGGGTTGCCGATCTGCGCCTGGAGGTACGCCTCGTATTGCTTGAAGTAGTCACGGCAGCCCACGGCGAAGGCCCACTGGGTGTCCGTGTCGATGTTCATCTTGATCACGCCGTAGGAGATCGCCTCTTGGATCTCCGCCTCGGAGGAGCCCGAGCCGCCGTGGAAGACGAAGTCGGCGGCGTTGGGGCCTTGGCCCAGCTCCGCTTGGATGGCCTCTTGGCAGTTCTTGAGGATCACGGGCTGGAGCTTGACGTTGCCGGGCTTGTAGACGCCGTGGACGTTGCCGAAGGAGGCGGCGATGGTGAAGCGGGGGCTGATCTCGGAGAGCGCCTTGTAGGCGTAGAGGACCTCGGAGGGCTGGGTGTAGAGGCGGCTGCTGTCGATGTCGGTGTTATCGACGCCGTCCTCCTCGCCGCCGGTGACGCCCAGCTCGATCTCCAAGGTCATGCCCATGGGGGCCATGCGCGCCAGGTAGCGTTGGCAGATCTCGATGTTCTCGGCCAAAGGCTCCTCGGAGAGATCGAGCATATGGGAGCTGAACAGCGGGCTGCCGTGGGCCTTGAAGTGGGCCTCGCTGGCGTCGAGCAGGCCGTCGATCCAGGGCAGGAGCTTCTTCGACGCGTGATCCGTGTGCAGGATCACGGGCACGCCATAAAGCTCGGCCAAGGCGTGGACGTGCTTGGCGCCAGCGATGGCGCCCGCGACCATGGCCGCGTCGCCCTTGAGGTGCTTGCCCGCGTAGAAGCCCGCGCCGCCGCTGGAGAGCTGGATGATCACGGGGCTGTTGACCGCCGCGGCGGCCTCCAGCACGCCGTTGATTGAGTTGGAGCCGACGACGTTGACGGCGGGGAGCGCGAACTGATGGGCCTTGGCGACCTCGAAGACCCTCTGAACCGCATCACCGGTAAGCACACCGCGCATCACTGACCTCCTAAGACAAAAAATGGCAAGACAAAGCAGCCGCGCCAAGCTATCGGCTCAGCGCGCCGCGCACAACAGAACAGTCACACGCAGACGCTTGGACGAGCTTTCTCTCAAGAGACGCCTTGGGGGCTTTTCAGGCTGGCGCTTGAGCGGGATACTCCTCTGCCCAACGCGCGACGCCCGTCGCCATGGCTCTAAGGAGGCCTCGTGTCCACGATCTTTGGAAGAATCCTCAACGGTGAGATCCCCGCCACGCGGGTCTGGGAGGATGAGGATGGCGTCGCCTTTCGAGACGTCAACCCCCAAGCCCCGACGCATATCCTGCTCATCCCGCGTAAGCCCATCGCCCGCCTCTCGGAGATGGCCGCCGAGGACGCCCCGCTGATCGGCCGCTTGATGCACGCCGCGACGCAGATCGCCGCCCAAGAGGGCCTCACTGACGCGCGCTATGTGATCAATGATGGGGCAGGCGCGGGGCAGACCGTGTTTCACTTGCACATTCATATCATCGGAGGGCGCGATCTGGGCTGGCCGCCGGGATGATCGCGTGTGTTTAGACCGCGCAGAGGTGCCCCGGCGTGGCTTGAGGTGTATGTGAGCCTTTATGCGCTGGCGCGGCTGAATCTCTCCGGTGAGGGTCTATTGGATATCCCAGCGCGCGTCCGCACTTTGCCATATCTTTTTCATCACAGACCATGTAAATTCTGCGCGCCTAAATCTCTCGTCGTCCTTGCGCATTCATTCGAGAGGATGAAAACCATTGGAATCACACGTGATTCTGACGCGCCCCTCCAGCCCAAGCCGGAGCAGGAGCGCCTCGATCTCAATCGACGCGCGGGACGTTCAACCCAGGTGAAAAACGTAACGAAGGATTCAACTCCTCACGGGAAGGCTGATGAGCAGCGGAGAACAGGGAGGCGAAGTGTTCGTCTTTCCCGCCTGGCATAACAAACTGCCGGCATTTTTCTTTGGGGTGATTGGCCCCCTCTTCACGGTCCTCGTCATTGGTGGCGTCTGGTACTATTTCTCACCGGAGTTCACCGACGTAGGTTACCAACCAGTTCAACCCATCGACTATAGCCATAAGCTCCACGCCGGCGATCTACAGCTCGACTGTAGATACTGCCACACAGGCGTTGAGGTCAGCGCTGTAGCGGGTGTCCCTCCGACTCAGACATGTATGAACTGTCACAGTCAGATTAAGAAGGACAGCCCCAAGCTCACCGCGCTGCGCGAGAGCTGGTCGACGAACAACCCCGTGGAGTGGAAGCGTATCCACAAGCTCCCCGACTACGTCTACTTTGACCACAGCGCGCACATCAAGGTGGGCGTCGGCTGTGAGTCATGCCACGGGCGCGTCGATCAGATGGAGCGCGTCGCTCAGGAAAAGCCCCTGAGCATGGGCTGGTGCTTGGCCTGTCACCGCGATCCCAAGCCCAACCTGCGCCCCCTCTCCGAGGTCACCACCATGGGCTATGAGCCCAAGGCGGGGGATGAGGCCAAGAAGGCGGATGTCAATCCGCCCGTTCATTGCTCGGGGTGTCACCAATGACGCGCCCCCAGTACTGGCGGGGCTACGCGGAGCGCGAGGCCAGCCCCGAGTTTCAAGCCGCGCTGGAGAGCGAGTTTGGCGAGGAGGCCAGCCCCTCGACCCTCGGTGAGCCGACCCGGCGCGGCTTCCTCGGCCTGGTCAGCGCCGCCCTCGCCGGTGGCAGCTTGGCCGGCTGCGTGCGCCGCCCCGAGCAGCGCATCATGCCCTACAGCAAGGCCCCCGAGGATCTGCTCCCCGGCGTGCCCCAGCGCTACGCCACCGCCACCCACCTGGCCGGTGAGGTCATCGGCCTCCTCGTCGAGAGCCACGAGGGCCGCCCCACCAAGCTGGAGGGCAACCCCGATCACCCCACCAGCGGCGGCGGCACCAACGCCTTGCAGCAAGGCTGGATCTTCGATCTCTACGATCCCACGCGCTTGACCACCCCCCTCAAGGGGCATAAGCCCGCCACCCTCGATGAGGCTGCGGCTTTTATCAAGGCGCAGATCATCGAGGCCAAGGGCGGCGTGGCCGTGCTCTCCGAGGCGGCGCCCTCCCCCTCCCTGATGGCCATGCGCGCCCGCCTTGAGGCCAAGGGGGTCCGCTGGATCACCTATGAGCCGATCAACCGCGACGCCGAGGCCGAGGGCCTCCAGGCCGCGCTCAAGGCCCGCTTGATCGCCCGCCCCCGCGTGGGGGCTGCCCGCGTCATCCTCAGCCTCGACGCCGACTTCTTGGGCGTCGAGGGGACCGTGGCCCAGACCCGCGATTGGGCGGCGTCTCGGCGGGCGCTCAAGAGCCGCCTCTATGTCGTGGAGGGGCGCTATAGCCTCACCGGCACCAACGCCGATCATCGCCTGCGCCTGCGCAGCGACGCGGTGGAGGGCTACGCTTGGGCCTTGGCCTCCGCCCTCGGCGTCGATGACCCGGAGATCAAGGCCGCCGCGCCCAAGCCCGCGTTGAGCGTCGCCGCGCAGGCCAACCTCAAGGCCGTCGCGGCGGATCTCAAGGCCGGCGGCGGCTTGGTCCTGGCCGGGCGCCGCCAGCCCCCCGTGGTCCACGCCCTCGTGGCGCACATCAACCAGGCCCTCAAGGCGCCGGTGGACTACTTCCCCGCCGCCGCGCCGGTCAATGAGCCCCTCAACGGCGCCGCCGCCCTGGCGGGGCTGGTCAAGGCCATCAAGGCGGGTGAGATCGAGGCGCTGGTCATCCTCGGCGGCGATCCCGCGCGCACGGCGCCAGCGGATCTCAAGCTGGGCGAGGCCCTGGGGCAGCTCAAGACCCTCGTCCACCTCGCCGATCGCCCCTGCGCCACGGCGCGGCTGGCCCACCTCACCATCCCACGCAGCCACTTCCTGGAGGCCTGGTCTGACTGGGTCTCGGCGGAGGGCGTCGTCTCCATTCAGCAGCCGCTCGTCGCCCCCCTCCACGCCAGCTGGAGCGCGCACACGCTGCTGGCCCACCTCCTGGGGGATGAGGAGAAGGGCTGCCACGCCATCGTGCGCGGTCACTATCGCGCGCTGCGCGGCGCCCTGGGCTTTCACCGTGCCTGGCGTAAGTGGCTCCACGATGGCCTGATGCCCGAGCGCGCCTTTGAGGCGAGCCCCGCCGTGGCCTCGGGCCTGGGCGGCCTCAAGGCCTCCACGCCCATCGAGGGCCCCTTGGTGGAGTTCGTCGAGGACCCCCACCTCTTCGATGGCCGCTTTGAGCACAACGTGCTCTTGCAAGAGGCCCCCGATCCGGTGACCAAGCTGACCTGGGATAACGCCGCGCTGATGAGCCCTAAGACGGCCAAGGCCCTGGGCGTCATCGCCGAGCAGCGCGTGTCCCTCAAGGTGGGCGAGGCCCTCGTCCACCTCCCCGCGTGGATCGTCCCCGGCATGGCCGATGAGAGCGTCTTCGTGGCCCTGGGCTACGGCGCGGCGCTCAAGAACGCGGTGGAGTACGCCCAGCAGAGCCAGGTGGGCGTGGACGTCTACCCCCTGCGCGCCACGGCGGGGGCGAGCTGGGCGGCGGTCAAGATCGAGCCCCTTGATGAGGCCTACCCGCTGGCCTGCGTGCAGCGCTACGCCCGCCTCGATCCCGGCTATGACTACCCCGAGCGCCATAACGTGCGTGAGGCGACCCTGGCCGAGTATCAGGCCAACCCGACTTTTGCCAAGCCCGGCATCATCAAGCACGGCGAGCCGATCCCCAAGGGCGAGGTCATCCACCCGCCCGAGGCCTCGATCTTCGGCGATCATGACTACTCCAAGGGCAACCAGTGGGGCATGGTCATCGATCTCAACGCCTGCACTGGCTGCAACGCCTGCTTGATGGCCTGCGTGGCCGAGAATAACATCCCTGCGGTCGGCAAGGCTGAGGTGATGAAGGGCCGTGAGCTGCACTGGATCCGCATGGATCGCTACTTCGTCGGTGACGAAGAAGACCCTCAAGTGGTGCATCAGCCCATGGCCTGCCAGCAGTGTGAGACGGCCCCCTGTGAGAACGTCTGCCCCGTGGCGGCGACGACGCACAGCCCCGAGGGCCTGAATGATATGGCCTATAACCGCTGCATCGGCACACGCTATTGCTCAAATAACTGCCCGTTCAAGGTTCGACGCTTTAATTTCTATAATTACGCGAAGGATCAAGCTGAGCTGGCACAGATGCAGCGTAACCCCAACGTCACAGTGCGCTTCCGTGGCGTGATGGAGAAGTGTACTTATTGCGTCCAGCGGATCAACGCCGGCAAGCGGCTCGCGCGCGATGCGGCCGATCCAAGGGCCATCATTGAGTCCATCACGCCTGCTTGTGGGCAAGCTTGCCCCGCTGGCGCCATTGTTTTCGGTGACATCAATGATAAAAAAAGCCGAGTGTCCGCTTTGAAGCAGCAGCCCCTCGACTACACCTTGCTTTCATCCTTAAACCTTCAGCCTCGGACCTCTTATTTGGCGAAGGTGCGCAACCCCAACCCCAAGTTGGAGGGCTGAGAAGGTCATGGCGCATAACTACGACGCAGAGACCCTCTTTCCCCCGCCCCTTGTGGACAATGACCTGAGCTTCGGTGAGGTCACGGAGAAGATCTGCGGGATCGTCGAAGCCCCACCGAACCACAAGTGGCTGCTGGCGCTCATCCCGGCCTTGACGGGCCTGACCATCCTGGGGGGGGCCATCGGCTGGCTCATCTGGGAGGGCACGGGCATCTGGGGCCTCAACAACCCGATGGGTTGGGGTTGGGCCATCGTCAACTTCGTCTTCTGGGTCGGCATCGGCCACGCCGGGACGCTGATCTCAGCCATCCTCTTCCTCTTTAGGCAGCGCTGGCGCACGGCGATCAACCGCTTCGCCGAGGCGATGACCATCTTCGCCGTCATCTGCGCCTTGATCTTCCCCGGCATCCACGTCGGGCGCGTCTGGGCGGCCTATTGGATGCTGCCGCTGCCCAATCAGATGAGCATGTGGCCCAACTTCCGCAGCCCCCTGCTGTGGGACGTCTTCGCCGTCTCCACCTACTTCACCGTCTCGTTGATGTTCTGGTATGTGGGCCTGGTCCCCGACATGGCCACCCTGCGTGATCGCGCCAAGAGCAAGATCGGCTTTTGGATCTACGGCGTCTTGTCTTTGGGTTGGCGTGGCGCCAATCGCCACTGGCAGAACTATGAGCGCGCCTATCTCCTCTTGGCGGCGCTGGCGACCCCGCTGGTGCTCTCCGTACACACCATCGTCTCCTTTGACTTCGCCGTCTCGCTGATCCCCGGCTGGCACACCACGATCTTCCCGCCTTACTTCGTCGCGGGGGCCATCTTCTCGGGCTTCGCCATGGTCCTGACCCTGGCGATCCCCGCGCGGAAGATTTTTGGCCTTGAGGACTTCATCACCGTCCGTCACATCGAGAACATGACCAAGATCATCTTGGTGACGGGCATGATGGTGGGCTACGCCTACGCCATGGAGTTCTTTATCGCCTGGTACAGCGGCTCAGAGTATGAGTCCTTCGCCTTCGTCAACCGCGCGCTGGGGCCTTTTGGCTGGGCTTACTTCATCATGGTCAGCTGCAATGTGATCACGCCGCAGATCTTCTGGTTTAAGAAGATGCGCACGAACATGACCGTGGTCTTTATTCTGAGCATCTTTGTCAACATTGGGATGTGGTTTGAACGGTTTGTGATTACAATGTCTCTGCACAGAGACTTTATCCCTTCATCTTGGGATTATTACTCACCGACCATCTTCGACATCTTGACGTTCATCGGCTCATTTGGGCTGTTCTTTACGCTCTTCATCCTGTTCATGAAGTTCCTGCCAGCGGTGGCGATGGCGGAGGTCAAGGGCGTGCTGCCGCAGGCGGATCCGCATTGGTCGGGCTATCACGAGGAGGGCCACGATGACTGAATCCAAGAGTTGGGGGCTCCTCGCCGAGTTCCCTAACCCGGCGCGCCTCCTCAAGGCCGCGCAGGCGACCCACGCGGCGGGCTATCGGCGGTTCGAGACGTTCTCGCCCTTCCCGATCCATGGGATGGACGAGGCCATGGAGCTGCCCGGCTCCAAGGTGCCTTGGATCACCCTGGCGGCGGGGCTGATGGGCATGGCCACGGGGTTGGCCTTGCAGTGGTGGTCGGGCAGCGTGGCCTACCCGCTGGTGATCGGCGGCAAGCCGCTGTTCGCCTGGGAGTTCGCCTTGCCCATCACCTTTGAGCTGTCCATCCTCTTCGCCTCCTTTGGGACGGTCTTGGGGATGTTCGCGCTCAACAAGCTGCCGCGCCCCAACCACCCGCTGGACTATGTGCCCCGGTTTAAGAAGGTCACCGACGACGCCTTCTTCCTGGCCATCCCCGCCAGCGATGAGCAGTTCGACCTGGAGGCGAGCAAGGCCTTCTTGGAGTCCATCGGTGGTGAGCACATCACGGTGGTGGAGGAGCAGAACGGATGAGATTGACCCTCATGTGCGCGGCGCTGTGCCTCGCCTCGCTGGCGGGGTGCCGTGGCTCCACCTCATCGGAGCCCCCGGTCCACCTCAACCCCAATATGGACAGCCAGGACAAGTACAAGGCCCAGGGCGAGAGCGCCTTCTTCGCCGATAAGCGGACCATGCGCGAGCCCCCCGCCGGGACCGTGGCGCGTGGCTTCGAGAAGTCCGATGACGCCCTCTATCGGGGCCGTCAGCCCAACGGAGAGTTCGTCGCCGTCAACCCGATGCCCCTCGATGAAGGGCTGATGGCGCGCGGCCAAGCGCGCTTCGACATCTACTGCCGCCCCTGCCACGGCGACGACGGCGCCGGCACCGGCCTCGTCCCCCAGCGGCCCGGCATGGTGGCCATCCCCACCTATCACCAAGACCGCATCCGTAACATGGCCGACGGTGAGCTGTTCTCCATCATCACCAACGGCGTGCGCACGATGCCCAGCTACCGCCACCAGATCCCCACCGAGGATCGCTGGGCCATCGTGGCCTACATCCGCGCGTTGCAGCGCGCCCATAACGCCACGGCCCAGGATCTCCCCGAGGGCGTGAGCGTCCCCGCGCCCGCCTCCGCGCCGACCTCCGCGCCCGCCTCCGCGCCCGCCTCCGCGCCCGCCTCCGAGGGCGCGCAGCAGGAGGGGCAGCGATGAGCGCGCACCACGCACCGCAGATCAACCCCATGCTGCCCCCCGAGAAGCTCAAGAAGGGCCTCGCGCTGGCCGCGCTCTTGGGCCTCGGCGGCCTCGCCGCCACGGGCGCGGGCTATTGGATGGGCGAGCACGAGCAGTTTTATGGCTCTTGGTTATTGGCTTTCAGCTTCTACACCACCATCGCCCTTGGCGCGCTGTTCTATGTCATCCTCCACCACCTCACGCGGGCGTCTTGGAGCACGGGTCTGCGCCGCGTCGCTGAGAACCTCGCGGCCAATTTGCCCTTGATGGCGCTGGCTTTCCTGCCCATCGCCTTTGGTCTGCACACGCTCTATCACTGGAGCCACGCGGACGCGGTCGCGGTGGACCCTTTCCTCAAGATCAAGTCCCCCTACCTCAATGAGACGGCCTTCTATATCCGCGCGGGCGTCTTCTTCGTGGTCTGGACCTTGATGGCCTTCTTCTATCGCCGCCAGAGCGTCGCGCAGGACAAGACCGGCGCGGAGAGTCACAACTTTAAGATGCGCAAGCTGGCGCCGATCAGCATGATTCTCTTCGCGCTGACGCTGACCTTCGCGGCGTTCGATTGGCTGATGAGCCTTGATCCGCACTGGTTCAGCACCATCTTCGGGCTCTACGTCTTCTCTGGCTCAGTGGTGTCTTTCTTCGCGGTGCTCTCGCTGGTGGCGCTCTGGTTTACCTCTGGCAAGAGCGAGCTTGGGCTGACGATTGGGAATCTCCACGACAGCGGCAAGCTGATGTTTGGCTTTATCGTCTTTTGGACGTATATCGCCTTCAGCCAATACTTTCTCATCTGGTATGCCAACATCCCAGAAGAGACGATTTGGTATCAGGTGCGGCTCAGCAATGGCTGGCAGAACGTCTCGATGTTGCTCATGGTGGGGCACTTTATTTTGCCCTTCTTTGTGCTGATGAGCCGCCACGCCAAGCGTAATCGCTTGGTGCTGGGCCTCGGCGCGGCGTGGATGCTGTTCATGCACGTCGTTGATCTGTACTTCGTGATCATGCCCACCCTGCATCATCACCTGCATATGCACTGGCTCGACCTCAGCAGCTTGGTGGGCCTGGGAGGGGTGTTCGCGTTGTTCTTCTTGTTGAGGTTCCGCAAGGTCGCCGCTGTGCCCCATCAGGACCCTCAATTCCAGGCCTCTCTGGAGTACGACAATGCGTGATCTCAAGGCGATGGTCGTCGGTGGGGTCTTTATCAAGGCGGCCTTTGGGCTGCTCCTCGCCGCCCTCTTTGTGGGCACGGGGCTCTACTGGTGCAACCTCAAGGAAGGCGCGGCCAAGGCGGCGGCCAACGAGCCCATCCTCGGCGCGGACTTCGGCGCCAGCCGTGAGGCGAGCCGCGCCGCGCTCAAGTCCTATAAGCGGCTTGAGGGCGAGCGCTTTCAGATCCCGATTGATCAAGCCATGCGCTTGGTCGTCCAGGAGAAGGGCGCCGCGGCGGCCGCCCCTGAGCAGGGAGTGCGCTGATGCTGAGTGCGGGTGCGTTCTTTATGGCGCCGAGCGCCAACGCAGCGGGGCCATTGTCCCCCCTGAGCCACATGAGCCTGATCGCGGCGGCGTTCTTCGTCGCCTTCACCTTGGCCCTGGCGGTCATCGTGCTGCGCTATCGTCGCCGGGGGCCGGGGGATCTGGCCCAGAGCCAGGTGACGTGCAGCCCCAAGGCGGGCGGGCCGCTGGTCCTCTTGGCCTTGGTCTGGGGTCTGGCCTCCTTGGTCTGCGGCACCAAGGCGGAGCTGGGCCAGCGCGTCGCCCACTATGGCGGCTACATCATCAAGGCCCAGCTCAACGAGGGGGTCTGGCGCTTCACCTACCCCGACGATCAGACCGTCGAGGCCCGGCTCTATCTCCCCAAGGGCGAGAAGATCCAGCTGATCTTCTCCACCGACGCCCCCCACAGCGTCCTTGTCCCCCAGCTCGGCGTGCAGCGCAGCTTGATGCCTGGGCGGCTGGAGACGGCCTGGATTACGCCCAGCGAGGTTGGCGTCTACGCGCTGGCCTGCGCGGGCCTGTGCGCTCATGGTGTGGAGGGCGCCGTGGAGATCAAGGACAAGGCCGAGTTTGACGCCTTGGTCGAGGACCGCTTCGGCGCGGTGCCGCCCTCCCCCGAGGAGATCGGCGCCGAGCTGTATGTCTCCTTGACCTGCTCCACCTGTCACTCCACCGATGGCAAGCCCGGCGTCGGCCCCAGCTTCAAGGGCCTGTTTGGCCAAGAGGCCCACCCGCTTGAGGGCGGCGCCACGGTCAAGGCCGACGAGGACTACATCATCGAGTCGATCAAGACGCCCAACGCCAAGCTCGCCAAGGGCTTTAAGCCCGATCAAATGCCTCAAATCTTTGGCGAGCTGAAGCCCGAGGAGTATGAGGCCCTCATCGCGTTCATCAAGAGCGCGCGGTAGTGGAGGGATGATGCAACCCAAGTCAAGCGCATATCTCCCCGCAGACCTCGCCGGCTGGCGCCGCGCGACGGATCACAAGATCGTCGGCCTCGCCTACATCTTCTTGGCCTTCGCGGGGCTGCTCTTTAGCGGGATCTTCGACGTCTTCGTGCAAGCGGAGCAGATGACCGCCAGCGTCAAGATCGTCGGCGGCGGCACGTTCCACTATCTCTTCAGCTACCGCTGGATCACCTACGCCTTCCTCTTCCTGCTGCCGGGGCTCTTCGCGGGCTTTGGTCACTTCTTGGTGCCGCTTCAGATCGGCGCCAAGGGCTTGGCCTTCCCTCGCCTCTCGCGCGCGGCGCTCAAGGTCTATGGTGGCGGCGCCTTCTTCCTCCTGCTGGGCTTCTTCTTCGCGTGGCGGGACACCCAGTGGCTGTTCTTCGTGCCCCAAGGCTTCGGCGCCAACCTCGGCGCGGCGCTCTTGGGCGTGGGCATGGCCCTGGTGGCGCTGTCGATGGCCTTCAACGCCGTCAACTTTATCGTCACGGTCAACACCGCGCGGGCCGAGGGGCTGGAGTGGGGCGATCTGCCGCTCTTCACCTGGTCCATCTACATCAACGCCTTCGCCCAGCTGCTGGCGGGCCCCGTGCTCATCGCCGTGGCCGTCGCGCTGGGCCTCGACGCGGCGGGGCTCAAGCTCTTTAGCCCCCGCCACGGCGGCGATCCCCTGCTCCTCCAGCAGCTGTTTTGGTTCTACGCCCAGCCTGCCCTCTTCGGGCTGCTCGTCCCCGTCATTGGCGTCCTCGGCGAGGTGATCTCGGCCCTGGCCAAGAAGGGCATCTTCGCCCGCAAGCCCATCGTCGGGGCCATGGCGCTCTACACCCTCATCAGCTTCTTCGCGGGCGGCCAGCACCTCGCGGGGCGGGGCGTCTCCACCTACGCCACGGTGCTCTTCGGCGCGCTGGGGATCCTCCTGGTGGTGATCTTGGCCGTCATGATCTTCAACCTGGTGCTGACCCTCAACAAAGGCGCCATTGGCCTGATGTCGCCGATGCTCTTCGCCTTGGGCGCCTTGGTGATGCTGGGCTTGGGCTTGGCCTCGGGGATGATCCTGGCCTCCCCTGTTGGTGGCGCGGCCCTCAACGGCACCACCTTTGAGGCGGCCTACTTCGAGGCGGCGCTCATCGGCGGGGGCATGATGGGCTTCTTCGCCGCCGCGCACTTCTGGTGGAGCAAGCTCTTTGGGCGCACCTACAAGGAGGGCAAGGGGCAGCTGCACGCCGTCGCGCTGACCCTCCTCTTGGCCGCCAGCGTGATCCTCAAGCTCATCGTCGGCCTCAAGGGCCTCGGCCAGCACCCCTTCGCCTACGAGGCGGGCTTTGGCCTGATGCTCCCGGCGGGCATCGCCGCCGTCTTGGCCCAGCTGATCCTCCTCTGCGTCAGCTTCAACCTGCTCGTCAGCGTCTTCACGGGCGCGGTGATGAACGATCCTTGGCGGGGCAAGACCCTGGAGTGGCAGACGCCGTCGCCCCCGCCGCCCGCCAACTTCGATGAGGCGCCGGAGATCGTGGCGCCCTATCAATATCCGGCCAAAGGAGGCGCGTGATGGAGGCCAAGCAGATCCGCGAGGCGGTCTATCTCCTCATTGGCGCTGGCTTCGTCGCCTTTGGGGCGGCCTTCGCCGTCTACCTTGGGGTGCGCGCGGAGAACCCCGCGCTGTGGGCCGCCGCCGCCGCGCACACCTACCCCTTCTTTGGCGCCACGGGCACCCTCGTGCTGCTGCTCACCTCGTTCTTCTTGATGCTGGCGCTGTGGTCGGCCAAGAACAACATCGAGGGCGAGCGAGAGCGGGCGATCACCCAATACATCAACCTCGCGTTTATGTTTGGGGCCTCATACATCATCGCGAAGTACCTCGAAGTGACCCGCTTTGAGGCCAACGGCCTGCTCCCGGGCCAATACTTCTCCGATCAGCTCCTTGGCGTCGCCAACGGCCACCTCTTCGTGGCCGCGCACGTCTTCGTCACCGCTGTTCACGCCTTATTTGTGCTGGGCCTCCTCGCCTTGATCCTCAAGGTGCGTAAGGATCTCGACGCGTTGAGGCGGGATGGCGATCTGCTGCCCTTGGAGACGACGGGCTACTACGCCCACTTTGTCACCATCGTCAGCCTCTTTATGTTGCCTATCCTCTACTTGAGTCGTTGAGGAGGTGGACTTGAGCACTCAAAAGCAGAACCAAATCCCCCTCAAGGCGTACCTGCCAGCCCTTGCCCATCTCACCGTCTTAAAGTTGGTGTTTGGGCTGCTGTTATTGATCCCACTGCTGGGCCTCTTGCTGCCCAGCGGCGCGCTCTTGCCGTTGACCTTGGCGCTGAGCGCCGCTGGCGCGGGGCTGTTGATCCTGGGCTACCTTGAGGTCTACAAGGCCAGCTTTACGGGCTTCGCTGTCTTGGTGATCACGCCGGTCTTCGGGCTGCTCTTTGTCGCCTTGATCTCCATGGACGTGCTGACGCGCGGCCAAGAGGAGCCTCTGCGGGCGATGAGCGCCGCGCCCCGTGAGGACGCGCGCGCCTTCGCCATGAAGGCCGAGGCGGAGACGCCTTGGGAGATGCCCACGCTCAGCCCCCAAGCGGATCTGGCGGACCCTGAGGAGCAAGACACCCTGCCGTTGCCCAACATCGAGCGCGGCGCGGCGCGCTTTGAGGCGCTGACCTGCGGCAAATGCCACGCAGCGGCGACGGTGGCGATGGACATGGCGGGCTACTTCGACAGCCCCAGGCGGCGCAAGGACGGCAGCTTCGCGCCGACGCCCGAGCACCGCTTCTTGGAGGCGATCCAGCACAAGGGGATGCGCCCCTCCAAGGCGTTCCCTGACAGGGCGATTGTCGACTTTACGGGGAAGATCAGCGACATCGACGCCCAAGACCTCATGGCCTATGTGCGGACGTTAAAGGCCGCGCCCGCGCCTGTCGCCCCCGCGCCGGTGGCGCCCGTGGCCCCAGCCAAGCCCGCGCCGGTGGCGCCCGTGGCCCCCGCACCTGTCGCCCCTGTCGCGCCCATCCCCGCGCCGGTCGCCCCTGTGGCCCCTGTAGCGCCTGCGGTCGCCCCTGTAGCGCCCATCCCCGCGCCGGTCGCCCCTGTCGCGCCCGTGGCCCCCGCCACCGCCCCGGTCGTGCCCGTGGCGCCCGCCACCGCCCCCGCGCTTCCCACGCCTTAAAAAACAGACATATCCCGTCCCTTCGCGCATGGCGTTCGCCAAAGCATTGAGTCTGTGCCAAGCTCCGCCGATAGGAAGCCAGCTCCACCCACGCCTCGGCGTGCGGCCCCACTCGGCGAACCCACGGGTTCACCTCATCCACGGGCTCCAGGCGCGCCGCGCCGAAGGGCCTTCGTGAGGAGGCGCGATGAAGCCCATCTATGTCCTAGACACCAACGTCATCCTGCATGATCCCACCGCCACGACCCGCTTCCCGGGCGCCACAGTGGTCCTGCCGATCTATGTCATCGAGGAGCTGGATCGCTTTAAGCGCGACATCTCCGGGCTGGGCCGCAACGCCCGCGAGTTCAGCCGCGCCCTGGATGAGGTGCGCCAGCGGGGGAAGCTCACCGAGGGCGTCACCCTCGACAACGGGGCGGTGCTGCGCGTCTCCATCGTCAACGATCCCACCGCCTTGGCGAAGGCGGGCGGCTACGCCGAGGGGCAAAAGTACGACAACCTCATCCTTGAGTGCGCCGTCAAGGAGCAGCGCGAGCACCCCGACTGTGAGGTCACGTTCATCTCACAGGACACCAACCTGCGCATCCGCGCCGACGTCATCGGGCTCAAAGCCATCGACTATGAGCCCGATCGCGTGGAGATGGAGGATCTCTACGGCGGCCACCGCGAGGCGGACGTCAGCCCTGAGCAGCTCCAAGAGGCCTTCGGCAGCGGCTTGGTCCTGGACGATGACTTCCACGCCAATGAGTTCGTGCTCCTGCGCGACATCACGCGGCCCAACCACACCGGCCTGGGCCGCTTCTACGCCGATCAAGGCCTCATCCGCGCGCTGCCGCGCCGCCGCGATGTGATCTGGGGCATCCAGCCGCGCAACATGGAGCAGAGCTTCGCCCTGAACCTGCTCCTCGACGATGACGTCAAGCTCGTGACCCTCGTGGGCAAGGCGGGGACGGGCAAGACCCTCTTGGCCTTGGCCGCCGCGCTGCAAAAGGTCACCGAGGATGACGCCTACCAGAAGGTGCTCGTCAGCCGCCCCATCTTCCCCCTGGGCCGCGACATCGGCTACCTCCCCGGCACCGTCGAGGAGAAGCTCGATCCGTGGATGAAGCCCATCCATGACAACCTGGATCTGCTGCTCAACCTCAACCCCGCTGCCCGCCGCCAAGGGCGGGGCAGCCAGGAGCTGTTTGACCTGGGCCTGCTGGAGATCGAGCCCCTGACCTATATCCGTGGCCGCTCCCTGCCTCGCCAGTACTTGATCATCGACGAGGCGCAGAACCTGACGCCTCACGAGGTCAAGACGATCCTGACCCGCGCCGGTGAGGACTCCAAGCTCGTGTTCACCGGCGATCCCTACCAGATCGACAACCCATATGTGGACACCACCAACAATGGCTTGGTCCACCTCGTCAATAAGTTCCAAGGGCAGCCCATCGCCGGCACCGTGACCTTGACGCGGGGCGAGCGCAGCCCCTTGGCAGAGCTGGCCGCCAACATCCTCTGATCTGCGCTTTTTAAGACAGATCCCTCCCCCTCTCACCAAAGCAAGCGATTGGACACGGCTCGCCATGCGGCGCCGTGAAGGAAATTTGCGTTTTCGATTTAGAGTGCCATGTTCACTGGATTACACACCTTGCAGACACCGGCCTTCACTGGCCGTGAAAGGCGGAGGGGATCGCGATGAGATCAATGAGGCTGTTGGCGCTCCTGGGGCTGCTCGCCCTGGGCTGCGATGAGGCGAACCCTGCCTCTCAGTCCATCCAAGAGGGGGATGGCGGGGGCGCCCTCGACGCTCAACTCGACGCCACGGCGCCGATCCCGGATACGGGCAGCTCACCCGATATGCGCAGTGACCCCGACACGGGCACTGATCCCGACACGGGCAGCGATCCCGACACGGGCAGCGATCCCGACGGCAGCACCGAGCCCGACGGCGAAGTGATGGGTGATGTGGGCATCGCGCAGGATGGGCAAATCGCGCCTGACGCCCTCGTCGGTGAGTGCATCCCCGATGAGTACGAGGTCGAGCCGTGTGGGCTCAACGCGCGCGGTGAGACCTGGCGCTTCTGCGTCGATGGGCAGTGGAGCGATTGGAAGGCCTGTGACAGCCCCGATGTCTGCGTTGACGCCGAGGAGGAGCTGCAAGCCTGCGATACGGGCAGCCAACGCCGCTACTGCGTGATGGGCGCCTGGACGGCCTGGACCCCCTGCGTGGAGATCTGCGAGGGCGACGCCGTTGAGCGCCTCCCCTGCGGGCTCAACGGGCGCGGCGAGGCCCTGATCCGCTGCGAGGGCGGCGCGTGGACGACGCCAGGCGGCTGCCTTGATCCCGATGTCTGCGTAGACGGCGCCGCCGAGGCCAGCGTCTGCCCAGAGGGCGCCGGTGAGGCCTACCTCTTCTGCGCCCAAGGGCAGTGGAGCGAGGCGACGGGCTGCTACACCATCGACGAGTGCGACGCTGGGGCCTCTGAGGCGCTGCGCTGCGGGCTCAACGGGCGCGGCGAGATGACCGTGACCTGCGAGGCGGGCGCCTGGATCGCGGGCGACTGCGATGATCCCGATGCGTGCCAAGACGAGGCCGTCCGCGAGCTGGCCTGTGGCCTCAACGCGCGCGGCGCACAGCATCAGATCTGCGTTGATGGCGCCTGGGTGGATGAGGAGATCGCGTGTGAAGATCCGGATGAGTGCCTCGACGGCGTTCAGTTGGAGAGCCCCTGCGGCTTAAATGATCGTGGCCTCATCACCCTGACCTGCGTGGCGGGCGCCTGGACCAGCGACGCGCCCTGCGCCGATCCTGATATCTGCGTCGATCTGGCGCGCGAGGATGTCGGCTGTGGCCTCAATGGCCGTGGCCTGGAGCCGATGATCTGCGAGGCGGGCGCTTGGGTCAGCGCTGGCCCCTGCCAAGACCCGGACGCCTGCCTCAATGGCGCCATCCAAGAGGGCGTCTGCGGGCTCAACGATCAAGGCATCAACCAACAGACCTGTGTGGATGGACAGTGGCACGCGGCGGAGGGCTGCCTTGATCCCGATGTCTGCGTCAACGGCGCCACTCAAGAGGAGATCTGCGGCGTCTTCGATGCGGGCGTCCGCGTATTGGCCTGCGTGGATGGTCAGTGGAGCGATGACGCCCCTTGCAGCGTCGCCGAGTGCATCGACGGCGAGGCGCGATCCACCCCCTGTGGGCTCAATGAGCGCGGCTCACAGCGTGAGCTTTGCGTCGAAGGCCAGTGGATCAGCGACGATGAGTGCTTTGATCCCGATGTCTGCGTTGATGGCGCCTCGACGACCTTGGTCTGCGGGCTCAATGCGCGCGGTGAGCAGCCCGCCACCTGCGTTGAGGGTCAGTGGATCGGCGACGGCGACTGCCTTGATCTGGATGTCTGCGTCGATGACGCCCGCCAACGCGCCCTTTGTGGCCTCAATGATCGCGGCCGCGTCGAGCAGCGCTGCATGGAAGGACAGTGGATCGACCTCGGCCTCTGTGAAGATCCCGATGTCTGCGTGGACGGCGAGGCCCAAGAGGTCGCCTGCGGCTTGACCGGCGCGGGCCTCATCGCGCAGACCTGCTCTTTAGGCCAGTGGATCGACGAGGGCGCTTGCAGCGAGGCCACCTGTGAGGCGGGGGCCACTGAGATCATCGCCTGTGGCCTCAATCTGCGCGGCGAGGTCGAGCGCAGCTGCGTGGATGGCCTGTGGGTCCTCGGCGACTGCCTAGACCCGGACGTCTGCCGCGACGGCGCCCAGGAGCGCGTGTCATGTGGCCTCAATGATCGCGGCGAGATGCTCCAAGACTGCCGCGCGGGGCAGTGGGTGCCAACAGGCCTCTGCCTCGACCCCGATGTCTGCCTCGACGGCAACGAGCGCATCACCACCTGCGGCTTTAATGGCCGAGGGACCATCCTCCAAAGCTGCGTCCTCGGCGCTTGGCAGGACGCCAGCGCGTGCCTCGACGCCGATGTCTGCCTTGACGGCGCCTCGGGCGAGGGCGGGGCCTGCGGCCTCAATGATCGCGGCGCCTTGGCCTTGGTCTGCGTGGATGGTCGCTGGCGAGAGACGGGCGAGTGCCTCGATCCTGATCTCTGCGTAGACGGCTCTGTGGAGATCGGCCGCTGCGGGTTTAACAACCGCGGCACCACGCAGATCACCTGCGTCGAGGGGCAGTGGGTGGAGACGAGCGACTGCCTCGATCCCGACGCCTGCGTCAACGGCGCCGTGCGTGATGACGCGCCATGTGGGCTCAATGAGCGCGGCTTTATGCAGCAAGAGTGCGTCTCAGGGCAGTGGGTCGATCTGGGGATCTGTGATGACCCTGATGCGTGCGTGGATGATGACACCCAGATCGGCGCCTGTGGCTTCAACGACAATGGCACGATGCAGCAGCGCTGCGTTGAAGGGCAGTGGGTCGCCAGCAGCGATTGCCTCGATCCCGACATCTGCGTCAACGGCGCCGAGGGTGAGGGCGCGGCGTGTGGGATCAACCTCCGTGGCTTTATCCCCCAGCTGTGCGTGCTGGGCCAGTGGGTCGATCACGGCGAGTGCGTCGATCCAGACGTCTGCCTTGACGGCGATGATCAGATCGGCCCCTGCGGCCTCAATGATCGCGGCAACAGCCAGCAATTGTGCGTGGAGGGCCAGTGGGTCAACCAGGGCATCTGCCTCGATCCAGATGTCTGCGTCGATGACACCACGCGCGAGGGCGTGGCTTGTGGGTTCAATGATCGCGGCGCGATCCCTCAGACCTGCGTTGAGGGGCAGTGGGTCAACACCGGTGAGTGCGTTGACCCGGATGTCTGCCTCGACGGTGACACCCAGATCGGCGTCTGTGGCTTCAATGATCGCGGCACGACGCAGCAGCTGTGCGTGGTGGGCCAGTGGATCAACCAGGGCGTCTGCCTCGACGCCGATGTCTGCGTCGATGGCGTTACGCGCGAGGGCGCGGCCTGCGGCATCAACAACCGCGGCGCGATCCCTCAGACCTGCGTCGAGGGCCAATGGATCGATGACGGCGTGTGCGTGGACACCGATGTATGCCTCGACGGCGCCGAGCACGTCGTCTCTTGTGGGCTCAATGATCGCGGCAACGCCTTGGAGCGCTGCGTCTTGGGTCAGTGGGCGCAGATCGGCGCCTGCCTTGATCCTGATATCTGCGTCGATGGCGCCTTGGGTGAGGGTGCGCCTTGCGGGCTCAACCTGCGCGGCGCGCTGCCCCAGGTCTGCGTCGAGGGGGACTGGGTGGACGCCGGTGAGTGCGTTGATCCTGATGTCTGCGTGGATGACACGGAGCGGGTCAGCAGCTGTGGGCTCAATGATCGCGGCAACACCGCGCAGCGCTGCGTGGAGGGCCAGTGGCTCGACGTCGGTGAGTGCCTGGACCCCGATGAGTGCGTTGATGGCAGCACCCAGCTCAGCGCCCTGCCCTGCGGCCTCAATGACCGAGGCACGCTACAGGACATCTGCCTTGAGGGGCATTGGACCCCCTCTGATCTCTGTGAAGATCCCGATGTCTGCGTGGACGACACCACCCGCGCCGCGCCCTGCGGCTTCCATAACCTGGATCGCGAGCCTCAGCTGTGCGTCTTGGGCCAGTGGGCCGTGGATGGGGCCTGCGTCGCCCCGGATCTGACCACGCTGGAGGGCTTCGAGGCCAGCACGGTCATGCAGGGCAACGGGCGAGACAGCCGCCTTGATCGCCCCCGCGATGTCGCCGTGGATGAGAACGGCAACATCGTGGTGGTCAATAACAACAGCGGTGAGATCACCATCCAGTTCGCCGACGGCGCGGTGCGTGTGCTCGCCGAGGTCAACGATCCGCAGAGCATCGTCTATGATCCTGTCCGTGATGTCTTCTATGTGACCGACCGTGATAACGACACGATTGACATCATCAACAGCAATGGCGATGTGCGCCGCTTTGAGGATCGCACGGGCTGCATCAACAACCCAAGGGGGCTGGTGCTCTTCACCAACTGCTTGGGCCAGCGGCGCCTGGCGGTGATCAGCGAGGGTGGGCTCTTTGGCGCACGGCTGTGCGTGTTTGATCCCGACACGGCGCGCTTGGCCGAGCCGGTTCTGTTTGAGGCGCCGATCCGCGATCCCTGGGGCATCGAGGCGGCCTGCATCGACGGTGAAAATCAATACTTCCTCAGCGATCGCGCTGGACGGTCGTCGGTGTGGCGCCACCGCGCCTCTGACGGGACCATCGGCTTGACCCAGGACCCCGCGCTGGCCGACGCGCGGGATATTCAGCTGACGCCCGCGGCTTGCCCGACGCGGCGCCTGATCGCGGTGGGCAATGACACGGGCAGCGTCGTCATCGTCGAGAGCTGTGGGGCGGGGGATTGCGCCACGCGCGTGCTCGTCTCCGGGCTCGATGGCCCAGAGGGCATCAGCTTCGTCAGTGATCGTGAGCTGCTGATCACCGACAGCACCGGCGAGGCGATCTATCGCGTCCGTGGCGACTTCTGCGCGCTATAAGCCGCTGTTTTAAAACAATGGTCCTGGCACTTTTCAGAGAGAATCTTTTGAATCGAGCCGCAGGGCTGCATAAGCAGCCCGAGTCTAGCACTCGCGAAACGCTGCGCGTTTCACTCGTGCCGCTCCCTGCGGTCGCTTTGACCAACATTTTTCGGACTTCATCCGCTCAAGGCGGACAGGCCGGAGCAAGAAAACAATCCGCAGAGCGGATTTTTTCGCAGCGGAGCGCCTGCCCCAGCGCGCGATTCATCGCGCGCTGGGGTGATGGCCGAGAAAATGTCAGAACTAAAGTTAAAACTGAAAATAGATAAACGGCACCTGGCTGGTCGGGGTGAGGATCATCAAGGCCAAGATCGCCAAGGCGTAGCCCAAAGCGCGCAGGGGCCAGGGCACCCGATCATAGAGCGGGCGTGGATCGACGCGCGCGCCCAGCAGCGTCCCCGCCGCGAAGATCACGATCAACAGCAGCGGCGCGACGTGGATCGCCCGCGCGCCCCCCTGCGGGATAAACAGGTGTACGATCAGCTGCGCCGCCGCCTCAAAGCTCGTGGCCCTGAAGAGGACGAAGGTCAAGCAGACGAAGAGGAAGGTCAGCAGCCCCGCCAGCGCCCCATACCACGCCTGGCCTTGGAGCGCGCGCAGCGCGGGCCGCGCGCCCAGGCCG
>JAHJCH010000354.1 GCA_018813065.1 Myxococcota bacterium
CACCCCCCTGCCCATTGAAGAGGGCATTAAGACTCCCTTTGGCAGCATATGCATATGGGCGCGTTGTCCTCGGTTACACCCCCCTGCCCATTGAAGAGGGCATTAAGACGTTGGCCTTGGCGGCCTCGTGAGCGCAACCACAATGTTACACCCCCCTGCCCATTGAAGAGGGCATTAAGACCATCTCATATATCCCCGCCCAGTGGGCGGTACCCGTGAGTTACACCCCCCTGCCCATTGAAAAGGCTTATCGGTTGAGTGAACCGATAAAGTTCGAGACCTGCCCTTCCTCAGCCGAAAAGGCGACCCAAGATGCACGTCATGGTATAAAAATGCCGCGACGTGCATTCAAAATGGGCTTTTCATCGAAATGAGAGCAAAGAAATCCCTTTGCTTCATCAAGGAAGCTCAAAAAAACACATCATGCTTTAAGAATTAGATTCTAGCGCAAACGACCTCAACACAAGAGAATGTCGGACAAAGCAAAAGGTGTATTCATCGCAGAGAGATTAAGAAAAGCAGCTCTAAGATGAATCGCAATCGCATTAAACGTCGAGCTAATCTGAAGGAAATGCTTTCTCCGATGTATACGCTCACCGTTATGCGACTTGAGAACCGAAAAGACACGCTCCGTGCATGTACGCTCACTATAAAGCGCTTTAAATTTTTGATGATCACGATCAATTTCAAGATTAAGTCGAGGGTCATCATTGAGAGGAAGATATACAACCGGACCCATTTTTGAGTTTGGATCACACAGCGAATGATTTGGACACTCCTCCGGATAACATCTCATTTTATGCCTACCATTTTCTCGGCCTGGGCGCTTTACAGGACAGCAATAAACAACCCTCTCTGTCCTGCGATTTGCTCCATGAAAACGCATAGGTATGCCCGCCGGACAAAGTGGACGTCCTTTGTCGTCACGAGGAACACCATTCACATCAATCGGAGTTCGATTGTGTGGGTTTAATGGTATGATTGGATGTGCGCCAATTTTTCTAATAAAGCGATATATCCCGATTGCATCATATCCAGCATCTGCAATGATCGCATGAATGCGTTTATGCGTATCGCTTGCCTCAATTGTTCGATAGAGTCTACTGATGAGGTCAGGCATCATCACAGAATCGTGCTGATTTGCAGTACCGGCTGTGATGTAAAGAGGCAAATCAAATTTTTGATCTTTCCCTTGAACATAACAAGCCACCGCATTAATTCTATACCCAAATACATATCTATCAAGGCTTATCGGTTGAGTGAGTCGATAAAGTTCGAGGCCTGCCCTTCCTCAGCCGAAAAGGCGACCCAAGATGCACGTCATGGTCGCGTTGAACCATAACAGGAAATCCACTGACCTCATACCGTCCAGGCTTCACATGACAGACATCAATAAACTGCTGACCGACATTCGAGACTTTCTGCACATCGAAGAGCCCTCCGAGCGGGAGTGCAGCGCCCTCTATAAAAAGCTGGAGCGTAACCTAGAGCACCAGGATATCTGGCTCCCCAGGTTCCGAGAGCACGCACGCTGGAGCCAGGAGCCCCTGGTCTGGTCTCATATCGAAGGCATGGGTCCAGGGATGCTCCCTGGGGATGTGTACGGCCCCTCCAGCGTTAAGATAGAGGAGTATGCGAAGGTTTTTCCCGAAGGTTCAGTCAAGATCCTGCTGCGAGGAGGCAAGGACCCCAGTATCAACACCTGCGCGGCCCCATCCGCGCTGGTCAGACGCTGTGTTCATCTGTGCATCGACCACCCGGAGTGGAGCCACGACGCGGGACAGGATGGGCAGTACTCGGGCAGCTCCGACATCCTTGAGATCTTCGATGGCGCGCTCAAAGGCCTCAAGGGCCAACTCCAGAGCCTGCACTCCTTCACCTTCAAGGCCGCGCAGTACAGTTCCCTGTCCTCCACAGACACAGACCCGCCAGCCTACAATGTGCAGACCAGTCTGTGGCCCAATGACTATGGTCGCAAGGGCGGCTTTGACAAGCTCAAGCGCCTGATCGAGAAGCGGCACTCACTGCGGCGGCTGACGCTGTCCAACAAGAGCCCGCTGTCCGAGGCTCACTACCGCACTGGGCGCATCAGACCCTATTGCGCCTGGCTCCCGAGGTGCTCCTGGTGGCCACAGCTGGAGGCGCTGGATCTGCACCAAAACCTGCTCAAGGATGGGGATCTGGCGTGGCTGTTTTCAGCGCCCATGCCCGCGCTGACCACGCTGAGCCTGCGCAAGAACAAGCTCATGGACCAGGCCCTGATGCACCTGACGCGCGAAGGCGCCTTCCCGGCGCTGGAGTCCCTGGATCTCCGCGAGACCCAGATCACCGCTCAGGCCGCCCAGGCCCTGCGCGAGAGCCCACAGCTACCAAGGCTGACCAGCGTCCTGATCTAGATGCTTGTCCGGCCTCCGGGGCGGCTGGATCAGGTGGCACGGCCCCGCAGGTTTTGTTGATAAGCCTTGCCCTCTCCGCGCGATGTCGCAGAATCGCGCGAAATCAAAGAAAACACGAGGCATCGTGATCCACAACATCTTGACCTGGCCCGATCCTGGGCTGCGACGACACGCCGCGCCCGTCTCCGCCTTCGATGCGCACCTGCGCGCCCTCGTCGATGATCTCTTTGAGACCATGTACGCCACCCAAGGCATCGGCATCGCCGCCCCGCAGATCGGCGTCTCACTGCGCGTCGTCGTCATCGATTGCGGGGAGCCCGATGGCCCAATCGCGCTCGTCAACCCCGAGATCGTCGCCGTCAGCGAGGAGATCATCTCCTTCGGCGAAGGCTGCCTCTCCCTCCCCGATGTCTTCGCTGAGGTGGATCGCTACGCCGCCATCGAGGTGCGCTATCAAGACCTCAACGGCGCACCACAACAACGCGTCGCTGAGGATCTCCTCGCTGTCTGCGTTCAGCATGAGCTTGATCACCTCAACGGTATGGTGTTCATCGATCGCCTCGGTCGCCTTGAGCGCTTGATGGTGATGTCCAACTATCAGGGCGATGGAGAGGCGGTCCTCGATGCAGCCACGTGATCTTCGTGTCCTCTTTATGGGCACCCCCGAGTTCGCGCAACCCACCCTGGCGCGCGTCGCGGGCATGGGCTGTCAGCTCGTCGGCGTCGTCAGTCAGCCCGCGCGCGGACAAGGCCGAGGCCGTAAGGTCGTTCAGACCCCCGTGGGCGCTTGGGCTGAGGCCCACGGCGCGCCCCTGTTTCAGTGGCCTCGCCTAAATCATGAGAGTTATCAAACCCTTAAGGCCCTGGCGCCGGATCTCTGCGTCGTCGTCGCGTATGGCAAGATCCTGCCCCAACGCTATCTTGATCTGCCCCCCCACGGCTGCCTCAACGGTCACGCCAGCGTCCTGCCCGCCCTGCGCGGCGCCGCGCCAATTCAATGGTCGGTGATTCACGGGCATCGCGAGGCGGGCGTCAGCGTGATGCGCATGGATAAGGGGATGGACACCGGTGATGTCGGCCTGATCTTGCGCACACCCATCGATCCTGATGAGACCGCCGGCGCGCTGCATGATCGCCTCAAGCACGTCGCCGCTGATGCGATGGAGGCGGCGATCCTGCGCCTCTGTCAAGGGGCGCTTCACTTTACGCCTCAAGATCATACCCAGGCGACCACGGCGCCTATGCTGCGTAAGGAGGATGGCCGCGTGGATTGGTCCGCAGATGCCCGCGCGGTTCATGATCTCGTGCGCGGCGTGTCGCCTTGGCCGGGCGCTTGGGTGCCCGAGGGCGACGGGGCTTTGAAGATCCACGCCACGCGGGTCAGTGATGAGGGCGAGGGGCTGCCCGGCGCGCCCGGAGAGATCATCGGCGTCGAGGCGGACGGCCCCCGCGTGCGCTGCGGTCGCGGCGCGGTGGTCCTGACTCAGCTTCAGCGGCCCGGGCGTAAGATCACCACCGGCGCAGGCTATCTCTGCGGGCTGCGTGGCTGGGAGGGGGCGCGCTTTGAGTAAGCCAATCCTGACCGGTCGTGAGGTGGCCCTCATCGCCTTGACCCGGCTTGAGGACGGCGGGGCCTTTATCCAACGCGTCATCGACGCCGAGACGGCCAAGGCGGGCTTAGATCCCCGTGAGCGCGGCTTCGTGCGCGCCTTGGTGATGGGCGTCGCCCGCGCCCGCACCCGCCTGGAGTTTAGCCTGGAGCGCCACCTCAAGAAGGGCCTCAAGAGCACCAATCCAGCCCTGCGGCGGATCATGCTGATGGCCCTCTATCAGATCCTGTTTATGGATAAGGTGCCCGATCGCGCGGCGGTTCACTCCGCCGTGCAGTTGGCGAAGGCCAAGGCCGGGGAGGGCGGGGGCCGCTTGGTCAATGGGGTGCTGCGCGGCTTCTTGCGCCAAGGCGAGGCGCTGCCCGAGGGCGACAATGACGCGGCGTGGGCCGTGCGCTTGAGCCAGCCCGAGTGGCTGGTGACCACGCGGCGGCAGCGGCTGGGGCAGGCAGGCATGGTGGCCCGCGCCGAGGCCGAGAATCAGCCCGCGCCGCTGACCCTCAGGCCCGATGATCCAGGCCTCAACCGCGAGGCGCTCATGGGCCTCTTGCGCTTGGAGGGCGGCGCGGCGGAGCTGGGCCGCTATAGCCCTCACGCGCTGCACCTCACCGAGCACCCCGGCCCCTTCACCGGCACCAGCTTCACGGCGGGGCTGTGGAAGGCTCAGGATGAGGCGGCGCAGCTGGTCGTGCGCCTGCTCGATCCCCAGCCCGGTGAGGATGTCTGGGATGTCTGCGCCGCCCCTGGAGGTAAGACGCGCTATATCAGCCGGCTGATGGGGGGGCGCGGGCGCCTTTTGGCCTCCGATAGCCACGCCAAGCGCGTCAGCCGGATGCGGCGCGCCCTGGAGGATCTGCCCGTCGAATCGCGCATCTATGACGCCAAGTCGCCCCTGGATGAGCGGTTCGATCGTGTCCTCATCGACGCCCCCTGCTCAGGGCTCGGCGTTATCCGACGCCACCCCGAGATCCGCTGGCGTCGCGATCCCTTCGATCTGCGCGCCAGCGCCGAGGCTCAGCTTCAGATCCTCTCCGCCGCCTCGGGCAGCGTGAAGGTGGACGGCGTGCTCGTCTACAGCGTGTGTACCGACACGGAGGAGGAGGGCTGGGGGGTCCTCAAGCGGTTCTTGGCGGCGCGCCCCGAGTTTGTTTTGGATGATCTGCCCACGATCCAGGGCATCGACTGGGCGGGGGTGTGCGGCCCCGATGGGGTGATGGAGACGAGCCCGGAGCGCCACGGGATGGATGGCTTCTTCGCGGCGCGCTTAAGGAGGTTGGCGTGAACACATCCCCAATCAAGATCGCGCCCTCGATCCTCTCGGCGGACTTTGGTCGGCTGGCGGAGGAGGTGGCCGCCGTCACGGCGGCGGGGGCGGACTGGATTCACCTTGATGTGATGGACGGTCACTTCGTGCCCAACCTCACCTTCGGGCCAGCGATCGTCAAGGCCATCCGAGGGGCCAGCGCCCTGCCCTTCGACGCGCACCTGATGATCGCGCGGCCTGATGACTTTATCGACGCGTTCCGCGCGGCGGGCGCCGACAGCATCACGGTCCACGCGGAGTCCACGCCGCACCTCCATCGCAGCCTGAGCCGGGTGCGCGCCTCAGGGGCGCGGGTGGGCGTCTCGCTCAACCCACATACGCCGCTGAGCGCCTTGGAGTATGTGCTCGATGAGGTCGATCTGGTGCTCTTGATGACGGTCAACCCCGGCTTCGGGGGGCAGTCGTTTATCCAGGCCGTGCGCCCCAAGATCCGCGCGCTGCGTGAGATGATCTCGCGGCGTCATTTGAGCGTTGACATCCAGGTAGACGGTGGAGTAAAACCCGCCAACGTTGATCAGGTCATCGGCGATGGCGCCAATGTCTTGGTCGCGGGCTCGGCGGTCTTCGGTCAACCTGATTATCAGGTGGCCATCCAAACCCTCCGAGGTTCAACACCTGTCGGGGTGTAGCGCAGTCTGGTAGCGCACTTGCTTCGGGAGCAAGGGGTCGGAGGTTCAAATCCTCTCACCCCGACCAAGCCAGGATCGATAAGATCCTGGCTTTTTTTTTGATCTGTCTTCAAGACACCCCATCCCTGGCCCTTTACGGTTGATCTCTCCCCCATGATCGGCTAAACCGCTGCGTCCACGTCCGCTGAACGACGGCTTGGCGGACCACTGTGAAGGAGTTTTATTATGCCGTTCGATGCTGACATCAAGGCCGAGATCGTCGCCCAGTATAAGCGTGGTGAGAATGACACGGGCTCACCCGAGGTGCAGGTCGCGCTGTTATCGCACCGCATCCGCTACCTCACCACGCACCTTCAAGCGCACAAGCATGACTTCGCCACGCGCCGTGGCCTCAAGAAGCTCATTGGTCAGCGTCAGCGCCTCCTGCGCTACCTCAAAGACAATGACTTCAACCGTTACCGCGATCTGATCCAATCATTAGGGCTGCGTCGGTAATTCATTCGCTGTGAGGCGCCCTCGGGCGCCTCTTTTTTTTTCTGCTTCACTGAATCCCACGCATGACGGCCTCAGTGTCTGACCCGCGCGCCTCGGCCCACCCTGGATCGGGGCGCGCGGGTGAGGGACGGAGGCCACGGCGGTTCAGCGGAGCCCAAGGGCCACCCACCCTGGCCCCATCGTAAGGGCTTTATGTTTAATCAAAGCTTCACCTCCCCCCTGACCGTTCAAGCCCCCTTCGGCCACAGCCCCATCAGCCTGGAGACGGGGAAGATGGCCCGCCAAGCGGGCGGCGCCGTCGTCGTCCGTCAAGGCGAGACGGTCGTCCTCGTGACCGTCACCGGCAGCCACACCGCCCGCCCCGGCGTCGATTTCCTGCCCTTGACCTGCGACTACATCGAGAAGAAGTACGCGGCGGGCAAGATCCCCGGCGGCTACTTCAAGCGCGAGAGCCGCCCCGACACCTGGGAGATCCTCAAGGCCCGCCTCATCGACCGCCCCATGCGCCCCCTCTTCCCCAAGGGCTGGCGCAAAGAGGTCCAGATCATCGCCACCGTGCTCTCTTATGATCACGTCCATGATCCAGGCGTCTGCGCCATGGTCGGCGCCTCGGCGGCGACGGGCATCAGCGACATCCCCTTCGATGGCCCCATGGCGGGCTGCTGCGTGGCCCTCATCGACGGCGAGTTTAAGATCAACCCCCCGCTGGCGACCTTGTCCGAGGCCAAGCTGCATCTGATCGTGGCCGCCACCGAGGACGCCGTGACCATGGTCGAGGGCGAGGGCAAGGAGGCCAGCGAGGAGGAGATGATCGAGGCGATCATCGCCGCGCATGAGGCCATGAAGCCCATCATCGCCCTTCAGCGCCAGATGATCGCTTCGGTGGGCAAGGCCAAGCAGCTCGTCGAGGCCGAGGAGATCGACGTGGCGCTGTTTGAGCGCGTGCTCGATCTCTCCATCGACGGCCTCGCCGGCGCGCTGACCATCCCTGGCAAGCATGAGCGCCACGACGCCATCTCTGAGGCCAAGCGCGCCACGGTGGACGCCCTCCTCGCCGCTGATCCTGCGTTGGAGCAGCGGATCCCTGAGATCAAGGGCTACTTCTACAAGATCGAGCGCGAGATCGTGCGCTCGCTGATCGTCGAGGATGGCCTGCGCCTGGACGGGCGCGGCCTCACCGATGTCCGCCCCATCGCCTGCGACGTGGGCGTGTTGCCACGCACGCACGGCTCAGCGCTGTTTACGCGTGGCGAGACGCAGGCCTTGGCGACGGTGACCCTGGGTGGCCGTCGGGAGGAGATGCGCATCGACAACCTCGATGGCGACACCTTCCAGCCGTTCATGCTCCACTACAACTTCCCCCCCTTCTGTACGGGCGAGGCCAAGTTCCTGCGTGGCACCAGCCGCCGCGAGATCGGCCATGGCACGCTGGCTCAGCGCGGTGTCGCCTCCCTGCTGCCTGCCCACGATGACTTCGCCTACACCATCCGCATCGTCAGCGAGGTCTTGGAGTCCAACGGCTCCTCCTCCATGGCCACCGTCTGCGCCAGCTCCATGGCCCTGATGAGCGCCGGCGTGCCCATCAAGAAGGACGTGGCGGGCATCGCCATGGGCCTCATCCAAGAGGACGACAAGATCGCCGTCCTCTCCGACATCCTCGGCGATGAGGATCACCTCGGCGACATGGACTTCAAGGTCGTCGGCACCGAGGACGGCATCAACGCGTTGCAGATGGACATCAAGGTCAAGGGCCTCAGCCGGGCGATCTTGCGCAAGGCGCTGTCCCAGGCCAAGGCGGGCCGCCTGCACATCCTCGGCGAGATGCGCAAGGCCATCACCCAGCCTGCGGATGATCTGTCCCGCTACGCCCCGCGCGCGCTGGTCACCTACGTCAAGCCCGATCGCATCCGTGACATCATTGGCCCTGGCGGCAAGACGATCCGTGGCATCTCTGAGCAGACGGGCTGCTCCATTGACGTCGATGACACCGGCAAGGTGACCATCTTCAGCCCTGACATGGAGGCGGCCAAGCAAGCCGAGAAGCTGATCCACAACCTCACAGAGGAGGCCGAGGTCGGCAAGATCTACATGGGCACAGTCCAGAAGATCATGGACTTCGGCGCCTTCGTCGAGATCCTCCCTGGCACCGACGGGCTCGTACACATCTCTGAGCTGGCCGAGGGCCGGGTCGCGCGCGTCGAGGACGTGCTTGAGGAGGGCCAGGAGATCGCCGTCAAGTGCATCGGCGTCGATCGCAACGGCAAGATCCGCCTCTCGCGCCGCGAGGCGATCAGCGAAGGCTTCAAGCTCTAAACATGCGCATCCGCCGCTACCCCTCTGCGGAGGCGCCCTCGCCGCTGCCGCGCCCGCGCTACATGACCGCGGGCGCGGCGGGCTTGGACATGGCTGCTGCGGTGCGTGTGCCTTTGGAGATCCCGCCAGGGGGGCGAGCCAGCGTGCCCTTGGGCTTCTCTGTGGAGATCCCCGCCGGGCATGAAGGGCAGCTGCGTGCGCGTTCGGGCCGCGCGCTGCGCGAGGGGCTGACGACCCTCAACGGCGTGGGCACCATCGATCCTGACTATCGAGGGGAGCTGCATGTCCTGCTCATCAACTTGGGGGACGCGCCGGTGACCATCGAGCGTGGTGAGCGCGTGGCCCAGCTGGTCATCAGCCCCATCACCCGCCTCAAGATCGAGGAGGTCTTGGGCCTCAGCGAGACGCCGCGCGGCGATGGCGGCCTGGGTCACACAGGCGATTAGATCACATACGTCGTCACCTTGACCAAGAGCCCGATCTCTGGCCAGAGATGCGCGTCGCCCTCTGAGTAAAACACGTTGATCCGGGTATAAGGCTCGACGTACAGCGAGCGAAAAGGACCGGAGAAGGCATTATCACCGAAGGGAAAGCCCGCGAAGATATGCCCGACTGGCCCTGACTTCTCCCCGTTGAAGAGATAACCCGCCCCGCCGCCCATATTAAACATCATCCAGAAGGTAAACTCAGCCTGCGCGCCCCAATAAGACTCATCATCTACGCTGATCTGCTTGAGGTTGAGGGAGCTGGTGAAGAGATCATGACTATGAGAGATATCGAGGTTCCAAGAAGAGGCATGCGCTTGTGCATAGATATAGGCGAAGCTCGGCCCAACCCCAATGTCATGATCTGGCAGCTTAATCTGCCAGCCTCCAGAGGCCAGCGCGAGGCTTGGCAGCAGCGTCATCAACAGGCTTGGCATCAAGCTCATCCTCTGCGCCGATGGTGGCGCGTATCCGCGAGAGCGTAGCACGCATTGGTTTGGGCGAACCGACAAGGTTCGTCCGAACGGGGTGCGCAGCAACTGTAGTTTTGATACAAACCCGATCTTTTGGATTTTAGCCGCCGGAGAGATCCATGCTCACGCCCGCGCAGCGCGCCATGATTGAGGCGGAGGAGGCCCTGCTCCTCCATGTCCAGACCGCCCTCGCCAAGCAGGCCACCGCGCGCTCATCGCGCGGCAACCTTGATCAAGACCTCGTGGCGCTGCGCGATCAGATCGCGGAAGAGCGGGCCGAGGATCACGCCATGCTCGTTGAGCATATGATGCGCCTCGCCGCGCTGCGCAAGACGCAAGATCGCCCCCTCGATCTCCCTGTTGAACCTCACAACCCCTACTTCGCCCACCTCCAACTTGAGGACACCCACCAGGGCGCGGCGCGCGTGCGCGACATCCTCATTGGCAAGCGCGCCTTTATCGACAATCGGCTTGGTGTGCAGATCGTGGACTGGCGCAACGCCCCCATCAGCCGCGTCTTTTACTGCTATGGCGAGGGGGAGGCCTATGAGGAGCGCTTCGCCGAGGTGACGCAGGCGGGGCGCGTGGTGGCGCGGCGCACGTTGACGATCGAGGAGGGCGCGCTGCGGCGCATCCGCAGCGGCGAGGCGCTCTTAGTCAAGCGCGACGGCGACTGGACGCTCAATGATCTAGAGCACAGCCGCCTCGCTGGGGGGGTTGGCAAGGCCACACGCGCGCCCGAGCGCAGCCTCGGCGGCAAGCCCGATCAGCGGCTCCCTGAGATCACCGCCCTCATCGATCCTGAGCAGTTCAACGTCATCAGCAGCCCCCGCTCGGGCCTGGTGATCATCCGCGGCGGCGCGGGCACGGGCAAGACCACCATCGCGCTGCACCGCGTCGCCTACCTGCACTTTGAAGATCCCGCCCGCTTCTCTGGGGATCGTGTGTTGGTGATCACCCCTGGCGACGCGCTGCGCCGCTATGTGGCCCGCGTGCTGCCCGCCCTTGATGTGCGCGGCGTACCCATCGCCACCTTCCCTGACTGGGCGCACACCACCCTCAAGCGCGTCTTGCCCGAGCTGCGCAAGCGCCCGCTGACCGATGAGACGCCCAGCGGCGCCCAGCGCCTCAAGCGCCACCCCGCCTTCCTCCAGATATTGGAGCAGGCGGTCCGCGACGAGGCCCGCGCCTTCGATGAGGCCATGGAGGAGGCGGGCGGCGCGCCGCTGCTGGAGGCCTGGGTGCGGCGGCGTAACCTCGCGCCTGTCCAGCGTGTGCAGGCGATCCGTCGCTGGCTGGAGGGGCCGATCCGCAAGCAGCTGGCGGCGCGGATGCTGGAGATCCAACGCCTCCTGCGCAGCGCCGAGGAGCTGCTGGGGGATGTCTTTGAGACCTGGTCGGGCATACTGACGGATCGCGTCCACCTCGCTGGCGCTTTGGCGCAGGCGGGCGTCACTTATTACGAATGGGAGCTGGATCAGCTGGTGAGCGTGGTGGCGCAGCAGGCCGATGAGCCCCCCGACTTTCGCCACCTCGACGCGGATCGACGCCAAGGGATCGACGGCCGCGCGTTGGACGAGGGCGAGCTACAAGGGCGCTTGGACGTGGACGATCTGGCCATGCTCCTGCGGCTGGTGCAGCTCAAACATGGCCGCTTGATATCAGGCTCCAAGCCCATCAGCTATGAGCACGTCGTCGTCGATGAGGCGCAGGACCTCTCGCCGCTGAGCCTCAAGGTGCTCATCGACGCGGCCACGCCGGGCAGCCCTGTGACCTTGGCCGGGGACACAGCGCAGCGCGTGGTGCTCGACAACGGCTTTGCCTCATGGAGCGAGCTGATCAGCGTGCTGAAGATCAAAGCCCATATCCTGCCGCCGTTGGCGATCAGCTATCGCTCCACGCAGCAGGTGATGCAGCTGGCGCGGCACGCCTTGGGGGATCTCGCCACCGAGGGGGCGCCGCGTGACGCGCGGGAGGGCGCGCCGGTGGAGCTGATGCGCTTTGAGGACGAGGGGGAGGCGGTCCTCTTCCTCGCCGACGCCCTGCGCAGCCTGCGCCAGCGGGAGCGCCGCGCCACGGTGGCGCTCGTGGCGCGCACGCCGATGATGGCCGATCTGTACTACGAGGGGCTCAAGCGCGCCGAGATCTCCAGCCTGCGCCGCGTCCGCGATCAAGAGTTTGAGTTCACGCCGGGGATTGATCTGACGGATGTCTATCAGATCAAGGGCTTGGAGTATGACTACGTGGTGATCCTCGACGCGACGGCGGCGGCCTACCCGGAGACGGTGGAGGCGCGGCACCTCTTCCACGTCGCGGCGACCCGCGCGGCGCATCAGCTGTGGCTCATCGCCGCCGGGGCGCCCTCCCCGCTCTTGCCGCCGGCGTTGGTCGAGGCGGCCTCACGCTGAGCGCAGGGTTAAGGCTCGGGCTGGACCTCGGGCTCGGGCTTGACCTCAGGCTCGGGCTGGGCCTCGGGCTCGGGCTGGGCCTCGGGCTCGGGCTTGACCTCAGGCTTGACCTCGGGCTCAGGCTTGACCTCGGGCTTGACCTCGGGCTTCTTCTCCTTGATCTGCTCGCTGAAGAGGCCACGCCGGGGCGCCGAGGGCTCCTCATCGGGGCTGGTCTGCATGTAGAAATACCAGCCACCGAGGGCGAGGGCGAGGGCCGCGCCGCAGGCGGCGATGATGTTGACGGGCTTCATATAAGCGCCTCCCTGAGATCTGCTTTGGCTTTTGTAGCGCGTCGGGGAGGGCCTGACTAGGCTTAGACCGCGTGGCGGGTGCGTGCGCGTGAGATTGCGCTGCTGACGGCGGCCTTAGGCTTTGCCCAAGACCTCAAGCACATCATCGACGCCGGTGAACTTCATGCGCGGCGTGCCGCGTCGGCGCCCACGACGCGTCTCCAGCTCATCAAGGGCCTTCCAATCCGAGAAGGTGATCTGACCGCTGTTGCGCCTCTCCAAGAGCCCCTTGATCTCATCGAGGGGTGGCAGCGCGCGATGAGGCAGCCCTTGAAGATCCGCCTTCATCAGCTCGACGACCTCGGCGGAGGCCTTACGGTGGAGGCCGATCTGGCCCTGAGGGCCGGTCTTGGCCCAGCCCACGACGTACATATCACCGACGAACTGCGCCCCCTCGACGACGCGGCCCTCTTGATTGGCGATGGTCCGCCGTTGAAGGTCAAAGGGCACGCCCTCGATGGGCTGACCCTGGAAGCCGATGGCCGTGATCATCATCTGCGCGTCGATGATCTCCGTCTCGCCGGTCAGCTCAACATCCAAGCGCTCGCCTTTATCGACGTTGCGCGTCTTCTCCACGCGCAGGCCCTTGATGCAGTTCTCCTCATCGATGAGGACCTCGCGCGCGTCGCGGAAGAAGCGAAACTCCACCACCCGCGCCGTGTCGCCGTCCTGGCGCGCCGCCCAGCCCTCGAAGAGCTGGAGGTTCTTCTTGGTGGCGGGGTTATGCGTGCGCGCCATAAAGGCCTCGGTGACTTCATCGAGGACCAGATCGGCGGGATCGATCTGGATGGCCACGTCGCCGAGCTTGCCCATCTCGCCCAGCTCGCGGGGCGTGTAGGCCACCTGCGCGGGGCCTTGACGGCCCAGGACGATGACGCGCTTGATCGTGCTCAGCTCCAAGATATCGAGGGCGTGCTCGGCGATATCGGTGCCCAGCAGATCCTCGAACTTATGCGCCAGCATCCGGGTGACATCGCCGGAGACGTTGCCGTTGCCGACGACGACGACCGTCTCGACCTCGTTGAGATCGAACTTGAAGTGACGGTAGTCGGGGTGACCGTTATACCAGCCGACGAAGACGCGGGAGGGGGCGCAGCGGACGGCGCCCTCATTGGGGATCCCCAGGCGACGATCGCCCTCATTACCCACCGCGAACACGATCTGATCGTAGCGCGCGCGCAGCTCAGCGACGCTGATGTCCTTGCCCACCTCGACGTTGCCGAAGAAGCGAAAGCGATCGACCTCGACGGCCTTCTCATAGATCCGCGTGATCTGCTTAACGGACTGGTGATCGGGCGCCACCCCGCTGCGGACAAGGCCATAGGGCGTGGGGAGGCGCTCAAACATATCAACATAGGTCTCGATGTCGCTCTTGAGCAGCGCCTCGGCGGCGAAGAAGCCGGCGGGGCCCGATCCCACAATCGCCACGCGCAGTGGCCGATCTATTCCTGGTTGCATACACCCCTCTTCGTCTCTTGAAGCGGCCCTGAAATAAAGCAATTTGCGAGCAAAGGCAAACCGCGTGTTGCACTATGGATGCGCCAGCGCGGCTTTCGTCTCCGCCGCGCATCCAAACTTGGCGGGGCCTGCGCCGCCGCCGTGACCGAAGATGATCCGCAGCCCTGGATTCTCTCCTGAAAGGAGCGTCACCGATGCACCGCGCGCGTAAGTCTGCGCTGGACCGCCTCAAGGCGAGCGAAGCGCGAGCCGTCTTAACCCGCCTCCTCTCCCTCTACCCCGATCTGATCAGCGCCGCCGAGCGCGCCGCCGAGGAGCTGCTGGCCGAGGTCGATCACCTCAGCGTCGCCGACCGGGTCGTTCGCGCGCTCAAGCCGCTGGGGGGCGGCGATGAGGCCACGCGCTGGCGGGCCATCGAGGCGGCCTTATCGCCCTTTATGGAGGACGCCCAGCGCCGACGTGATCTGAGCCTGAGGGAGCCCGCCGAGGAGATCGAGCAGGGGATCTTGCTGGGGCTCTACCGCCTCAAGGACGATCGCGAGGGGCCGATGCGAGGCGCGCCGACCTTAGCGCGGGAGTTGGCGGAGTGGGTGGTCGAGCGTGGACAAGAGCGGGGGGCGACGCCGCCCTCTGAGGGCTTCCTCAAGGGCCGCACGCCGGAGTGGGCGGGGCTCCTGGGCGGCTAAGCCGTCTCAGTCATTTCAGTCGAGGGGCGGCGTCTCCACGCCCTGACTGAGCAAGACCTTCTGCCCGACCAGCTTTTGAATCCCGTCGATCCGCTGCGTGACCTCCAAGACACCCAGGTACTTCCCCTCGCGATCGCGCACGGGGAAGTAGCGGATCAGCACCTTACGGCCCATAAAATCGATCCAGAAATCGGCGTTCTCCAGGGTGCCCTCGCGAAAGCCCTTGACGATCTCCATCACGCGGTCAACGCTGCGCTCGGGGTGGCATTTTTGGACCTTGCGACCCACGACAGAGCGCGTACGGGCGAAGATTTTCTCCTTATCGAGGCGGTTGAAGTAGGCGAGGGTGTTCTTGTCATCGACGAACGTCACCTCGACGGGCAGCGCCTCCATCAAGGCATCGATCTGCGCATAGCTGAGGCGCTCGATCAAGCGCAGGCGCGCGCCGCCCTCCAGCTCATCGACCATGGCCTGAAAGTGCCCCCAGGCGTCCTCGCCGTAGCTCTCGGCGTTGAGGCGCTCAAAGCCCACCAAGAGCGCCGCGCCGTCCTCCTCGGAGATGACCCGCCGCCCCATCAGATAGAGGACGTCGTTCTCCTTCCAGATGTGCTCAGCGCGCACGCGCAGATAGTCCTTACCTGCCTGAATCAGCGCCGCGCGGGTGGCCGCGTCGCCTTGACCCAGCTCCATTTGGATGCGCGTCAGCAGCGCCCGCTCGGTCTGATGCTCGGCCAACATCACGGCGATGGGGCCGCCGTGGCGGGGGATGCCGCGCGACTCCATGAGGGGGAAGAGGAGCTGCTCCTCTTTCTGGTTGTGCAGCTTATCGCCGAACTCCAAGAGGAAATCGACGGCGCGGGCCAGGCGCGTGGCGTCCTCCTGATGGGCCGTCGCCTTGCCCAGCTCATCCTCCAAGACGGCCATCGCCCGCTCGATCAGCTCATGCTCGGCGACGAGGTAGGTATCCCAGCGTGTGTGCTCCATGAGGGCTCCTTCTTGATTCAGCGCCCAGAGGATAGCCCTGGGCTGTGGCGGATCGTTGATCTGGCTCAAAGCCGCGCAAAAAAATCCCCCGCGACGCGGCGAGGGGATGTCCGAGGGGGGGCGTTGAGGAGGAGAGATGAACACGCCGCGAGATCACCACGCCCTCACCCCGCCGCTGATCGGCGACTCTTCAGCGATGATCGAATTGAGGTCACGCATCCTCCGCTATGGCCGCGCCCAAGGCGCGATCCTGCTCCAAGGCGAGACGGGCTCGGGCAAGGAGCTGTGCGCGCGTCACCTCCACGAAGCGGCGGGCCGCGAGGGGCGCTTTATCCCCGTCAACTGTGGCGCGCTGCCTCGGGAGCTGATCGAAGCGGAGCTGTTCGGCGCCGAGGAGGGCGCCTTCACGGGCGCCAAGGCCCGCGAGGGGCTGATCAGCGCCGCCGACGGCGGCGCGCTGTTCCTTGATGAGATCGGCGAGCTGCCGCTGAGCGCCCAAGCGGTGCTCCTGCGCGCCTTGGAGTCGGGCGAGGTCTGGCCGGTGGGGGGGCGAGCGCCCAAGCGTGTGCGATTTCGGCTGATCAGCGCCACGCACAGGGATCTCAATGAGATGGTCAAGGCGCGGCGCTTCCGCGCGGATCTCTTTCACCGCATCTCGACGCTGATCATCCACATCCCGCCGCTGCGCGCGCGGCGAGAGGACATCCCCGATCTGGCCCGCGCGTTGATCGGCGACGCCTTTGAGCGCTTCAACCCTCGGGCGCGCAGCGCCTTACAAGCGCGGCCTTGGCCGGGCAACGTCCGTGAGCTGCACAACGCGCTCTTGAGGGGCTTAGCGGAGAGCGACAGCGACATCTCAGGGCGTCACCTCGCGCCGCCGCTCATCGAGGCGCCGACGCGCGTCGAGGTGGCGGCGCCTCGTGTCCAGGCGCGGCGTTGTCGCCCGCTCAACGAGGTCTTAACCGAGCATGTCTTGGGGGCGGTTGAGCGCTTCGAGGGCAACGTCCGCGCGGCGGCGAGGGCCCTCGACGTCAGCCCAGGCACGATCTATCGCTACTTGAGCTTGGATGGGCGCTCAGAGGGGCAGGTCAACGGGCAAGTCAACGGGCGGGTCAACGGGCAGATCAACAACACACGCCATTAAGACCGCCGAGGCCGTACGCCTCAGCGCCCCAGCGCTCAAAAAATCGCCCACCGTTGTCCGCCGCCGCCCCCACCAAGACGTCTCTTTGCTCGAAGCAAACACAGGGAACGACCCATGACCACCCTTGAGACCCTCCGACTTGAGCGGCTCGTCTTTGATCTCCAGCAAAACAGCGAGAGGTGGCGCCCCGACTTTGACAAGCGCCTCCCCAAAGGGGCCAGCGTCGAGGCGCAGCTTGATCGCCTCCTGCTCGCCTTGGGCCAGGGCTGCTTGATCACCAACGTGGCGACAGCGCAAAGCAAGGGGAAGCCGCGCTGGCGCGTGCGCCCTGCGGCGGTCATCGAGGGGCTCAATGAGGAGGGGCTGTCACCAGAGTTGGTGGTTTATGAGGTTCATGGCGCGCTGGCCATCAGCTACATCAAGTGGCTGCGGCGCTTTCCGCCTCGCAAATCAGAGACGCGCTTGGAGGGCGAGGTTTATCGTCGTGATCGCTCGGGCGTGGGCATGGTCAATGAGGATCTGGCGCGCTTGCGGGCCTTGCCGCCGCGTCTGCTCAAGCAAAACGCGCGCGTGGCGCAGTGGCTCAACTTCGTGGCTTGGTTTGATCGGCTGGTGACGGCGAATCGGAAGGTCTGGGCGTATCAATCATGTGAGGTGATGGCCGTTGAGGCCGCCAAAGAAGCCAAAAACACCACAAAAGACGCCGCAAAAGAAGACAAAGACGCCGCAAAAGACGCCGCAAAAGACGCCGCAAAAGAAGACAAAGAGGCCGCAAAAGAGGCCGCAAAAGAGGCCGCAAAAGAGGCCGCAAAGCCCCTCCTGATCTTCACCTTCAACAGCCCCTTGCCTGCGGGCGTCGATGGCGGGGTCGTTGAGTTGGGGGGCAAGGGCCACCTTCGCATAGGCGGCGGTAAATGGCAGAAGGAAGGCAAGGGCGGGCGCCTGATCTTCTCGCGTGGGGCGGTGGCCAGTAAGGATAGGGCGCGCCTCGAAAACATCCCCCCAACGGGCCAACTCTTGGAGGACATCTCGGGCGATCTGGCCATCATCCGCAGCCAACGCGACGCGCTGCAAAGCTTGGCCGAAGATGAGAGCTTTCATCCTGGGCTCGCTGAGGTGCTGCTGGGTGAAGCTCAAGCCTTGGAGACGCCCATCGCCGCGCAAGTGCAGCGGTTTGAGGACGAACTCAAGCGCAGCGGCTATCGCCTGACGGACGATCAACGCCGCGCGGCGGCGCTGGCCCTGGCGGGCGCCCCCTTGACCCTGATCCAAGGCCCTCCGGGCACGGGCAAGACGACCACCATCGCGGCCATCATCGCGGCGGCGACGCGGATGGGGCTGCGGGTGCTCCTGGCCTCGCAGACGAACCTCGCCGTGGACAATGTGTTGGAGCGCCTCCCCCCAGATCCGGCGATTCGCCCCGCGCGCTTCGCCAGCGAGGACGCGCATGTCTCCGAGGCGGTGCAGGCCCTCGACGCCAAGGATGTGATTGAGAAACACTGGCTGCCCAAGGTCAAGGGCGCGGCGCTGGAGGTGGAGGCGCGCGAGGCCAAGGACGCGGCGGCCCTTGAAGAGACGGCGCGGCGCGAGGCGGCGCGGGCCGAGATTGGGCAGCGCGCCGATCAACAACGCGTGGCCTTGGAGGCAGAGTCGGCGCGGCTCAAGGCCGCCCATGACGCGCGCCGCGTGGCGCAGATCGCGGTTGAGCAAGCAAAGGCGCCTTTAAGCAGAGCGCAGGCGCAGACGGCGGCGGCGGCGGGGCTGCGCGCCGAGCCCCCGCGTGGGCATTGGCAGGGCTGGGCGGGGCTGGATGAGGTGCAAGCGTGCTTGACGCAGCACGGCGCGACGCCGCCTGACCTGGCGCGCGTGTTCGTGACGATTGAGGCGGAGCCGATCTTGGCGGGCCTGCGCGCGCATTGCCAGACGCAGGGCGCCCCCGTACTCGACGCCGAGGTGCAGGCGCTCCAGGCGCAGCGGTTGGCGTTGATGATCGACTTCAGCGACGCGGCGATCGCCGAGATGGCGCGCTTGGGGCGCGAGATCCAGCGACTTCAAGCGAAGCAAACCGAGTCGGGTTGGGCGCAGGCCACGCGCGCGCTGCGGGGCTTGGCCGAGGATCTCGGCGACACGCCCGCCCTGCGGCGGCTGATGGGGGCCTTGGCGCCCACGCCCGAGCTGTTGGATGAGATTGAGGCGCTGGCGGCGGCGTTGGCCTCGCTGCGGGCGCGTCGAGCGGAGTTAGGTCGGGCGTTGCGGGCGGCGGCGCAGGTCGCTTCGGCGCGCTTGGTCGAGGAGACGCGCGGGCTGGAGTGGGCGATGGCGCGGGCGCAGCGCGACACCCAAGAGACAGAAGCGCGGCTGCGGGCGTGTGAGGATCGGCTGACTCAAGGCCGCGCGGCGTTGACGCGCTTGGTCGAGGGCTGGCGCGCGGTCGGTGGTCAGGGCGAGCCCAGCGGGGCGGCGGCGCAGGCGCAGGCGCGCGATGACTTGACGCGGGCTCAGGAGGAGGCCGAGTTGGCGCGGCTGCGGCGTTGGATGGCGATCCGCGCCCGCTACATCAAGGCCCTGGATGAGCCCCCCGCCACGAGCCTCCGTGAGCGGTACTTGGCCACGATCAACGTCATCGGCGCCACCTGCTACATGGCCCATAAGATCGCGGCGGGGAAGCATAAGAACATCGAGGGCGATCTGGTCGATGGCGGCTTTGACTTGGTGATCATCGACGAGGTGAGCAAGGCCACCGTGCCTGAGATCGTGCAGCCCGCGCGCTTGGCCAAGCGGCTCGTCTTGGTGGGTGATCCCAATCAGCTCCCGCCCCTCTTTCGTCACCGTGAGTCCAGCTACGCGGAGCTGATCGCCGAGGGCGCCGTCACCGAGGAGGACTTCGCGCATTATCGGGAGCTAGTGACGGCGGGGCGCTTCGCCGAGCTGTTTCAAGAGGCCCCCGAGGCGATCAAGGCGCGCTTGACCACGCAGTTCCGCGCTCATCCGCAGATCATGGCGGCGACCAACGTCTTCTATCATGGCAAGCTGGAGGCGGGGCCGGGCACGACGCACAAGAACCACGGGCTTCAACTCCCCGATGATCGCGGCGGCCTCTTCCTAGAGCCGCATCAGCACCTCCTCTGGGTGGACTCGACGTTCAACGCCGAGGCGCAGCGCGAGTTTGAGTCGCAAGAGGGCAGCTCCAAGTCCAATCGCCAAGAGGCCGAGCAGGTCGTGCGCGCGCTGGGGCGCTTGGCCGAGGGGCTCAAGGCGCAGGGGCTGACCGGCGAGACGCAGACGCAGCAGGCCAAGAAGGCGACGCAGGTTGAAGCGCTCTTGGCCCAGTTGGCGCCTCAGCTCGACGCCGAGACGCGCGCGCGGTGCCTGCGCGATGGGCGTTTGGAGATCAACGGGCGGGTGGTCAAGGAGGCGACGCTGCGCGTGGAGGCGGGCGATAACGCCACGCTGACGCTGAAGCGCGAGGTGGCCATCATCACGCTCTATGGCGCGCAGATTCGGCGCATCCGTGGCTTGATCGAGCAGGGGCAGCGCGCGGGGACGCTGGATCTCTCGGCGGTGGGGCTGCGCATCAACAGCGTGGATCGCTTCCAGGGGGCGGAGGCGCCCATTGTGCTCGTCAGCATGGTGCGTGCGCCCCAGCGCCGTGGCCCCTTGGGCGACTTTGCCCGCGACTTCCGCCGCATCAACGTGGCGCTCTCCCGCGCCTGTGATCTGCTGATCGTCTTTGGCAACCGCGACGCGCTCAAGCCCACCGAGGTGATGATCCCCACCCCCGAGAATGAGGATCGCCGCACCTTAGCCTACGCCCGCGTGATGGAGATCGCCGATCAGTTCGGGGGCCGCCGCCAAGCCTGCTGAGGGCGCGGGCGAAAAAACATCGCCCGCCCTGTCCGCCGTGCCCACCTCATCGCGTCTCTAAGCCTGCCCCCATGCCATGGAGTCATCCGTTGTCTATCGCCGCGCAGTTTACGATCGCATGTTCATGGCCCATCGAGCACATCAAGGCGCAAGTTGCCGTGGCTCGGCGCCGCCCTCTGGATGCCCTTGAGATTGGGATCACTGCGGCCTTGCGCGCCTTTGGCGAGGCGGTCAGCGCCGAGGAGATCACGGCAGGCTTGGGCCTCAATGATGTCGCCTTGGTGCGTCGCGTCTGCAAAGAGCTGGTCGCCGAGCAGATCGCCGAGGTGTTGGATGGCTCATCGCCCCGTTGGCGGCTGCACGCTGGGGCGGTGGCGGTCTTGGAGCAAGGCTTTCGCCCGAGCCTGCCGCAGACCGAGGGGCTGGAGGTCTTCATCGACGCAGCGACGCGCCTCGACACGCCCTGGAGCGGCGATGATCTCGGCGCGCCCTCTCGCCCCATCATTGAGCCTGAGCTTGTCGAGCCATCCCGGCAGTTGGAGGCGGCGCGGCTGGCCAAGCACGCGCCCCGCGCGGATGACGAGCGGCTGGATGTGTTGGGGCATCAGATCACCGCACAATATATCGCTTGGCGGCCTGTGCAGTTGACGCTGCGCGCGGTGGATGGCGCGCTGGAGGTGCATCACATCGAGCCCGATCATGGGCGCGTGGCCTGGCTGCGGGCGCGCGGCGTGGCCTCGGCGGCGCTGACGGGGTTGGCGCAGCGGCACGCGTGGGTTTCGCAGACGCCGCGCCGCGTCGCGGGGCTGCCGCCGATTGAGCCCTTCGCGCTGGAGGCGACACACGCGGGCAAGAAGCAGGGCAAGGGGCAGAGCCAGAAGCAGGGCCAAGCCTCGGCGATCACGGATTACCTCAAGGGCGCGCGGCGCGTCTTGGCGCACGGGGACTGGTCAGCGGCGCCGGGCGTGGCCCAGGCGTTGACGCAGGCAGCGGGGCGCGGGGCGCGCGTGCTTTGGGTGGGTGAGGCGCAGGGCGCGCAGGGCGTGGCGGTGGCGGCGGCGCGCGGGGATCTCCCCCTGGCGCTGATCGTCGATGGCGCAAAGGGCGTGATCATCGAGGACTATGAGGCGCCGACCTCGTGGGGCGCGCGCGTGACGGTCCGCGCCGTGGCCGCGCTTGAAGCTGAGGCGGTGGCGGATGCACACGCGGCGCTCTTGAACGGGGTGGGGCGCGCCGCGCGTGATGCCTTGAGCGCCGAGGCGCAGGCCAAGGGCGACATCGACGCGCTGATCACCCTGGCGTGCTTTGGCTTATTGACGCCCTCGGCGGTCTATCAGGCGCTGATGCGCGCCGAGACGCTCAGCGATCTTGATCGCCTGCGCCACCTCGACGTGATGCGCCGCGCGGGCGCCTTTGAGGGCCTTGACGCGGGGTTTGAGAAGCTCTGGTTCAAGGCATTTGAGGCTTCAACGGAGGAGACGCGCGGCGCGCTCTGGGTGGTGATGAACGCCGACACGCTGACCGCGACGCTGCGGCGCGTGAGCCTGAAAGACACCGACGCGCTCCTTGATCTCTTGGGCAAGGCGCCGCGCTTGAGCTTTGAGGTCGAGAAGCAGGCGCTCAAGGCGTGGCTGCGGCAGCACATCCGTCGGGGTCAACCGCAATGGAAGGCGCTCTTGGCGGCCCTCGCGTCGCACGCCGATGACGCCGACCGCGCTTGGGCCAAGGCCCTCTGTCAATCCCCGCCCTTAAACGCGCATCTCCCCGGCTGGCTGGAGGTCCACCAAGGCTTAAACGCCCTGGATCATAGGCTGCCGCATCAGCCTTGGGCGCAGGCGCTGCTTGAGACGTATTCGGTGGGTGAAGACATCCTCCTTCAATGCGCACGCTGGGTGGATGCCGTTGAGCCCGAGGCGTTCAGACGCTTGTCGGTCTATCTTAATGAGAAATTAAGCGAGCGTTTGCAGAGCCAAGGCGCACCTCTCTTCATCCATGAGAATCTTGATCCATTGCTGCAAACCGGGCTGTCCAACCTGGTCATTGATTGGGCACGACGCGCGTTGCCTCAAAATCCACAACAGTTGAGCGTGCTCTTCGATGGTTTTGAGAAATTAAATTATATCTTTGTGTCATCGCCCAAGCTCAAGGCGCGCCTCGCGCGCGAGATGGTCGGCAAATGCGCCTGTGAGCTGCCAAGAGAGGGGCCTGTGTACGCTGAGCTTCAAGGCTGGGCGCAGCGGCTCGGCTTTGAGCTGACGGCGCTCGTCTCTGGCCCAAAGCAACCACAGTCAAAGAAGAAGAACCGTAAAGGGGGGAAGTGATGAGCAATTATGGAACATACCAGGTCGAGCTTGAGCGCCAGCGCCAAGAGCAGCTGCGGATTCAGCAGCTCAGCGGTCAGCTCAACGCGCAGATGGAGCAGGCGCGGCTGGCCTTGGGGGCGGTGCTGGCGCCGGAGGTCGAGGCGCGGTTGAAAGCGCAGCGCGCCCAACTGTTGGCTCAGCTGCCCAAGGCGATGCAGACATGGGAGACACGCGCGGTGATCATCGCGGGGTTAGAGAAGGCGGTGGCGCAGGCGCAGGCGGTGGCCGGGCAGTGGCAACGCGCGGTCGTGCAGGCCAAGGCGGAGATCGAGGCGGAGGCCCGCGCCAAGGCCGAGGCGGAGGCTTTGGCGAAGGCAGAGGCAGAGGCTTTGGCCAAGGCCGAGGCGGAGGCCCGCGCCAAGGCCGAGGCGGAGGCGGAGATCGAGGCGGTCGCGCCGCGCTTGGCGGTGATGCAGTCGCCCTTGAGCGCCACAGCGGCTGAGCAGGCCAAGCTGGCGCAGGCGGCGCTTGAGCGTGGGCGCGCGGCGGCGGCGGTGGGGGATGTGGCGGGCGCGGTCGCGGCGGCGGCGGCGATTGAGGCGGCGGCCACGGCCTTTGACGCGGCGGAGCAGCAAGAGATGGTGCGGCGTGAGACGGTGACGGGCCTCGTCAAGATCCTCAGCAGCATGGGCTTTATCGCCGCGCGCCCCAAGCGCCGCGCGGAGGATGATGTCGTGATCTTGGAGGGGCAGCTGCCCAGCGGCCGCCGAGCGCGCTTCGAGGTGGAGGCCTCGGGTGTCTTGAGCTTCGATCTCAATGGCTATCCCGGCCGCGATTGTAAGGCGGATCTCGATCATGTCAGCGCGGAGATGACCCAACGCTTCGGCGTGCAGCTCAAGCCGTTGCAGTTCAACTGGAGCAACCCTGATCGCGATCTCAAGGAGGCGCGCTCTACGCCGCAGGGCGGCGGGGCGCAGCGAGGGGAGCGGCTGCCATGAGCGGGCGTCACTTAGAGCTGGAGATGTTGCAGCGGGCGGCCTTGCACCGCCGCGCGGTCATCTTGGACGGGCACATCGCGGATCTGATGGCGACAGATGGCATCGCCGAGGCGCAGCGTTGGGCGCGCGCGGAGGGCTCGATCAGCGTGGCGCGCTGGGTGAGCCGCGCGATCTTGGCCGCCTCGCCCGCGTATGAGTGCGCGGTGATCATCGGCCCAGATGGCCGCCTGGAGTTTGATGATCCGCAGCATCGGCAACGCTTCGCCACGCTGTACTTCGGCGCCACTGTTGAGCTGATGGGTGAGAATGGAGGTGGGGATGCTTATGGCAGCTACGGGGACTTCGCCCAGGAGCTGCCCCAGACGCTGCGCCCCGATGAGGTCATGGGCCTGATCGAGCGCTTCGCGCAGGCTGGGCGCGGGGGCTTCGTGGCCGTCTTTGACTTCGCCCATCTTCAAGTAAGCGATCCCAGCCGCCTGCAAGGGGAGGATCGCGCCTGGGCGCTGGCCTTCTCTCGCGCGGTGGCGGCGGAGCCCCACGCGGCCTCGGAGGGCGCCACCGCGCCGTTTATGGTGCTCTTGGCGCGGAGCCTGCGCGGCCTGCCGCCGGTGGTCTATCAAAACGATCCGCGCGTGCAGCTGATCCACCTCGGCGCGCCCAACCGCGAGGCGCGTCAACGCTTCTTCGAGGCCCACCTCGAAGCGCTGCGCCTGCGCCCTTTGGCGCCCCGCCCCGGTGATCGCCGCTCGGATCGCGCGCGCTTGATTGAGGTGATGGTTGATCTCACCGAGGGCTTGATGCGGGTGGATCTGCGCCAGATCGTCGATCTCTCGCAGCGCATGACGGACGCCTTGCCGCCGCAGCGGCTGATGAACCTCTATCGCTATGGGGATCAGCGCTCGCCTTGGGAGGAGCTGGACGCCGATAAAGTGCGTGGCATCGACGCGGCGCTTCAAGCGCGGGTCTTTGGACAAGACACGGCGGTGGCCCACCTCGGCAACATGGTGCGTCGGGCTTACCTGGGCCTCTCGGGCTTGCAGCACTCGGCGCAGAGCGCCAGCCCCAAGGGGCGCTTGTTCTTCGCCGGGCCAACGGGCGTGGGCAAAACAGAGCTGGCGAAAGCGCTGGCCGAGTTCCTCTTCGGCGATGAGCGAGCCTGCCTGCGCTTTGATATGAGCGAGTACAACCACGAGCACAGCGATCAGCGGCTCGTCGGCGCGCCGCCGGGGTATGTGGGCTTTGAGGAGGGCGGGCAGCTGACCAACGCGGTGCGGGCGCGGCCCTTCTCTGTGCTCCTCTTTGATGAGATCGAGAAAGCGCATGGGCGCATCCTCGATAAGTTCCTGCAAATCCTGGAAGACGGGCGCTTGACGGACGGGCGCGGCGAGACGGCGTGGTTTGGCGAGACGGTGATCATCTTCACCAGCAACCTCGGGGCGGCGGAGATGCCCGAGGGCTTGGATGAGGCCGCGCGTCAGGCACACTTTCGCCGGGCCGTTGAGCGTCACTTTGTGACGGAACTGAAGCGCCCTGAGCTGCTCAATCGCTTGGGTGAAAACATCTTGGCGTTCGCGCCGGTGACCGACGCAGAAGTGCGCGGGCAGCTCTTGGAGCGCAAGCTGGAGCCGGTGGCGGCCCACCTCTCGGAGCGCTTCGGCGTGGGGCTGCTCATCGACGCGGAGGCCAAGCGGTTTATCCTGCGTCAAGCGCGCTTGGAGCACGGCGGGCGTGGCTTGCTCAACGCCATCGAGCGCGTCTTGCTCAGCGGCTTAGCCGATTACCTCTTCGATCATGAGCATCAGCTGATGTCGGGGCGGCGGATTCATGTGGGCGCCTCCGAGGCGGGCCTACGCTTTGAGCTGAGGGGCGCCTGATGTCACTGGCCCTGAACCTGGCGGCGGCGTGGCCTCGCACAGAGGCCAACGGCCCTGGCCTGCGCGCGGCGGTCTGGGTACAGGGCTGCACGCTGCGCTGCCCTGGCTGCTTTAACGCCCATACCCATCCCCATGAGGCGCGTCAGCTCGTCGATCCCGAGGCGCTGGCGCGGTCGCTGTTGACCGATTCCGAGGTGCGCGGCCTGACGATCTTGGGCGGTGAGCCTTTTGAGCAAGCGGCGGCGTGCGCGGTCTTGGCCGAGGCGGCGAAGGCGTTGAGCAAGGATGTCATGGTCTACTCGGGCTATGAGTATGAGCGCCTGCGCGACTGTGGAGATCCGGCCATCTCGCGGCTCTTGGCCGCGACTGATTTGCTGTGCTGTGGGCCATTTATTCAAGCGCAGCTGATCGAGGGCCAGGGCTGGCGAGGCAGCGCCAACCAGCGCCTCATCCTGCTAAACCCGGCGTTTGATGTGGGGCCTGAGGTGAACGAGGTGCCCCTTGTGGAGCTGCGCTTGGTGGGACAGTCTTTGGACTGGACCGGCCCGCTGCGTGGCCCCGATTGGCGCTGGCTGCGGGAGTTGGCGGCGCGGCGATGACGAAACGCGGGCTTCAAATGAGGTGGAGTGGGCGAGCGAGGCGGCCAGCCTCAGCGCGCGCGAGAGGCGCGCGCCACCTGATTGATCTGCTCGACCGTACCTGCCAGCGCCTCGAAGACCGCGCCGCCCTCTTGCTGCGGATCGAAGTACACCCCAGCGATGTAACCCACCAAGCAATGCATCGCGTCGCGTTGAGCGCGGCGCGCGTCGCGGAGAGAGAGGGACGACGCATCTTGCTGCTGCTTGATCAGCTGCGCTTGCATCTGCGAAGCGGCGAGCAGCTCAGTGTGTGCTTCGTGGAGCGCGGCGTGGACACGAACGAACGCCGCGCCCATCTGCGCGACCTCATCAGGGTTCATGGTATCCAGCGCGATTTTAACCGTCGTCAAGAGATCATGCGCCGAAGCGCGCGCCATCCTCCGCTGATCCGCGTTAAAGAGCTGATCTAACCACGCACTCATAATCGGAAACAGTGGGTCTTGCTCAGACAGCGGCTCATGCATACTCGTCAAGATCTTGTATACGTTGAAGAAGATCGTCTTGAGCTTCATCTGTTGATCAAAGATTTTGATCTGCGCCGCCTGATCATGGTTTTGCTGTGTACGCCTCAGCTGATCCGCTTGATGCTCCGTGTTGGCGATCAGGCTATCGAGTCGCGGGTCTTGGATGTTGAGCTTCTCGATCTGGGCCTTCAGCATCCGTGTGAGTGTGAGGGTCTGCGTCCACGTGAACACATAGAGGGTCAGCAGTTGCTTCAACGAGGTGCGCATCAGGGAGTCTCCTCCGTTGTGGAGCCCAATGAACCGACGCACCCCAGAAAAGTTCCCTAAAAAAAACACACCCCGTTTTTTTTTGCGCTTGGCCCCGATGATCACACGCTGGGGTAGCTGGCCCCCACGTGCTCCGGCAGTCGCGCAGATGATGGACCTCAAGCGCCGTGAGCTGCACCTGCTGGGTGGCCTGGCCGCACGCGTCACAGCGCGCCGCCTATCAGGCGTGGCCTCAAGCGTTCAACCTCACCCTCTGCGCTCCCGTCGCGATAACCCCTGATAATCAATAAGCTCGTGGAAAAGCCAAGGTGGCTAAATGAGAAGGGGAGGCGCACATTTTCTGCCTCAACAGCGACTCCAAATTGAGTGCGTGATTGATGAGCGCGCCGTGGTCAGAGTGCAAGCGCGCTGCTCTCCCGAGTTTTGGGCAAAACTCAAAACTCAAGCGCGTTGCACACCCGCGTTTTGGGCAAAAACTCAAAACCCAAGCGCGTTGCTCTCCAAAGTTTTGGGCAAAACTCAAAACCCAAGCGCGCTGCTCTCCAAAGTTTTGGGCAAAACTCAAAAACCCAAGCGCGCTGTTCTCCCAAGTTTTGGGCAAAACTCAAAACCCAAGCGCGTTGCTCTCCCGCGTTTTGGACAAAAATTAAAACCCAAGCGCGTTGCGTGCCCGCGTTTTGGGCAAAAATTCCAAACCCAAGCGCGTTGCGTGCCCGCGCTTTGGGCAAAACTCAAAGCGCGGCGGCCAGGACATAAAGCCGAAAATGAAGAGATGAATTAACAGGGCTGCCGCTGAGCTTGGCGATGAAGAGAGGACTTCACGCCCCGCGAGGCCTGTCCCCCGAGATCATCTCAGAGACGATCCCACGCTGGCCGCGCTGCTCGCCCGCGAAGACCCCGATGATGTGCGCGGCGGCAAAGGCAACGACGCCCCAAGCCAATTGCTCATGCGCCCCCTTGATTCCCCCCATGACCGCCTTGGACAATCCCAGGCTGGAGGCGAAGTAGAGCGTTAGGCCGCTGAGCGCCATCACCGCCAAGATCCCATAGACCACCACGTAGACACGGCGCACCCAGACCATATGAGGATCATCGCTGGCGCCGCCGCCGTCGCCGCCCCGCAGGTGCATCACAAGCCGCCATAGCAGAAGCGCGCTGAAGGCAAAGCCCAGGGCGTAGTGCCACCACCACATCGGCGCCCGCACGGCCTTGGCTAATGCGCTGGCCTGATCATCGGTAATCGTGATGTTAAGCGCAGCCAGCTTCGCAGAGAGGATCTGCGCGTTCGTTCGCCAGCTGAGGAAGGTCTTGCGCAGGAAGAATGTTCCCAGTAATCCGAATAATACAAGGGCGTGTAGCCAGTGCCACGCTCTAAGCTGTAAGGGGTATTTTTTCATGATAATGATGATTCCTTATTCTTAAGCCCATATATCCACGATTCCATCACGCTGGTGAGTGCATCGACGGGCGGCTCCATAAACGTCAAGAAGAAGCGATCGCCCATATCCGCGACGCCAATGCTGCGCGGGCGCACAGCGAGCGCTCTCGGGTCAAGGAGCTTGGGGCCAAAACAAAAAACAACCAGCTTGGCGCCTTTGATCTCCGGGATAATTACGCCATCTTCAAGCTGTTCGGTGTGAGCGTAATGATCAAATAGTCCAATATAGGCGCCTTTAGGGTGGTGTTTGACTTTGTTGATAAAGTAATCACAGATTTCATTTAGATTGTCGTGGTTTGTTTCTGTTTTAAGGATTTCAATTGTCCGAATTGGATATTTATCCATAAATATACTTTGGTTCATGGCTCAGTCCCCTTTTCTTTGGCTTTATGTTTGTTTATCGCGATGGATTTATTGATTTTTATCGTTCTGTGCATCGACGCGCCGTGATCAGCCGCCAAGTTAAGGATATAAGTCAAGAAATGCAATCAAGTTCTTCGCCCCATGCCGCCAAGGCGGCCTTCGATGTCGCGCGCCCCATGTTCGGAATCGTTGATTCAACGCCGCCCTCGCCCTACCATGCCGCGACGCGTCATCGATGAGGGTCGTTATGCAATTTATCACCGAGCTTAAGCGCACCCACTCCGCAGGCCAGCTGCGCGGCGTGGACGCGGGTAAAGAGGTCGTCTTGATGGGCTGGGTCAAGGCCCGCCGCGAGCACGGCGGCGCCACCTTCGTCGATCTGCGCGATCGCGATGGCTTCACCCAGCTGCGCTTTGACCAAAGCCTTAACGCCGATCTCTATGAGCAGGCCAAGCAGATCCGCCCCGAGTTCGTCATCGCGGTTCAAGGGCGCGTCGAGAGCCGCGGTGAGATGATCAACCCCGAGATGGCCACAGGGGAGATCGAGGTCGTGGTGCAGCGGCTGGAGATCTTTAACGCCGCTAAGACCCCCCCTTTCCAGATCCGCGATGACGTAGAGGTCAATGAGGATCTGCGCCTGCGTTATCGCTTCCTCGATCTGCGCCGCGATGGGATGCAGGCCATCCTCAAGACGCGCTCTCAGACCAACCGCGCGGTGCGTGAGCACCTCTTGGATCATGGCTTCTTGGAGCTTGAGACGCCGATCTTGACCAAGGCGACGCCCGAGGGCGCGCGGGATTATCTCGTCCCCAGCCGCATCCACGCTGGCAGCTTCTACGCCCTGCCCCAGAGCCCCCAGCTGTTTAAGCAGCTCTTTATGGTGGCGGGTTATGAGCGTTATTTTCAGATCTGCAAGTGCTTCCGCGATGAGGATCTGCGCGCGGATCGTCAGCCCGAGTTTACGCAGATCGACATCGAGATGTCCTTTGTCGAGCCCGAGGACATCTACGCGATGGTCGAGGGGATGCTTAAGCGCATCTTTAAAGAGGTCAAGGGCCTCGATATCGACACGCCCTTTAAGCGTTATACCTATGATGAGGCGATGGCGCGCTACGGCAGCGATAAGCCGGATCTGCGCTTTGGCTTAGAGCTTCAAGATGTCTCCGATGTGGTCGCTGAGTGTGGCTTCAGCGTCTTCACCGGCGCCATCCAAAGCGGCGGTCAGGTCAAGGCCCTGCGCCTCCCCGGCGGCGGCGATCTCTCTCGCGGGCAGATCGATAAGCTGGCGGATGTGGTCAAGATCTATGGCGCTAAGGGCCTGGCGTGGATGCGCAAGAAGGCCGATGGCAGCTGGCAATCGCCCTTCGCTAAGCAGCTCAGCGAGGCGGAGCGCGCGGCGATTGAGGCGCGGCTGGGGATCGAGGCCGAGGACGTGGCCTTCTTCGTCGCTGATAAGCCCAGCGTCGTCGCCGCCAGCCTCGGCGCGCTGCGCCTCAAGCTCGGTCAACAGCTGGGGCTGATCGACAAGGACGCGTACGCCTTCTGCTGGGTGACCGACTTCCCCTCCTTTGAGTACGACGAGGAGGCCAAGCGCTGGGTGGCGATCCATCACCCCTTCACCTCGCCGCGCCGCGCCGATATCTCCTTGATGGAGACTGATCCCGGCGCGGTCTATGCCCAGGCGTATGACGTGGTGCTCAACGGCTATGAGCTGGGCGGCGGCAGCATCCGTATCCATGAGGAGGCGGTGCAGTCCAAGGTCTTCGAGCTGCTGGGCCTCTCTAAAGAGGAGAGCCGCGCCAAGTTCGGCTTCCTCCTCGACGCCCTGAGCTATGGCACGCCCCCCCACGGCGGGATCGCCCTGGGGATGGACCGCCTGATCATGCTCCTGACAGGCACCGACAACATCCGCGACGTCATCGCCTTCCCCAAGACCCTCAAGGCGAGCTGCGCGATGACCAATGCCCCGTCGAGCGTGGATCAGCTCCAGCTCGATGAGGTCCACATCGCGCTCAAGCGCGCCTCGACGCCGGTTGAGGCGTAAGCCGAGCCGCCTCCATACGCTGCCATAGACCTGGGCCTTTCCAGGAGCGAATATGCAACAACGAGAGTTGGATCTGATCGTCATTGGCGGTGGCGTCAATGGCGTCGGTGTCGCCCGAGATGCCGCCCGTCGAGGGCTGCGCGTCGGGCTCTTTGAGCGCGGCGATCTCGGCGCGGGCACCAGCGGCGCCTCCAGCGGGATGATCCACGGCGGCATCCGCTATCTGGAGACAGACCGCGCCACCACGCATAAGTCCTGCCTTGATTCGGGCTATATCCAGCAGATCGCCCCTCACCTCCTCTTCCGCATCCCGGTGATCTTCCCCCTGCTGAGCTGGATGCCACGGGGGCGGATCTTAAATGAGCTGGCCTTTGTTTATTTCCAGGCCTATGACCGCTTTCAGCCCCTCAAGCGCGGCAAGCGCGCGGCGAAGCTGACGCGCGAGGAGGTCCTGCGGCTGGAGCCCGGCGTCCACCCCGACGTGACCGGGGGCGTCAGCACCGATGAGTGGGGGATCGATGTCTTTCGCCTCTGCCTGCTCAACGCCCTCGATGCTCAAGCGCATGGCGCGGAGATCCACCTTTATCATCAGGTCGAGGGGCTCTTGCGTGATCCCAGCGGGCGCGTGCTGGGTGTGCGCGTGCGCGATCTCAAGACCGGCACTGTTGATGAGCGCCGCGCGCGGATCGTGTTTAACGCGGCGGGGCCTTGGGCGGATAAGGTGGCGGGCTTGGCCGGGGCGAGGGTGCCGATGCGCCCTGGCAAGGGGATTCACCTTGTGTTGGATCGGCGGATCGTCAACTACGCCCTGTTGGCCTCCGCCGCCGATGGTCGCCAGGTCTTCTTGGAGCCCTACGGGCAAGAGACGTGGATCGGCACCACCGACACGGACTTCTACGGCGATCCCGGCGAGGTGGTGGCCCATCACGATGAGGTGATGTATCTGCTGGAGGCCATCGAGACGGTCTTCCCCGCCATCCGTCAGCATCGTATCGTGCGCGCCTTCGCCGGGGTGCGCCCCACGCTGCGTAAGTACGGCCCCGCGCCCGACGCTCTCAGTCGCCGTCATGAGGTCTTTGATCACAGCGGCGAGGGCGCGCCGGGGCTGATGAGCATGGGCGGCGGCAAGCTGGCGGCTTATCGTCTGATGGCCGAGGAGGCCACCGACGCCATCCTCAAGGGGCTCAACCGCAGCGTCGGTGAGCGCAGCACGCACACCGCGCCCTTGCCCGGCGGTGAGTCCACGCCCGACGTCGCCGATGTCGCCACCCGCGCGGGCATCGCGCCTTATACCGCCGCGCGGCTGATCCACCGCCACGGCGCGCGCGTGGAGGCCATCGTCGAGCGCGTGGCGCGCGACCCGGAGTCGAGGCAGATCGTCTGTCAATGTGAGCCGGTCATTGAAGCCGAGATCGAGCATGCCTTGGCGCATGAGCGTGTCTCTACGCTGGAGGATCTCCGCCGCCGCACGCGCTGCGGTGGGGGGGCCTGCCAAGGGGTTCGTTGCGCTCACCGCGCCGCGCGGCTCATCGCCCGCCACGAAGGCGCCGATGAGGGGCGCGTCATCGATCTGCTGGCGGACTTCGCTCAGGCTCGTTGGAGGGAGCAAGCGCCGGTGGCGGGGCATCAAAACTTGCCTCATCTGGAGCGCTTTCGTTGGCGATTTAAAGGGTTCTTATGAAGGTCACGGTCATCGGCGGTGGGCTCGCTGGATCTATGGCGGCGGCGCGGCTGGCTGCCTCTGGGCGTTGTCAGGTGACGCTCTATCCGGGGCGGCCCGGCTCTACGGCCTTGCACTCCGGGGGCTGGTACTTCGGCTTCGAGCGCCTCAAGGGCGAGGGCGCCTTGGCGCGGGCTGAGGCCGCCTTCGCTTGCCTCAAGCGGGGGCTGGCAGAGCTGGAGATCGAGGCGGGGCCGTTTCGGCTCTATGACGAGGATGGCTTTCAACAGAAGGTGGACGCGGCGGCGCGGACACACCGAGGCGCGCTGAGCGAGGCGACGCCGGTGCTGTGCCTGCGTGGGCGAGGGCGTGACTTTGCGCGGGCCACAGGGCGGCCTCGCTTAGAGGTCAACTGGCCGCCTTCGGATGATCAAGATCGCTCATCAGCCTTCCTCGCCCGTCAGCTTGATCGGCCTGAGGCGCGGGGGCCACTCCTGGAGGCCATCAAGGCCAGCCCGCTGCGAGGCCAAGGGCTGCTGTGTCCGCCAATCCTGGGCGTGCAGGCCGCCGCGCAGGTCCACGCGGCGCTTGAGGAGGCCGCAGGTGGCCCGGTGGTGGAGGCCCTCGCCGACACGCCCTCCGCGCCTGGCTTGCGGCTGACGCGGGCGCTCAGCCGCTGGGTGATCCGCGCCGGTGTGCAGATCAGCGCCACGCCTTTCTTCGAGGTGGGCCAGCGCGACATCGCCTCGCGCTTTGATGAGGTGTTTCAAGCCGACGCGGTGATCCTGGCCACAGGGGGTTATCTCGGCGGCGGGCTGACCAGCCAACGGCCTGTGCGTGAGGCGGTGTTTGATCTCGACTTGACGCCACAGCCGGATGATCCCATCCGCGCGGCGGGGGCGAGGGGCGCTGGTCCGCTCTTCGAGGTGGGGGTGTTCGTCGATGAGGCGCTGCGCCCCTGCGATCCTTCTGGGCGGGCGCATCATCCTCGGCTCTATGCGGTGGGCGATGTCATCGGCGGGCCTGGGCCATTGGGGGCCTCGGCCCGCAGTGGCCGGGCGATCTTGACGGCCTATGCGGTGTCAGAGGCGCTCTTGGCATGATCACCCACTCGTTAAAGCGACACATGCGATGAATTGGAAGCACATCTACAGCTATGCCCACCTGATCTTGGCCTTTTGGCTGCGGCAACTGCGGCGCATCTATCGCCCAGGCGATAACGGCGGCGCGGCGCGCTTCCTGGAGAACTACGCCCCCGAGGGCATGGCGCCGCTGAGCCTGGAGGCGGAGGCGGCGCTCCAGCGGGCGGGCCGCTGCATCCACTGTGGGCTCTGTGAGGCCACTCATGATGATCCCCTGGTGGTCTGGATCGATCACAGCCGCGCCTTGGCGCACCGCGCCCACCTCGACGCCGCCCGCCCCTCGGGGCCTCAAGCAGAGGGCTTCCTCTGCCCCATGGGCCTCGATCCCAGCGAGCTGGCGCTGATCCTGGCGCCCATGCCGATGACGCTCATCGCGCCTGGCAGTGACCATTGAGGTGATCGTCGAGGGGCAGCGTCGCGCGCGTGGAGACGCCCTCAAGCAGCTCGGGGCGGATCGCCTTGATAAAGTGATCCCCCAGCTCGCGGGGATACCACTCGAAGAGGGGGTTGAGCGCCAAGGTGTCGCCCTCGCGCTTCACCCAGCGTGGGTGGGCCAGGGCGCGGCGCGCCAAGGCGTCGAGCTGGGCCGTCAACGTCGCCTCCTCCAGCGCCTCGCGCAGCATCATCGGCGCGCTGACGCTGCCCTTTGACAGCGCCAGGCGGATCGCGGGGTGGAGGTGGGCCAGGGCGCTGATCTGCTCATCGGCCAAGGCGCTGAGCGTTGTTTCTTCTTCGCCCATCAAGAAGGACACGCGGTAGAAGAACCCGTCGAAGGGGTACAGATCCGCGACGCGCGCCAAGGGGCAGCGTTGGCGCAGCTCGGCGAGGAGGAAGGCGTTGTAGGCGTTGATGTAATAGGCCAGCCGCGCCGCCTCGGTCTTAAAGCGGTGCGGCGCGCTCTTGGGGCTGGCGGCGCGCAGCTGCCCCAGGTAGCGATCCAGCGCCTCGGGGTGCGCCCGCAGCGCCCCATAGTCCACGTCGCCGGCTTCATCGACGATGCCCTTGAGCGCCTCGGTGAGCTGGGCGTGGCTGAAGCCCTTGCCCTCTGGGGGCACCGGCGCGGGGCGCGGCCCCTCGACCCCGCCAGGGCGCAGGAGAAAGAGGCCAACCGCGAGCAGGCTGGCGAGGCCAATGAGCCAGAGTGACTTGAGGTGCATGGCGCCTCTCGGCTGGGTGTGTTGGGGCGAATCTATCGGCCCTCAGGGCGAAAGACGAGGGGGACGCGCCCTTAGGTGGGCAGGAGGGCGCCGACGCCGCGCCCATCGAGGATGTCACGCACTTGCAGCCGCGCGCGATGCAGCCGTGACTTGATCGCCGAGATCGACAGCCCCGAGCGCGCCTGGATCTGCCGCAAGTCCAAGCCGTCGAGCACCCAGAAGTTGAGGATGTCTTTGTACTTGGGCGGCAAGGCCTCGATGGCCTCCTCGATGGCCTCGGTCAGCTGAAGCGCCATGGCCGCTTGATCGGGCTCGCCCGAGCTGAGCCGCCCCTGTAGGAGCGTCGCCTCAGGGGGCAGGATCTCCGGCGCCTCCTCCAGCGCGCTGAGGCGGCGGCGCTTGCGGCTGCGCAGGTGCATCCGAATGCAGTTGGCCCCCACCTGGTAGAGCCAGGCGCTAAAGCGCGCCTCGCCCCGATAGGTCTCCAGCCGCGTAAAGGCGCGCAGGAGCGTCTCTTGGGCGACATCCTCGGCCTCATCCAGATCCCCCACCGCGCGCGCCGCCCGCCAGTAAATCTGCTCGCGGTAGGGCTCCACCAGCGCTCTGAAGGCCCGCCCCGAGCCCGCCTTGGCCTCGGCTAAGAGCTGGGCCTCTCTCTCTTGGGATATGTGCATCAAATGGCTCCGGTGGATGGTGCTGGTCAGGCAACGGCGGATCGGTTAGATCCTCTCTCTCGAATACGGCCGAACGAGGGCGCCGGCGTCTCCATTCCGCGCCGCCTGCTTTTCCGACTGGGCCGCTCTAAAACCATCGCGCGCGCGTGAAATAGGACCCAAGGCGCCCCATGTCACTCCCTCAACGCACCCAGACGCTCATCATCGGCGCGGGCCTCGCAGGCCTCTCCACCGCGCTCCACCTCGACGGCGAGGCCCTCCTCCTCGATGGCCTCGATCGCGTCGGCGGCGCGGCGCGCAGCGAGCGCTTTGAGGGCTTTACCTTTGATCTGACAGGGCACTGGCTCCACCTGCGTGATCCGCAAATCCGCGCGCTGATCCTCGGCCTGCTGGGGCCGGATCATTTCGTTGAGATCGAGCGCAAGAGCCGCATCTGGTCCCACGGGGTCTACACGCGCTATCCCTTCCAGTCCAACCTTCATGGCCTGCCACCAGCGGTGATCAAGGCCTGCGTGATGGGCGCCATTGAGGCCAGGGGCGGGCGCGGCGAGGGCGTGGCCGAGCGCGGCGAGGGCGTGGCCGAGCCCGAGGGCTTCGCCGATTGGATTCGGTTCTACTTCGGCGAGGGCATCGCCGAGCACTTTATGATCCCCTACAACGCCCGGCTCTGGGGCGTCGCCGCCGAGGAGATCACCAGCCGCTGGTGTCAGCGCTTCGTGCCCCGCCCCAATCTGGAGCAGATCATCGCTGGCGCCGTGGGCTGTCACGCCGAGGGCGAGGGCTATAACGCGCGCTTTCTCTACCCCAAGGTGGGCGGCATCCAGAGCGTGCCCGAGGCCCTCGCCGACGCCGTAGGCCGCGCCCATATCCACCTCAACACGCCGGTGACGCGGGTGGATCTCAAGGCGCGCTTCGTGGAGACGGCCAGCGGTCAGCGCGTGTACTTTGAGCGCCTGGTCAACACCGCGCCGTTGACGCGCTTCATCGATCTGCTCGCCGAGGCCCCCGCCGAGGTCCGCGCCGCCCGCGCCAAGCTGCGCGCCGCCGACACGGTTTACTTCAACGTGGGCGTGCGCGGCGCCTTGGGCCAGGATGACCATTGGATCTATGTGCCCGAGGCGTCCTGGCCGATGTACCGCGTCGGCGCCTTCAGCAACGCCCTGCCGGCCATGGCGCCCGAGGGCCACAGCTCGCTCTATGTGGAGCTGGCGGATCGCGACACCCCGCCTGAGGCGCTGGCGGGGCGGGTCAAGGCGGGCTTAGCCGCCATGGGGCTGTGTCAGCCTGAGCGAGTGCTGTTTATGCAGGCCCGCCGTATCCCAGAGGCCTATGTCATCTACGACTTTGACTATCACGCCAGCCGCGCGCTCATCCATGAGTGGCTTAACCATCAAGGGCTCTTGAGTATCGGTCGCTACGGCGATTGGAACTATTCTTCGATGGAAGACGCGCTCATCAACGGGCGCGACGCTGCGGCGCGTCTATCAGGAGGAGGTGAGGCGTGACGCCCACTGTCTCAATCGTCATCCCGGTCTATAACGAAGAGTCGATCCTTGAAGCGTCCATTGAGGAGCTGATTCATAAGCTAGAGGGCTTGGACTTTAGCTATGAGATCCTCATCGCGGAGAACGGCTCCAAGGATCGCACCATCGAGCTGGCCGAGGGCCTCGCCGCGCGCTACCCGCAGGTGAGCACCTTCTCCGCCAGCGAGGCCAACTATGGCAGGGCGCTGCGTGAGGGCATCCTCAAGGCGCGCGGCGAGTATGTCATCTGCGACGAGATTGACCTCTGCGACGTGGACTTCTATCGCCTCGCCCTCGGCGCGCTGCGCTCAGGCACGGGCGTAGACTTCGTCGTCGGCAGCAAGCAGGCGCGCGGCGCCCATGACAACCGCCCCATCTATCGCCGCGCCGCCACCCGCGTGCTCAACGGTATGTTGCGGATCGCCGTGGGCTTTCGGGGCACCGACACCCACGGGCTCAAGGCGTTTCGGCGTGAGGCCTTGCTGGACGTGGTCAATGAGTGCGTCGTCGATCGCGATATGTTCGCCAGCGAGCTGGTCGTCCGCGTCCACCGCACGGATCTGCGCTGGCTGGAGGTGCCCATCGACCTGGAGGAGAAGCGCCCCCCGTCGGTACACCTCTTTAAGCGGGTGCCGCACGTGCTCAAGAGCATCGCCAGGCTGACCTTGATCATCCGCGCGGGGAGAGATTTCTGAACAAAAAAACAGCCAGCGTCGGCGTGGACGTCGATGGGCTCAAGCACTACTACCTGATCCACGGCCTCGATCCCGCTGAGGCCACAGAGGCGGCGTGGACCCTGGGGGTGCCTCGCTTCTTGGCGCTGTTCGCCGAGGTCGGCCTCCCCGCCACCTTCTACTGCGTGGCGGAGGACGCCATCGAGCACGCCGCGCGGATGCGTGAGATCGTCGCGGCGGGCCATGAGATCGGCAACCACACCTGGCACCACCGCTATGACCTGAGCCTGCTCGATGAGCACAGCCAGCGGATCGAGATCGGCTGCGGTAAGGATCGGCTGGAGCAGGCCTGCGGCGCGGCGGTGGTGGGCTTCCGCGCGCCGGGCTATCACACCAACGCCCAGATTCAGCGGCTGCTGATGGAGACGGGGCACCGCTACGAGAGCAGCGCTTTCCCCTGCGCGCCCTACCACCTCGCCAAGGCGGGCGTGATGGGCTTGATGCGCCTACGCGGCAAGCGCAGCCGCAGCATCCTGGGCGATCCGCGCGTCCTTATGGCCCCGCGCGCGCCCTACACCGCCGCGCTGGCCGATCCCTACCGCGCCGCCCGCGCCGGTGAGCCCGAGGGGCTGCGCCACTACCCCATCAGCGTCGCCCTCGGCGCCCCGCTCATCGGCACGGCCTTCACCGCGCTGGGCCAGCGCGGCGCCTTAGCCGCCCTCAAGGTGGGCCTCAAGCGCCATCCGCACCTCACCTTGGAGTTCCACGCCGTGGATCTGCTTGGCCTCGAAGATGGGCTCGATCCGGCCCTCATCGCCCAGCCCGATCTGCGCGTCTTTACGCGCAAGAAGCGGGCGATTTTCCACGCGCTCCTGACGCACCTGAAAGCCGAAGCGCGGATCGCGCGCCTCGACGCCCTGGTTGAATGATCGCCCACGCCCTGCTGCTGCTCGCCCTGCTCGCCCAGCCCGCCCCAGCGCCTGATCTCACAGGCTTGACCGTCCCCGCCACGCTCAACGGCCCTGTACGCGAGTTCATTGCCTTCTTCCAAGGGCGCGCCCGCCCCTTCTACGCCCGCGCTTTGGCCCGCCTGGGCCGCTATCGGGGGCTGATGGTGCCCATCCTCCAAGCCGAGGGCGTCCCTGAGGAGCTGGTCTTCCTGTGCATGATCGAGAGCGGCTACACCGCCGACGCTGTCTCCCACGCCTCCGCCGTGGGGCCATGGCAGTTTATGCGCGCGACGGGGCTGGCGGAGGGGCTGGAGCAGGATGAGTGGGTGGATGAGCGGCGCGACTTCGAGAAGGCCACGCGGGCGGCGGCCCAGCACCTGCGCGGCCTCTACGATCGCTTCGGGAACTGGCCGCTGGCCATGGCCGCCTATAACGCAGGGGTCGGCAACGTCTCACGGGCGATCACGCGGGCCAACCACAATGACTTTTGGCGCCTCGCCGCCGAGGGCGAGCTGCCCGGCGAGGCCACCCGCTATGTCCCCAAGATCATGGCGGCGATGGTCATCGCCACGGACCCCGCTCGCTACGGCTTCAGCGATGTCATCCCCCAAGCGCCGCTGGAGATCGAGGTCATCGCCGCGCCGCCGCAGCTGGATCTTCACGCCCTCGCCAAGCAGATCAAGCTCGATCCTGCGGCGCTGACGGATCTCAACCCGGAGCTGCGGCGCGCTTTTACCCCGCCCGAGCGTCAAGACTACCCGCTGCGGGTGCCCAGGGCCCACGCTGAGGCCGCGCGCGCGGCGCTGAGCGCCGCCGTCAAGCCCACGACCCTCCTCAAGCGCAAGATCCGCTACGGCGAGTCCCTCGACGACATCGCCCGCGCCCACGGGATGCGCCGCGCCACGCTGGAGCGGCTCAACGAGGGCCTGGAGCGGCTCAAGCCGGGCCAAGAGATCTTGGTCTTCAGCCGCGCCCGCCCCGATCCAGACAATCAGCTGGTCATCGCCGCGCGGCCCACGCTGGACATCGCCATCGAGGGGCGTACGCTGGCCTACTTCCCCATCCGCTCGCCGCGCCCGCTCTCAGAGGTGGCCGCCGCGTTTGGGATCTCGGCGGGGCAGATCGCGCTGTGGAATGAGCTTGATCCCCAAGCGCTGTTGCAGCGGGGCATGGCGTTGAGGCTCTATCTGCCGCCCAACTTCCCCCACGATGACTACCTCCTGCTCAGCGCCGAGCAGGTCACCTTGGTGGAGCCGGGCAGCGACGGCGAGGCCCGCAGCAAGCGGGCGGCGAAGCGAGGACGGGGCGCCCATGTGCGGATCGTCCGCCACACCGTCGCCTTGGGCGACAACCTCTGGAAGATCGCCAAGCGCTACGGCGTGACGGTCAGCGCCATCCGCGCGGAGAACGGGCTCAATCGAAGCGGGGGCTTGGTGGTGGGCGCCGCGCTCAAGATCCCCCAGCCCGCGCGCGCCCGGCCCAAGGGCCAAGCCAGGGCGCGCAAGCCCAAGCCCAACGCGCGGGGGCGCAAGCGCTACACGATCCGCAAGGGCGACACCCTCGCCAAGATCGCCGAGCGGTTTGGGGTCGAGGTCAAGGCGATCCAGCGGCGCAACGGGATGGGGCGCAAGAGCCGGCTCATGCCAGGGCAGACGATCGTGATCCCCTAGCCATCGGGCAAGCCGCAGAGGGGCCAGACGATGGCGGCGCAGTCAACGGCGTGGAGGCCCTCGACGCTGAGCGACGCGCAGGCCCCCGCCGTCGTCGGCTCCCCCTCGGCCCAGTCGGCGGCGGACACGGCCTGACCGTCCGCCCAGCGCCAAGCATCGACGCCTGTCCGCCGCGCCGAGGTCCACAGCCGCGCGTCTGGGGGCAAGCGCGCGCTGGCCGTCTCGGCGGCGCGCCGTGAGGCGACGTGCATCGGCGCTTGGCGGGGGCCATCACAGGCCGCCGCGTCGGCCCTCAGGCGCGTGGCGCAGACCTGCCACCAGGCCCCCTCCAGCGGACCCAAGGGCTGACAAGGCTCGCAGAAGTAATAAGGCGACTGGGTGAGCGGGTCCCAGGCGTTGGGCACGGCGGCCCGCAGGGTCCCCAGCGGGCACAGCGGCCCACGCAGCGCGCGGCAGAGGTGATCGGGGCCGAAGGCGACGCAGGCCAAGCCCTGCGCGCAAGGCTTGGCCGGGCCGCAGGCCTCCCCCGTCTGGGCGCCATCGATAAAGGCAGGCCCGCAGGTGGCGTACTCCAGCCCGTTAAACAGCCGACAGCTCATCCCCTCGGGGCAGTCATCCCCCCCCGGCGCGCAGGGCAACAAGCAGAGGCCGATATCGGCGCGATCGGGGAGCCGCGCCAGGCAGCGCGCTTGATCGCTGAAGGGGTGACGACAGACCTCGTGGCGGCCATCCTTGAGCACCCGCAGGCTCTTGGGGCAGGGATCGCAGGCGTCGCCCTCGCCGTCACCGTCGGCGTCTGCCTGGCTGCGGTTGATCGTCGAGGGGCAGTTATCGCGGAAGTTGAGGATGCCATCGCCATCCTCATCCTCGCGCGCGGGGAAGCTCAGCGCCTCGACGGGGCTCAGCTGCTCGGCGCAGGCCGCCTCATAAGGATCTTGTGTATCGCAGAAGCGCAGGCAGCGGCTGACGCCAAAGAGGTTGACGCAGCCCAGGCCCGCCGCGCAGACCCCAGGCCCATCGCAGGCGGCGCCCTCGGGCAAGGCGACGGTCAGCGCATAGCAGCGCGGCGTGCCCGCCTCATCTACGGCGCAGGCCCGCCCCGCCTCACAGCCCGTGTTCGAGGCGGGCTCACAGCGGCGCGTCACGCTCGTCTCCCCGCAGGCCAACGGCCAGAGGAGGAGCAAGGACATGGTCAGGGGGCTTCTCATGATCGAGGCGGAGGATGCACAATCGCCCGCCACGACGACAAGGTTTTCAGCCCCCATGCCTGGTGATCTCTTCGCCTACATCCGCGCCGAGGCCCTGGCCCTTGGCTTTGATCTCTGCGGCTTCACCCCGCTGGATGATCCCGCGCTTGAGATCTCCGCCGCGCGCTTGACGAGCTGGATCGAGGCGGGGATGCATGGGGACATGGGCTGGATGACGGAGACGGCGGCGCTGCGGGCAGATCCTCGACGCTTGGCGCCTTGGGCGGTCGGCGCCGTGGCGCTGTGGCGGGCTTTCCCCGCCCCGCCTGCCTCGTCGCCGTCGAGCCCCCAACGCCCCCGAGGTCGGGTGGCGCGCTACGCCGCCCAGCGGGACTACCACAACGTGCTGGGCAAGGCGCTCAAGAAGCTACGCCAACGGATGCTCAGCTTTGATCCGAGCCTCCAAGCCCGGATCAGCGTTGACAGCGGCCCTGTCCCCGAGCGGACCCTCGCTTATATGGCGGGCCTGGGCTTCTTTGGGCGCTCCACGATGCTGATCAACCCGCGGCTGGGCACCTATGGGGCCTTGGCGGTGATCTTGATCAACCGCCGCCCGCCGCCCGCCGTGCCCGAGCCCAACCGCTGCGGGCGTTGCACCGCCTGCGTGGACGCCTGCCCCACCCAGGCCATCTCCGCGCGGGGCGTCGATGCGCGCCGTTGCATCAGCTACTGGACCATCGAGCACCGCGCGCCCTACCCCGAGGGCGTCGCCGAGCGCCTGGGCGATTGGATCTTTGGCTGCGATGTCTGCCAAGCCGTGTGCCCGTGGAACCGCCGCGCGTCTGCGGCTGATCCTGTGGCTGATCCTGCGCCTTGGCGCCCACGGCCTGAGCTGGCGGCGCCGGATCTCGTGTCATGGCTGACGGTGGAGACAGAGGCGCTGCATGAGGCGGCGCGGGGGACGCCGCTGCGCCGCGCGGGGGGGCTGTGGCTGCGTCGCGCCGCCTGCGTGGCCCTCGCCAACCTGGGTGTGACCGCCGCGCGGCCCGCCTTGGCGGCTTTGGCGGCGCGGGCGGATGAAGATCCACGCCTGCGCGCGGCGGCGGCGTGGGCAGCGCTGCGGCTCAGCGCGCTAGAGCGCCCACAGCCCCACGCTGATGCCCAAGAGCAAGAGCCCGCCAGCGAGGAGCCACAGCCCCCGCCCTCGGCGCGGCGGTGACCAGCCCAGATCCACCTCCAGCGGCCCCTCCGCCAGCCCGCCGATCCCCTGAAGGTTGACCTCCACCTCATCCTCGCCGAGGGGGAAGCTGCTGACGCCCAGCCGCGCCAACTCCTCGGGGGTGTAGAGCACCGACATCAAGCCCCGCGTCCGCTGCGGGCTGAGGTTGATCCCCTCTTGGCGCAAGAAACCCTCAAGCTCCGCCAGCAGCTCCCCCGTGCTCTGATAGCGCCGCTGAAGCGGCTTGGCCAAGGCCTGCTGATGAATCCGCTCCAGGCCAGCGGGGACGCCAGGGATGCGCTCGGAGAGAGGCGGCGGCGTCTCCTCGCGGATGGCGTGCAGCGTGGCGAAGAGGTTATCGCGCAGGAAGGGGTTACGCCCTGTGATCAAGGTGTCGAGCAGGATGCCAAAGGCGAAGAGATCCGTGCGCGCGTCCACATCGCGCCCCTCCGCCTGCTCAGGGCTCATCGCGTGATGCGTGCCGATCAGCATCCCGCTGCCTGGGATCTCATTCCCCGCCCGTGAGATCCCAAAATCCACCAGCTTGACGACGCCGTTGACGGAGACGAGCACGTTGCTGGGGTTGATATCGCGGTGGATGATCTTCAGGGGGCGGCCCTCAAAGTCCGTGGCGCTGTGGGCGCCGTGGAGCCCGTCGGCCACGGCGCGGAGGATCTGAAGCGCGATCTCCATGGGCAGGCGCGCGGCGAGGCTGCGGCGCGCCGCGTCGATGAGATCATGCTCCACCCAGAGCGTATAGATCCCATGCCCCCGCCCCTCTTGATCAAAGCCGCGCTGCGCCGGAGCGCGCTTGGCCGGCTCGGGGCGGGCGCGGGCCTCCTCGGGGGCGATGATCAAGGTGCGCAGCAGCTCTGGATGGGTCGCCTGAACCGATTGAATGAGCCCCGCCCGCCCTTGACCCGCCAAGCCATCGCTGATGATCAGCAGATCCACCGCGCCCTCCATGGAGCGGACCTCCACCTCCACCGGATCAGCCGCGCAGAGGCACTCCACCTTGAGCCCCGCCGCCTCCAGCTTGAGCCGGATCGACGCGCGCGCGGCTTGATCCTCATGGGCGATGAGCACCCGGCGGGTGCGCCGCTGAGCGGCTTTAAGGAGGCGGCCCAGATCTACGCCGGGGAGGTACTCCATGGCGATATAGGCCTGGTCCTCCAAGATGCCCACCTCGTGGATCTCGATGATGTGTCCATGGTGAAGGTGGGCGGCGAGGCGGGCTTCATCGAGGAGCAGCTGGATAAACTCCGGCTTCTCGGCGAGCTGGGGGAGGATGCGCTTGATGGCGAGGTGGCGGGCGAAGCCGTCCACGCCGTGCTTGCGCGCGAGGTAGATCTCGGCGGTGCCGCCGACGGCGATGCGGCGCAGGAGCGTATAAGGCCCAAAGCGCGCGGGGAGCTTCATGGGGTGGCGCTGTCGATGCTCGGGGCGCTGTCTTGAGAGGGCGCGGCGTCGAGGGGCCCTTGGTCGATGAGGGCGCCGCTGTCAGGCGTGGCGTCAGGCGCGGCGGCGTCAGGCGTGGCGTCAGGCGTGGCGGCATCAGGCGCGGCATCAGGCGTGGCATCAGGCGCGGCATCAGGCATCCCAGCGTCATCATGAACCGCAGCATCCGCGCGCGTATCCACCTCAACGCAGGTGCGCGCCAAGCACACCTCGCCTCGAAAGCAATCCTGCGAGGTCGCGCAGCCACGCCCAGGCAGCTCGGGCTGGCAGCCGCAGAGGAGGAGCAGGGCCAACATCACACGGCTCAAAACTGACCCCCCACGCGCAGGCTCTGACCGTCCGCGCCGAGCCCCCAGGTGAAGCCAGGCGCAGGCTCACCCGCGCTCAGCGGGCTATCGCTGGCGAAGTAGAGCAGGGCCGCGCCGCCGAGGAGGAGCGCGCCCGCCGCGCCGAAGGAGAGGTTGCTATAAAACGCGTAGCCGTCGGCGTCCTCGACCAAGGCCAGCTGATCGGCGCGGGCGTAGAGGGCCTTGTCCAGCCCCCGCGCCGTGGCCGCCTTATCATTGGCGCTGATGCCATAGAGGACCCCCAGCCCCGCCGCGACGCCGCCGAGGCCCATCAGCCCATAGCTCGTCATCGCCAGGGAGAAGCCTGGCCCTGTGTGTACGACCTTGATCTTCGGCTCAGCGTGTGTGGCGGCCTTGACGGGCGGCGCGGCCAGCACGCTGACCACCGTGACCTGCCCGGCCTTGATCTCAAACGCGCGGGACTCCACGGCGGCCCCCTCAGGGCGCGCCTCCAAGGTATGCGGGCCTGGGGTGAGGGCCCAAGGCGCGTTGAAGGGGCTCTCGCCGATGCGCTCGCCGTCGAGGAAGAGCGCCACGCCCGCCACGCCCGCCTTGATCTGCAAGGTGCCCATCTCCGCCTCTGCGGCGCGCGCGGGGAGGGAGGAGAGGTGGGTTAAGCACAGCAGGATCAGCGAGCCCCACCGGGTCAGAGCCATCAGGCGTCTCCAAAAGATCGTTCTTGGCTGGTTTATCAGAGCGCCCTTTGCGCTTCAACGGCGTCGCCACCGGCCCCAGAGATATAACCCCAGGGTCAAGAGGAGGCAAAAATAGGCGAAGGCCTCACCGATCAGCTGATAGAGCGTCTGAGATTGCAGCAGGGGGGCGGACCACAGCAGCGTCTCCGCCCCGGTCGGGCGAGTCTGCTTGATCAGGCGCCCGTTGGCATCGATGAAGGCGCTGACCCCGGTCAGGGTGGGCCGCGCCATCGCCAAGCGATGCTCGATGGCGCGCGGCATGGCCAAGATCAAGTGCAGATAACGCTCGGCGGTCTGCCCAAACCAATCATCATTGGTCATATTGATGATTAAATGTGGACTTTGACCGGAAAAGGAGCGCATAAAACTTGAAAGGATGCCCTCATAACAAATTGAGACGGCCAAACGCACAGGTTCACCCCAACGTGTCGTCTCCATCACCTTCACCTCAGTCCCAGCCTCTAGATTGCCGGCAGTCGGGATATACTTATAAATCCAAGGGAAATACTCTACGAAGGGGATATACTCACCAAAAACCAGCGGCTTCACCTTGTCATAGCGGCCCAAGACCGCGCCATCCTCGGCCAACAACCAAGCGGAGTTATAGGGATTAAAGGGCGCGTCGCCTTCCCAGCGTGGTGTTGCGCGTGGCTCAAGGCTCGTGCCGCCGAAGATGAGTGGGGTCTTAAAGCCACGGATCGGCGCGGCGCGCTCCGAGATCGGCGTGGGCTTGATGATATCTTGGCGATAATCCTTCACCAGCGCGGCCTTAGAGGGGGCGACGTGGCGGGCGTGCCGTGGGATCGCCTCAAAGCGATAAGCGCTCTCAGACCAGAGGATCAGCTCCGCGCCCTCCGCCTCTGCCTGAGCGGAGAGGCGTTGCAGCTTGAGGAGATGATTTTGGATATTCTCCTCGGGCTCCTTTTGAAAGATCCCCACATCCGCCTCAACGATCCCCAAGCGCAGCTTCGGCGCGTCTGCCATGCGGCGGTCGATCTGATACATCCGGGCGCCGCCATAGAGGAAGACGACGGCGAGCATCACGGCGGTCACCTTGGTGGCGCGCATGGGGGGGCGGCGACCCTCCAGCTTGGCGCGGACCCAGAGATAGAGCACGGCGTTGACGCGATAGATCAGGAAGGTCACGGCGGGCACACCCAGCAGATCGACGACCTGCATCACCAAGGGGAAGCTCGCTTGGCTATTGCCCATATAAGCGGGGAAGATCCGGGGGACGGCGATCTCCACGGCCACCATCGCCAGGGGCGCCGCCCACTCTAGGGGCACGCGGGTGGTGTTGACGATGCGGTTGACGAGGAAGGCCCACAAGGCCCACAGGACGCCCATCCAAGCGCCGTGAAGGATCATCAACAGCCAGGCGATGGGTGAGGGCAGGTGACCGAAGGTCTCAAGCATCTCAGCCAGCCAGTGATAGCCGCCGACGTTGATCAGGGTCCCGGCCAACCAGCCCCAATAGAAGGCGGCCTTAGGCGCCTTGTCGCGCAGCACCCACAGCAAGGGGACGTGGCTGAACCAGATGAGATAGAAGAGGTCCACCTCGGGGGCGAAGGCGGTGGGGAAGGCGGTAAAGGTCAGGATCGCGGAGAGGCTGACGAGGAGGAGATCGAGGAGGGCGCGGCGCGTGAGGCGTCGGCGGCGGCGTGGTGGCGAGGCGTGGCGTTGAGGGCGGCTCATCTTGCTCTAGCGGGTGAACAGGGAGGGGCGGGATCCTAGCCGCGCGATGCGGGGCGCGCAATCCTCGCCGCAGCAGAGCCGGCGGACCAAGTGGCACCCGCCTGCTCCTGAGGGGATGACACCCTGAGGATCGCCTCTATGGCCTCTGAGCGGACGACGCGCTGCGCTGAGCGTCTGGGATGATCTGCAACCTCTCCTCCTCCGCCTCTTGGAGATCGGCAACCCGCAAGTACACTTTGCGCTCAACGCGCGTGTTGACCTGCACATCGGCGTGAAGCTGCCCAAAAGGATCACGCACCGTGCGGATGAAGGGCGCTTGTTCGCTTAAATCAGATCGCAGGTTCCCCACGAGGTACAGGTAATAGCGCCCCCGCAGCGACGGATCTCCCGCGCTCTTCCACTCATTCCATGTACACGCCTGTCGCCGCGCCGCGATCCCCGAGGACTTCAGCTCGACGGCGCGATCCAGGCGTCCTGATGCGTCGAGGGACAACAAATCAAAGCCCGGCCACGCTTCGCTGACGCCGCGCAGCTCACGCTCAAAGACGCCGCGCAGCGCGCCCCAAGCGGCTTTGATGTGGTCTGGGTGTGATACATCAAACACGCGCCCCCCTCCCGCGCGCGCCAAGCGTGCCTGCTCAAAGGACATCGCCACAGACATCCCCAACTGATCCAACGCAGTGAGATCGGTCCTGTGCGTCGCGTATCCATGAGTCCCGCCCTCGCGCATTTGCACGCTCGCGGCGCCCTCCACCGTGTGCTGCGCTGAAGGGGACATGATCCGCACGGGGCAGCCCAGGACGCTCAAGGACGCTGCGGGCCAAAGGGGATGGCATGGCGCTTCTGGGGTGTCCGCAGGCGTTGGGGCAAGGGCTTGCGCCGGGGATGCTTGAGGGGAAGGCGAGGTGAGGGGCGCTGGCCCCGCCGTCTTGGGCGCGGGCGCGGGCTCAACCCACAGATCGTCATCCCCATGCAAGCGACGCTGATACTCTTCGAGATCCGCAGACGCGCCCGCGCGCCGCAAGATCCGCAGACGCGCCGCCTCATCGCGCGCCTTGATCAGCGTCAGGAACGACTCATAACGAGGCGCCCCAAAGAGGACAGCCAGGGCCTCAGCGAGCCGCTCAGCGTCTTCCTCAACGGGCGGCCAAGCCTGCGAACTCCAGCGCACGAAGGCGTGGCTTGGATGATCGCGATCGACGTACACACCGACGGGCACGTTCGCCGCGCCGATGAGCTGTCCGTCGAGCTTCGTCGTCAACATCAGCGCCTTTACGGGCTCAACGCCCTGCAGGAACGCGGCGAGCCTATGCGCGTCTAAGCTCGCCTGGCGCTCCTCTTGACGCTCCACGCCCAAGCGCGCCAAGAGCGCGGGTCCACACGCCTCAATGGCCTTACGGAAAAGATCAAGCTCCGCGCCGAGGAGAGCGGGCGCTTCTGGCGTTGGCGATCGCTCAAGAGCAGCCTCCAAGAGTCGCACGCCAAAGCAGGCTTGGAGAGGCTTCTTCGCGTGGGCGTCCCCTTCAAGGATAAAGATGGGCACGTCGAATCCCTCACCTGCCCCACGCTGCTCGGCGAAGAACACCTGGTGCGCGGGCCGCCAGACGAGATTCTCCCCAAAGAGCGTTGGCAGGCGCGCCTCAGCGCGCTTGACCTCGGGTTGGTGCCCCACCAGCAGCTCCATCAAGTGACGACACCCTGTAGACAAGAGACGACGGGCCGCGCGTACGTCGGGCGCGTTTTGCGACACGATCTCCAACTGCCTCAACCACACCTCAGCGTCATCCAGCGTAAAGGTCGAGGGTGTCAGCTCCGCGCGGACGCCGAGGCGCGCGGCGAAGCCGCTGGGATCGTCGATCTCCAAGACAGGCAGCAGCGGCCCCGTCTGCTTAAAGCGACGATCCAGCTCCCGACTCGGGCGCCAAGCCTGTGAGGCGCGACGTGGCCCGTGCTTAGTGGGGCAGAAGGCGGCCTCCTTGAGTCGCCACAGCCAGAGGTTATCGCAGAGCGACACCGTCTCATTGGTGTAGGCGCGCGGGGGCTTGCGCCTGCCCGGCGAGTGCCCCTTGGTCAACGCGACGACCGCGCGCGCCACCGGCTGAAGGCTGGGCCAATGCGCTTGGAGGTGTTGATACAGCGCGCGCCCAACCCCGCCTTGTGCGTCCGCAGCGGCGGCGGCGAGGAGCACATCGAGGTGCTCTAGGTGATGTATGCCATAGAGCCACCGACGGCGCTCGTGTAGGTCCTTGATCGCCTTGGCATCGAGGCTGTCGATGAGCGTCGCGCGCCACGCATCCCACACCGCGTCGGGGAGCGCCTGAAAGATCCAGCCGCGTGGCTTGATGAAGCCCTCCGTACGCAGCCAGCCCGTGTTGTGGTCCTCAACGTCTTGGAAGTGGACCGCGCGGAGGTGGGCGTTGACGCCCAACCAAGAGAAGAACGTCCGCCAACGCTCGCGCTCATCCGCAGGCAGCGCGGCGTCCTCATCCTCGTCTAAGCCGACCTCATCGACGTCGAGGGTCTCCTCATCCGTGGCTTGCGCCTGATCGTCCAGCGACGCGTACCGCGCCAGGTAGCCGGAGAAGGCCGTCGGCCCCAGGATAAAAGGGACATCCGGCGAAGGCTGACCGGCCTCTTGGCACGCGCGCAACAAGACCTCGACCGACTGATCCCCGATCCAGTCCTCGCCAAAGTACGCGCGATAGGCCGCGACCCACTGCACCCCGCCATCGGGGGCACGGCAGGGCACCTCCAAGCGCGCGAGGGCGAAGAGCGCCCGCTGATTGCCCAGGCGCTCAAAGGGCAGCCGCTCCCCTTGTCCTGTCTTCCCCGAGAGCTGACAGACCGCTGCGAGCTGCGCGATGTCGTGAAACCGCGCGCGTTGATGTGCCTGATCCCAGGCCATGCTGGGTAAGACGCTGGCGCGCATCACCTCGGGGAACTTGAAATCTTGGAGCCCAAACAGCCCCTGCCAAGCCACCATCTCCGCCTTAAGTGTCTCTTGTCGCTCTTGGCGGCTCAGCTTGCCCCAGCACACCGCCTGACTGAGAAAACAAAGCCCCGGCAGCGGCACCTCACCGCGCAAAAACTGAGGCGGATAAAAGGCCGCGCGATCCCCCACGGCCTCGCGATGACATGTCCTGTCCTCGCGCACATCGACGGGCATCAGCGGCAGCGCGCGCACCTCAGCGACGAAGGCCGCTTGCTCCGAGGCCACATAGCCCGCCCAAAGGCGCTCAAGGAGCTGAAGGATCGGATCAACAACCACCATGCGCTGAAGATCCTCCACTGCGCGGCTCCGCGTTGGATCAGCAGCGGCGAGAGTTTGAGCGGCCTCAACGGGTGAGAGAACCGCCGCGCCGTGATCAGCCAACACGCGCGCCTCATCGAGGGCGCACCACGCTGCGGCGGGGAAGGCGCGCCGCGCGTGCGTGGCGTTGACGGGGAGCACTGTACGCAACGCCTCGCCGATGTCGGGGCGCAGTGGGGGGAGCACGATCACCTGTGGCGCCAACAGCGCGCCGACCTCAGAGGGGACAAACGGGTACACCGCGATGGCGGCCCGGATCGCTTGATAGATCACCTCGGCCAATGGACCTTGAACCAGGCGATCCCGTGCCAGGAGCATCAACGCTTTCTTGGCGTCCAAGGCCAAGAGCGCGGGGAACAGCACCTCCACGAAAAGCCGCGCCGCCGCCCGCACCAGGAAGGCGTTATAGTCTGGGGCGCACTGCCCCTCGGTCTCTGGCACCACGCGGACATGTTGACGCGACAGCCCCGAGGCGAACGCGCCATTGATCAAGAAGCCATAAGGCGTGCGTTCAGCCGTTGGCAAGAAGACGTGCAGCAAGGCGTCCTTGATCGGCGTAGAAGCGTCGGCCTCAACGCGCGCGGCGACGCTGACCTCGGTGATGTGTACGTCGGCCCAGGCCATGCCCTCCAACCCACCTCGGTGCGCGCCGATCTCGATGTCCCCGTCGTGCGCGACAAGATATGTCTTATGCACTGTGGAGTCTGCGTGTTGCGCCTCAAGGCGCACGCGGTACAGCCCACGCGTGCTCATAGACGTGACCCTTGACCACGGCTCGACCTCAGCATGAGTCACCCGCCGAGCGCGCACGATCAACCACGCCCGCGAGACCTCACCGATCACGATCTCAACCGCCTCTAGTTGCTTAAGGAAGAGGAGCGTCGTCTCGGGGAGGCCCTCAAGCCCTCGCTTTATCTCCGTGTAGCGCTCATGGGCATCCTCTACAGAGAAGGGGAAGAAGAAGGCGGTGGTCATGCCCAGCGCGCGCAGCTCGGCCCAGCGTGGGTGAGGCGCCTTCATCGGCCAAGGGAGCCGCATCAGCGGGGCGTATCTTTGCTGGGTGAACCCCGCAGCCTTGAGGGCACCAAGGCTGCGGGCCTCATCGAAGCAGAAGGCATAGGAGCATGAATAGATCTCAGGCGCGCGGCTGATCTCAAGGACAGACTTAAAGCCCATGCCTTTGTGCCCGATGCTCGCGCGCCGCTTGGCGCCCTCCACCTCGCCCACCGCCTGCTTGGTCGAGGCGCTGATCCCACAGATGCCTCGAACATCATCCTCGCTCAACGCGCGGCCGGAATTGGCGAACCACAGCCCCTCGGCGTGCAGCTCGATCCTCAGCCTGGCGGGCGCGCCAGGCGCGCTGGCATCATCCGCATTCTGGATCAGCTCATAGAGCAGCCGACCTCGGTAATTACGCGCGATCTCATCCTCTTGGCCGATGTCCTCCCTCAACCGTTGACTGCTGGTCCGATAGATATTGAGGTTCTCCGCGCGGATCTTCTCGAAGAGTGTGTCTTCCATGCTCTGCCCCTTCGCGACATGAGAGTGTTGTTCGCCGTTGTCGCCGAATACGACATCACGCTTCAAAGATCAAAGGAGCACGTGGGTGCCACCTGCTCAGTGGGGTGCCACCTGCTCAGTGGCTCAGGGGGCGCCTGCGCGCCTTTGGATTGAGCCTCAGCGCCTCATGTACGCCTTGAGCTCCTCGATCGCGGGGGTCAGCCGTGTGGTGAGGATCTCCCTCAGCTTAGGGTTGTCTCGTCGCTGATCGAGCCAAGAGAGGATCATCAGCCTCCGCACCATCATAAAGTCCTCGATGACGTCCACCTGCGCCTGTGGGAAGGGGCGCACGCCGCGATAGCCCTGCAACCACGCCTGGAGAAGCTCGGCCCTCTCGGGCGCGCGCCAATCGTGTTGGAGGCAGACGCAGGCGTCATAGGCGTGCCACGAGAAGGCGGCGTCATCGAAGTCGATCGCGCGCGCGACGCCCCCCTTCATCAGCACGTTGCCGGTGTGGAGATCGGCGTGGACGAGCCCGAAGCGATCTGGCCCCTTGCCGAAGGCGACGAGCTTCTGTTGGAGCGCGTCGGCGGCCTCGGTGACGAGGCGCCGTTGAGGGGGCGTCAGGGCCTCGATCTGGCGCGGATCGCCCCAGATGGCTTCGGCGCCCAAGAGCCCCTCCTCGTCGAGGCGGTGTCGCGTGAAGCCCTCGGGCGGGGTCCACGCTGCGGCGTGCGCGTGGAGCCGCGCGCAGAGCGCCCCGATGGCGTGGAAGTCGCTCTGCGTGCGGCGCTTTTTCTGGAATCGCGCACCATCAATCCACTCAAACAACACCACGTGGCGCGGCTCGGGGACCCCCTCGACGGTGATCGTCTGGACGCGCTCACCGTCGAGGCCGACGCGGGGGCGTGGGACGTGGAGATCGGTGTCTCGCGCGAGGGCGTCCAGCCAGTCCATCTCGGATCGGATGTTGGCCTCGGGTTGGTAGCCGGGCCGGTGGACGCGGATGACGTAGCGCCCGGTGGGGGCGCGCGCCTCGAAGGTGGTGTTCTCACCGTGGAAGAGCAGCCTCGGGCGCGAGGCGTCGGTGAGGCCGAACCGCGCCAGGGCCTCTCGCGCCATCGCGCCGAGGCGCCGGGCTTGGCCTCTGTATGTCAACTCAAGGTAGGGCTTTCGGGGCATCGGGGGGGCTCCGGGGAGGTCTCTCGCGGCGAGCCTACTCTGCACGGTGGTCGTCATACAGGGTCACGGCGTGTCAGATCAGGGGCCGTCATCGCGATGGCCGGGAGGACATCGTGAGCGCCAACCGGAGCACGCGGTTGACACCTTCCACCTGGCGCTGTGACCCTCCTGGTGGACTCCAATAAGGTCTCTTGCGTCAGGGGCGCCACCTCAAGATGGCGCCCCCCTCACCCACGACCCAGAAGGCGCTCGTCGAGCCACCCCAGACATCATGGAGATCGTTGCGAGTCCCCGACTCGATCTGCGGTGACCACACCCCAAAGCGCCGCCCACGCAGCAACCCCACCTCCCCCGACGCCCACGCGGTGCCCTTGGCAGACACCCAGATGCCCCTGAAGCGCCCCCCTCGGTACACCTCACGCCACTCCGCGCCGTCCCAGCGCCTCACGTCCCCCTCGCCCGCCGCGTAGACCTCGTCGATGGAGAGGCCGTGGAGGCCGTAGGTGCCCCCCGAGGCCCCCGCGAGCCGCGCCCACTCGCCGTCGAGGACGTGCGCGAGGGTGCCCCCGTCGGTGCCTAACCAGAGATCCCCCCACGAGGCGCCCCATAGCGAGGCGCCGCCCGCCAAGATGAAGCCCGCCTCGGCTTCGGTCCACGCCTCCCCATCCCAGCGCCAGAGCGCGCGCTCCGTGAGCATCCAAGCGTCATCAAGGGAGACCCCCCACGCGTCGACCGCGCCCTCGGGGCGCTCCCCTTCGAAGGGCCGCCAGGCTTCACCATCGAAGTGGAGGAGCGCGCCCCCGCCGACCCAGATGTCTTGTGGGCTCGAGCCCCAGATCGCGCGCAGCGATGGGGCCCCCTCCACCTCGACGGCGCTCCATCGCTGCCCCTCGCGCCGCAGCAGCGCGCCCCCGTCACCGACCGCCCAGGCCGCCTCGTCGTCGAACCCCCAGATCCCACGGAGCGTCCCTCCTCTGGCCGCGTCGTGGCTGATCTCTTCGAGGGCGCCTCTACGGGCTCGGAGGATCGCGCCGCGCGCGCCCACGAGCCAGACATCGCCGCTGGGGAGCGCCCCCGCCCCCGAGAGCCACGCGGCGCCTTGCTCCGCGGCGCGGAGGGTGGACCACGCCTCGGTGCCCGCGTCGTAGCGCGCGACGACCCCCCTGCTCCCCACGGCGATCGCGCTGCCATCGGGGGTGACCTCGACGCCTGACAGCTCGAGCCCCGAGTCCGATCGCTCTGCGAGCCACGCCCCCCCGTCGAACCTCCAAGCGACGCCATCCCGCCCCACGGTGATCACGTGATCCGGGGCGCTCCCCGCGATCCCCGTCAGCATGAACCCGCCGAGACCATCACTCTGACCGTGATCGTGGAGCGACCACGCCTCGCCGTCGAAGTGGGCGATGAACCAACGGGTGACGCAGGGGCTGCAGGTGTCGATGCCGCCGACGGCCCAGACATCATCGGGGCCCGAGCCCCAGATGTCGTGGACGGTGCCCCGTCCAGGGAAGGGCACGGGGGTCCAGGTCTCTCCGTCGAAGCGACGCATCGCGCCCTCATCGCCCCCCACCCAGATGTTGTTGGGGTCGCTGCCCCAGATCGCGCGGAGGGCCTCGGCGAAGCTCTCGCCCGCCTGGCCGCTCCACGAGGCGCCATCGTAGTGGAGCAGCGCCCCGCCCGCGCCGCTCACCCAGACGTCATCGGGGCCGCTGCCCCAGATCCCGAAGAGGTGCTCTCGGGAGCCCGTGTCGAGGGCGCTCCACGCCTCCCCATCCCACCGCAGCACAGTCCCCACGTCCCCGACCGCCCACACGTCATCGTCGGCGAAGGCGTGGATCCCGGAGAGCCAATTACCCTGCGGGAGCGGGTTCTCCCAACACCAGCCGTCCACGCTACAGATCCCCTCGGCGGTGCAGCCTGGATCGTCAGCGTCTACGGCGCCGTCGCAGTCGTTGTCGAGGCCATCGAAGCACCTCGCGGTGCCCTCGAAGGCGAAGGGGTGGATCTCGGCGGAGGTGTCGTCGCAGTCACCGCCGCCGCTGCAGGAGGCGTCAGTGAAGCCATCCCCGTCCGCGTCCTCGTCGCATGGCAGGCAATCCTCGTCGGCGTCGTCGACGAGGCCGTCGCAGTCATCATCTTGGCCGTTGTCGCTGGCTGTGGAGGTGTCACCCATGTGCTCTTTTGAGCTTTGATGTTTATGTTTGATTGGCTCCTGGCCAGTGGACGAGGCCCGCACCTCATCAACCAGCAATCACGGTGACCGAGACCCTCCTTTGGGCAAAGCCCACAAGGATCTAGCGCCGCGCCTCCAGAGCGGTTAGGTCTGGGGTCTTTAAGACGCCCACAAAGAAGCCATGCGCTCGCTCATCGCCCCGACCCTCCTCCTCAACGCCTCGCTGCTGCTCGCCTGCGGCGCGGCCGCCCCTCAAGCCCAAAGTCGAGAGGTGAAGCTCACCCTCGATGGCGCGCGCTTTCAAGATCCCGCCGCCTTGGAGGCCTATTGGGCCAAGATCCGCGAGGTGGCCGCCTCTGAGGGCCTGGAGATCAAGGGCGCCGCCCAACCCTTTAAGATCCAGCGCCGCAGCGTGGCCTTTATCGACACCGCCGACGGCGCCCTGCGCCGCGCGGGCTATGCGCTGCGCCGCCGAGTTCAGTACGACGCGGGCGGCGCCCTCAAGGCCAAGGCCGAATATACCCTCAAGCGGCGCGGCGCGGCGCTGGCAGAGGTCATCGCCGCCCCCTTGGAGGCCGAGGGCCAGGCCAAGACCAAGATCGAAGAGGATGTCATCTGGGTCGAGGGGGCCGCTCAGGTCGTCTATAGCCGCAGCGTTAAGGCCAAGACCAAGCGCCGACCCCCCATGACCCTCATGGGCTTCGCCGCGCTCTTTCCCAGCCTGAGCCAGATGGCCTTGCCCCCCCAGACGCCCTTGCAGATCGTGCGCGATCGCTTTATCGAGGAGATCAAGATCACCCCCGGCACCCTGCGCCTTAAAAACGGGCAGCGCGCGCCGCTGAGTTTGAGCGTTTGGCGCCTCCAAGGCGGGGGAGCCACGCCGATCATCGCCGAGATCTCCTTTGATCACCCGCTCGACACCGACGCCGAGGCCAGCCGCGCCTCGGGGCTGGCCTTCCTCAAGGCCCTTTATGCTGCCTCAGAGGGCTGGAGATCCGTCGGTGAAACCAAGACCATGCGCGTTTATGATGCAGATTGAGGAATAGGCTGATTTATGTTTAGGTTCATCTCTCTTTTGTTGCCCCTCATCATCGCTTTTCCCGCCCTTGGCGCCTTTAAGATAGAGGATGATGCGGGCGAGATCGAGGTCAGCGGTCGTGTTCAAGCCGGATATAACTACCGGTTTTTACAAGATGATGATGAGGATCAAAGCAAAAATCGCGTTCGCTTTAAGCAGGCGCGTTTTGGGGTCAAGGGCGATCTTTATGATGACTATACAATTGACCTGGAGTTTGACCTCGTTGGTCATGGTGGTTATCCCAAACCGACTTCGATTTGGACCGAGTGGCGCCCCAACTCGCGCTTCTCTGCCCGGATCGGGCAGTTTAAAACCCCGCTCTCCGCGCATCGCCTCGTCAGCGGCCGCGATCTGCTCTTTATCAACCGCCCGCGCGTGGCCGATGACCTGGTGCCAGGCCGCGATATCGGCGCGCAGATCGATCTGAAGCTCAAGCTCGGCGAGGCGGGGCGCGTGGTGGCGCAGCTCGGCGCCTTTAATCATCAGGGCGCCAACACCACCGAGGACGACGCCAAGGGTACCCCGCTGCTGATCGGGCGCTTGGAGCTGAGCCCCTGGGGCGCGCTCAAGGGCGGCGAGGGCGGCGTGGGGCCGCGCCGCTTGGCGCTGCGCCTGGGGCTGTCGGCGGGCTGGTCCGATGATGCCTCTGGCGGCGGCGCCGATGAACCGTTGCTTGATCCGCTGCACAGCATCAACGGTCAAAAGGCCATCTACAGCGCCGATCTGGCCCTCAAGGTCGCGGGGTTGTTCTTTTCGGCGGAGCTGACCTCCGCGCGCTACGCCCCCGATGAGGGCGCCGCCTACTTCGCGGCGGGCTACCTCGTTCAGCTCAGCTATTACATTCAGGCGATTCACCTAGAGCCCGCCCTGCGCTTCGATGATCTCAACCCCTCCGATGCCGTGGCGGGGGATCGCGAGCGCACGCTGACGATGGGGCTTAACCTTTATCCCAACGGGCGGCATGAGCTGAAGATGATGCTCGACTATACCCATCACCTCGCGGATGGGGGCGATGAGGCTTGGCGCGAGGATGAGGTGATGCTGCTGTGTCAGCTCGCCTTTCGTTGATCCCTTTCGTTGATCAGAGAGTCACGATCAGAGAGTCACGATGACACACACGCAAGCTGATCTCCTCGATATGAGCCAGATTAAGCTCTCGGATATCCGCCCCAAGAAGCGGACGACCACCGAGCGCTGGTTGAAATATCTGGGTTTTCCCCTGGGCATCGCCGCCTTCTTGGCGATCTATTATATGAGCCCCATCGAAGGGCTGACTTTTGCCGGTCAGGTCTGCCTTGGCGCCTTCGCCCTGGCCTTGATCTGGTGGACGACCGAGCCCATCCCCACGCATGTCACTTCGCTGATCCTCATCGCCACCTTGGTGCTCTTCCACGGCTGGGGGGAGAAGGAGGCGCTGGGTGTGCTGGGGATGAATGTCATTTGGCTCAATATCATGGCTTTTATCCTCAGCTCTATGTTGGTGAAGACCAACCTGGCGCGGCGGCTGTCGCTGTGGCTGATGGTGGCCTTTGGCAAGAGCGCCTCGCGGATGTTGTTCGCTTTCCTGCTCTTGCAGCTCTTCCTCGCCGCCCTGATCCCCGCCACCGCCGCCCGCGCGGTGATGACATTGCCGATCATGATGGTGGTCGCCGCCATCTATGGCTCAACGCCCGATAAGCCCGGCAACTTTGGCCGCGCGCTGTTTCTGCACAACCTCCACGGCATCAACACCGGCTCGGCGGCCTATATCACCGGCAGCACCGCCAACCTGATCGCCGCCGCCTTTATCCTCAGCATGGCCGGGGAGGAGATCTTCTATACGGATTGGCTCTTCGCCAATATGCCCATCGTCGCCTTGGCCCTGCTGGCCTCTTGGTGGGGCAGCCATAAGCTGATCTTTCGCCTTAAGCCCGAGGAGCGCGCCCCTCAGCTGGAGGGCGGCCTGGCCCGATTGCGCGCCGAGCGCGATAAGCTGGGGCCGTTGCGCGCCGATGAGTACCGCACCATCGCCATTTTTGCCCTCGTCCTGTTTTTGTGGATGACCGACAAGCTCCATACGCAGTGGTTCGGCTTTCAGATCAGCGCCGTGATGGCCGCCGCCCTCGGCGCCATCATCGCCTTGCTGCCCCGCGTCGGCGTCATCAACTGGAACGAGGCCGATATCCCCTGGCACCTGATGATTTTTTCCTGCGGCGCCTACGCCGGGGGGCTCTCTCTGCGCGACAGCGGCGCGGCGCGGGTGATGGTGGGCAAGGTCTTTGAGGGTTTGGGCATCACCGCCGAGTTCGGCTTCTGGCGGGTCTATGTGATCATCATCCTCCTCAATATGTTTTCGCATATGGTCTTCACCTCAAAGACCATGCGCACCCTGATCTTCATCCCCTTCGTCATCACCGTGGCCCAAACCCTGGGTTATCCGCCCCTGGCCCTCGCTTTGCCCGCCGCTTTTACGATTGATTGGGTTAATACGGTGCCGATCAACGCCAAGCCCAACGTGATCCTCTTTACTACCGGTCAGTATTCCGTGATCGACAGCCTCAAGGCGGGCCTCTATATCACGGTGATCGGCAGTATTCTTTATATTATCGCTGGCTTTACCTGGTTCCGTTGGCTCGGGATCATGGACGGTGTGGAGGGCTTATGATGCTCAACGCGCTCTTGGTCTTGGCGCTGGGCGCGCC
>JAHJCH010000355.1 GCA_018813065.1 Myxococcota bacterium
AGGTCGCGCTGGTGCGCGAACGGCTCACGGTGCGCCTCTCCATGGACGGGGGCGCGTCCTGGCCTGTCTCACGGGTGCTGCACGAGGGCCCGGCGGCCTACTCGGCCCTGGCGCTGCTCTCGGATGGGGCTGTCGGCTGCCTGTACGAGCAGGGCGAGCAGGCCCTGCTGCCTTACGACCGGCTGACCTTCGCCACGTTCACGCTGGGGTGGTTGGAGCGGTAGCGGTGCCGGGATGCATCGGGCAGCCAGCCGAGTACTCCCTGCCCTGACGGCATGGTGACCAACCGCGCCGCGCTCTTGCGCGCCGCTCATCAAGCCACGGCGCGCCCCCGCCCCTGGGCGGCGGTCCTCGACGCGCTCGCGCGCTTCGCTCAAGGGCCAATGCTGGCCGCTGTTGGCGTCCTGGCCTTGGGCATCGGCGCGCGCCTGATCTATCAGCGGCTCGACCACAGCGAGCCCACGATCCCCCTCAATCCGGCGTCGCCCGCCGCGCAAGCCACGCCTGATCCGCCCCCCCCGACGCCTGATCCGCCCCCCCCGACGCCTGATCCGCCCCCCCCCGCGCCCGAGGCGCCGACCGTGACCCTCGCGCCGAGCCTCAAGGGCGAGGCCAAGGCGGAGGCAGAGGGGCGCCCCCTTGAGCGAGACGCCCTCGAAGAGAACGCCACGTCCACCGGGCCGCAGGGGGCGAGCCCCAGCCCACACGAGGCCAAGGCGCCCAAGGCGCGCCGAGTTGCCAAGGGCGCCAAGGCTGCGCCGCGTCGCCGCGCCCGTAGTCGTGGCCGTGACGCTGACCGTGACGCTGACCGTGACGCTGAACATGAGCGCGCCCGCCGCTTCGCGCCGCCGCCGAGCATGGGGGGGGACGCCGCGCCGCCTCCGAGCCCCCAGCGGGTCGAGCCCGTCGCCGCGCCGTCTGCGCACACACCCAGCGCCCCCGCCCGCCCCGCGATCGCGCCAAGCGAGCCCGCCGCGCCCACCCGCGAAGATGAGATGAGCGCGCGAGGCGCCAAGCGCCAAGATGAGGCCCTCGCCGATGAGCGCCCCTTTGACGTCGCCAAGGACGATCTGGCCGTAGGAGATGTCGTAGAAGATGTCGAGCCGCGCGCCGCGCTTGAGGCGGGGTTGGGCGCGCTGGCGCGCGGCGAGCACCAATCCGCTTGGGCGCTGCTTGACGCCTTCCTGCGCGCCCACCCCACGCACCCCCGCGCCGATGAAGCCCGCTTCGGCGCGGGTCAGGCCGCCGAGGCCCTGGGCTGGTGGTCCATCGCCCGCGCCGCCTATGCCCAGATCAAGGCCGCCCCTTGGGCCGAGCGCGCCAAAGCCCGCCTCGACGCGCTGCGCGCCTCTCCCCCATAACCCGGCTCGCCCCGCGCCCTCAACGAACACAAGCCCTGGCTGGGAAGTGAAGCCTCGCTGGCGTATCTTGGCCGCCTCATGCCCCGAGGTTTCGATGAGCGAGCTGGTTCAGATTCAAGCGCCCCGAGCCGGGCGCAAGCCCGAGTGGCTGCGGGTCAAGCCCGCCAAGGCCGCGTTCTTTGAGGTCAAGCGCCTCACGCAAGCCCAGCGCACCCACACGGTTTGCCAGGAGGCGGCCTGCCCCAACGTAGGGGCGTGCTGGTCAAGGGGGCACGCCGCGTTCTTGATCTTGGGCGACGTCTGCACGCGCGACTGCGCCTTCTGTGATGTGCGCCACGGCGCGCCCGGCCCCGTCGATGAGGATGAGCCGAGGCGGCTGGCTGAGGTCGTCGAGGCGATGGGCCTGCGCTATGTGGTGATCACCTCGGTGACGCGCGACGATCTCCCCGATGGCGGCGCGGGGCAGTTCGCCGCCTGCCTCCACGCCCTGCGCGCTCGCCGCCCCGCCCTGCGCGTCGAGGTCCTCACCCCCGACTTCCAGCGCAAGCCCGGCGCCCTTGAGCGGGTGCTCGACGCCGCGCCGGATGTCTTTAACCACAACCTGGAGACGGTCCCCCGCCTCTACCCCAGCGTCCGCGCTGGCGCCCGCTACGATCACTCGCTCGATCTCCTCGCCCGCGCCAAGCGGCTGCGCCCCGAGGGCTGGACAAAATCCGGCTTGATGTTGGGGCTGGGCGAGCAGGAGGACGAGGTGTTGGGGGTGATGGACGATCTGCGCGCGGCGGGGGTCGATCTGCTGACGCTGGGGCAATACCTCCAGCCCAGCCGCCGCCACGCGCCGGTGGCGCGCTACCTCCACCCCGATGAGTTCACGCGGCTGGGCGAGGCGGCGCGCGCGCGGGGCTTCTCGGTGCAATCCAGCCCGCTGACGCGCTCATCACACCTGGCCGACGAGGACTTTGAGCGGATCTCGCGCTCAGGGCGCTGAGGGGGCTTGAGCGGGCGCGGGCAGGAGCGCCAGGAGCGGCGCGAGGGTGAGCTGGTGATGGGCTTGGAGGTGCGCGGCGAGGGCCTCGTTGGCCGCCGCCCAGTGAGGATCATTGAGCGCCAAGCCCAGCAGCGCGTCGAGGGCGCGGGCGGGCGGCAGGGCCTTGACCTCGGCTAAGACCTGGGCGCGCTCCGCCTCCAGCCGCCCCGCCAACCAAGCCCCCGCCTTGGCGCGGCTGTCCGCCTCGGCCTTGGCCTGCTGTGGGGCGTCCGTCAGCTCAAAGGGATCGGCCTCCAGCCCCGCGAAGGGGTAGCCCGCGTGGCTGCTGTCTTCAGCCTCAGCGCGCCCGATAAAGCGCGCGCCGCTGGCCTCCTCGATGATCGCCTCGCAGGACACCCGCCAGTGGGTGATGGGGTAGCTCAGCGTCTTGTAGATCGGCGCCTTGATGGTGGCGGGGATCTCCGCCAGGCGCGCCCGCAGCTGGGCGTGCTGGCGTTGCTGGTCCTCCGCCGCTTGGCGGGCGAGCCGCGCCGAGGCCTCCTCGCGCTGGGCCTCCTCCTCCAGCCGTCGCGCTCGCTCTTCATGCTCGGCGTAGCGGCGCTGAGCCTCGATGAGCCGCCGCGTGGCCGCCTCATGAGCGGCGCGGGCGCGGCGCGTCGCCTCGATCAAGGGCTGCACCGCGACGGTCCGAGGCGCCCCCTCGGCGAGCACGGCGGCGAGCTGCTCATAGGCGCGCAGGAGGGCGCGCGGATCATCGCCCAGGGCGACGGGCAGCGCCGCAGCCTGCGCCTGGCCGCCTTGAGCGCGCAGCCGCGCCCGCAGCGCCTCGACATCACAGCGCGCAGGGGCGGTGCGGCGGCTGCCGTGGGTGCTCTTGATCTGCCTCTTCTTGCGGGCCTCCTCCTGCTTGCGGGCCTCCTCCTTCTTGCGGGCCTCCTCCTGCTTGCGGGCCTCCTCCTGTCTGCGAGCGGCGTCCTGCTTACGCGCGGCCTCCTGACGCTGCGCGGCCTCTTGACGCTGCGCGGCCTCTTGACGCTGCGCGGCCTCTTGACGGCGGCGCGCCGCCTCTTGGTTGCGGCGCTCGGCCTCTTGACGCCTGCGGCCCTCCTCCTGACGGCGCTCGGCCTCTTGACGGCGCTCGGCCTCTTGACGCCTGCGGCCCTCCTCTTGGCGGCGCTCGGCCTCTTGACGCCTGTGGCCCTCTTCCTGGCGGCGCTCGGCCTCTTGACGCCTGCGGCCCTCTTCCTGGCGGCGCTCGGCCTCTTGACGCCTGCGGCCCTCTTCCTGGCGGCGCTCGGCCTCTTGACGGCGCTCAGCCTCTTGACGCCTGCGGCCCTCCTCCTGGCGGCGCTCGGCCTCCTGGCGGCTGCGGGCCTCATCAGGCCGCAGCGTGGGCGCGGGGCGATAGACGTGAGGGGGCTGCCGCGCGGGCTGCCATCCGGGGCGCCGTAGCGTGGGCGGCGCCTCCGGCTGCACAGCGGGCTGAGTGAGCGTCACCGTGGGGCGCCGCTGCGTGGGACTGGGGGGCGCAAAGATCGGCGACGGCCCCGGCTGCGGCGGCGGGCTGGCGGTCGAGGCGCGGCGGAGCGCGGCGGTGCGCTCCAGGCGACCCCAGCTGAGGTTGATCTGATCCACGGCGCGCACCGCCGCGCTCCGCCCTCGAAGCTCCTCCCCGCGCGCGCTCACCCACTCCGGCGCCGCGACGGCGAAGCGCTGCTGCGCCTGTATCCAGGCCGGGGTGCAGCGAGGTAAGCAGCGCTCCGCCTCGGCGGCCCGTCGCAGCGCCTCGGCGGCCTGCTCGGCGGCCCGCACCCGCTGGCTGATCTGCTCATCTAAGCGCCGCGCCTGATGCTCCAGATCCGTCAGCTGACCCCGCAGCTGCGCGCGCTCGCGCAGCTTGCAGGCGGAGAGGGCGCGGCTCAGCTCATCGATAAAGCCCCAGCTGGGCCGCTGCGGCTGCTGTGAGATGTTGAGCCCTTGCTTGGCCCGCGCCGCGTAGCGCGCCGCCTCTAGATTTTGAGCGTAGGTCTGCGCGCGGGTCGCCGCCGCCCGCGCCGCCTGCTCCGTCGCCGCCGCTTGGCTCAAGGCCGCCTCCGCTTGGCCTGCCTCACGCCGCGCGCGCGCCAGATCGTGCTCGATGGGCCGCCAGCGGCCTTGGAAGAAGTGATCTCGGCGCCGCGCCGCCTCGCCCAAGCGGCCCTCCGCGCGCCGCGCGTTGATCTCGGCCTCGTTGACCTCCGCCCAAGCCCGCTCAACCTCCGCGCTGATCTGCATCGCCTCCGGGTTGGGGTCTACGCGGACGCCCGCCACATAGCGCAGCTCGCCTTGGCTCGTCTCCCGCGCGCGCTGGCAGCGGGCGGGCGTCTGGCGCAGCTGAAAATCAGGGGGGCGCGCCTCGTCAAAGGAGAAGACGCCCAACAGACCCGGAGGCAACGCGCTGAGCAGCCCCTCGCCGCGCGCCTCGATCCGCAGCGGCAGCCGCCCCGCCGCGCGCAGCCGCGCCAATGAGCCCAGCACCGC
>JAHJCH010000356.1 GCA_018813065.1 Myxococcota bacterium
AGGCGGGCCTCTATATCACGGTGATCGGCAGTATTCTTTATATTATCGCTGGCTTTACCTGGTTCCGTTGGCTCGGGATCATGGACGGTGTGGAGGGCTTATGATGCTCAACGCGCTCTTGGTCTTGGCGCTGGGCGCGCCACAGACTGAACAAAAAATCGTGTATGATGAGCTGCTGCGGCCCCTCGACGATGGCGGGTCTCAAATCGAGGCCGAGGTGCGCGGCGTAGAGGGGCTCGATGTCCTGCGTTTGCCCCTCCCCAGGGGCGCAGAGGTCGATGCGCTGCGCGTCATCGACGGGCGCGGCGTCGAGGCGCCCGCGCGCGTGGCGCGGGAGGGCGATTTGGTGGAGATCGTCGTCGATATGAAGGCGCCCCTGGCGCTGCCCAGCCCCATCGAGGCGGTGATCGGCGAGGCCCCCCACTTTCGCCGCCCCGGTCCCATCCTGTTGCGCTACCTCACCACCGGCGCGCTCAAGGTTGAGCCGGGGGGGCACCGCACCCAGCGGGTCACGCGGCGGGTGATCAACACCGGCCGCGCGCCCTTCAGCACCTATACCCTGCGCGTTCAGCTGCCCATCGGGCGGCGCGTCCATCAGATCGAGGGCACCACCCCGCCCGTCTCCATCAAGGACCCCAATAAGCCCTATGCCGTGCGCCCGTTTGAGGGCGGCGAGGTCGTTGAGATGCGCTGCGCCCCGCTGCGACTCGGTGATGAGTGCGCCATCCGCTATACCACCATCGCCGCCGAGCAGAGCAAGCTGCCGCTGCTCCTGGGGCTCCTCTTGGGGGCGCTTTACTTGATTTTCTTCCGCCATGTCCTCAAAGAGGACGCCTGATTTCATTAAGAGAGGCGCGATCATGACGCGGAGTTTATGGGCCTTGGCCCTGTTGAGCCTGTGGGCGTGTGATGACGGGGGCGAGGCCCCCTTTGAGCCCCCCCCCGATGCCCACATCAGCGGTCGAGACGCCTCGATCCTCTGCGGGGATGGGCTGCGTCAGTCCCCCGAGCAGTGCGATGACGGCAATAACGAGGCGGGCGACGGCTGCGATCCCCTCTGCGTCTATGAAGATCCACCCACAGCCACGGCGCGGATCAATGAGATCGTGGCCAAGGCCGCCGATGGCGGCGCCGACTGGATCGAGATCTATAACCCCACCTCTGCGCCGCTGGATATCAGCGGCTGGGCGCTCACCGATGAGGCCGATGAGGCGCCCTGGGCCCTGCCTGCGGGGACCATCCTGCCCCCGATGGGCTTCCTCGTCTTTGAGAAGGATGTCCACTTTACCTTTGGCCTGGGCGCCATCGACGCGGCGCGGCTCCTCGACGTGCACGGCGCGCAGATGGACGCCACCAGCTGGGGAGAGACGCACGCGCCCGAGGGCATGAGCTGGGGCCGCCTCCCCGATGGCGTGGGCGCCTTTCAGACCCTCAATCAGCCCACCCCCGGCGCCTCGAATCGCATGGGTGAGGGCGGCGAGGGCGCCTGCGGGGATGGTCGCCTTGACGCAGGCGAGGCCTGTGATGATGGCAACACCACCCCCGGCGATGGCTGCGATGCCTTGTGTCAGCCCGAGCGCCCCGAGGGGGTCTGCGGCGACGGCGCCCTTAACGCCGGTGAGGCCTGCGATGATGGCAACACCACCCCCGGCGATGGCTGCGACGCCGCTTGTCAGCTGGAGGCGATCCCCGAGGGCTTGATCATCAATGAGGTGATGCCCCTCGACGCCGAGGAGGGCGCGGATTGGATCGAGCTGCGTAACCTGGGCGCGGCGGCCATCAGCCTCACCGGCTGGCGGATCACCGACAGCGATCTCAGTCATGAGCAGGCCTTGCCCGAGGGGCTCAGCGTCCCGCCTGGGGGCTACCTCGTGCTCACGCGGGGCGTGGCCTTCGATTTTGGCCTGGGTCAAGATGATCGCCTCAGCCTCAGCCCCCCCTTCAGCGCCCCCGTCGATGAGGTCGCCTGGGCAGGCGCCGTGATGGGCCAGAGCTGGGGCCGTATCCCCGATGGTGAGGGCGCGTTTAAGTGGCTCCATCAGCCCACCCCCGGCGCCGCCAATGTGGAGAATGAGGGGCCTGATCTCTGCGGCGATGGGGTCTTGGACGCGGGCGAGGGCTGCGATGACGGCAACACCACCCCCGGCGATGGCTGCGGCCCCGATTGTCACCTGGAGGCGGCCCCCGCCCTCGTGATCAATGAGGTCATGGTCGCCGACGCGGCGGGTGGCCCGGATTGGATCGAGCTTTATAGCCTGGATGCGGCCCCCGTCGCCTTGGATGGCTGGCAGATCGGCGATGATGATCCCACCCACCTCACGCCCCTGAGCGGCTTGGAGATCCCCGCCGGGGGGTTCTTGGTTCTGACACGCGATGTCCACTTCGATTTCGGCTTCGGCGGCGCTGACACGGCGCGGCTGCTGGCCCCCGGCGCCCTGCTCGTCGATGAGGTGGCCTGGATCGACGGCGCGGCGCCCGCGGGCGTCACCTGGGGTCGCCTCCCCGATGGCGTGGGCGCCTTCGAGGCGGTTGAGCCCACCCCCAACGTCCCCAACCGCGCCCTGGTCGCCGCGCCGACGTGCGGTGATGGGGCTTTGGACGCGGGCGAGGCCTGCGATGATGGCAACACCACCCCCGGTGATGGCTGCGACGCCGCTTGTCAGATCGAGCCCGCCGCGCCGTCGTGCGGTGACGGGGCCTTGGACGCGGGGGAGGCCTGTGATGACGGCAACACCACCCCCGGCGATGGCTGCGACGCCGCTTGTCAGATCGAGCCCGTGGCCCGCGCGCTCGTGATCAATGAGGTCATGGTCGCCGACGCCGCCGGCGGGCCGGATTGGATCGAGCTGTATAACGCCGATGTGGTCGCCGCCAACCTCAACGGCTGGACGATCTGTGACGCCGACCCCAACCACGCCACGCCCCTCGATGGCCTCCACGTTGAGCCCGGCGGTTACCTGGTGCTGCTCAAGGATGTGGCCTTCACCTTCGGCCTGGGCGCCGCCGATGAGGCGCGGCTCAGCGCGCCCGATGGCGCGCTGGTCGATCAGGCGATCTGGCTCGATGGTGAGGCGCCCGAGGGGGCCACCTGGGGGCGCTTGCCCAACGGCGCTGGCCCCTTTCAGGCGCTCTATGCCCCCACCCCCGGCGCCGCCAATGAGGCTGGCGTGGCCCCCTCCATCTGCGGTGATGGCGTGGTCGATGACGGTGAGGCCTGTGATGACGGCGATGTGGAGCCCGGCGATGGCTGTGATGCCCTCTGCGCCTTTGAGCCCTCCCGCTTGTGGATCAATGAGGTGGTCGCCGCTGGCGCCGACGGCGGCCCTGATTGGATCGAGCTGTATCATCACGGGCTGCAACCCCTCGATGTCAGCGGCTGGAGCGTCACCGATGACAGCCCCGAGAGCCCCGATCACCGCTGGACCTTCGCCGATGGGATCGCCTTGGCTCCCATGAGCCACCTCGTGTTGACCCGCGATGTTGAGTTCCTCTTCGGCCTCGGCGCCGCCGACAGCGTGATCCTCTATGACGCCTCGGGCCTGGTCGTGGATCAGACCTCATGGCTCGACGGCGAGGCCCCCATCGGTCAGAGCTGGGGGCGCCTCCCCGATGGGGGGGACTTTCAGACCTTGAGCGCGCCGACCCCCGGCGCCCCTAACCTCAACTGAGCGCCCCGCGCGCAGAGAGTGCAGTGTCATGACTGAGATTAAGCCACGCTTTGAGTTTCGGACCTTCGGGCAAGGCTTCGGCCCCATCGTCGAGCGTATGCGCCGCGTCGCGCGCATGGAGGCCGCCCGCGAGAGCCATGAGATCTACATCATGTCGGCGGCGAATAACGAGAATAACACCAAGATTCGCGATGATAAGATGGATATCAAGGTCTTCGTGCAGGAGATCGACGGCCTTGAGCAGTGGAACCCACGCATGAAGGGGACGTTCCCCATGTCGGTCGAGATGATCCGCGATGAGGTGTTCCCCGCCTTTGGTGTGGCGGTGCCCGCGTTTAAGCGCGAGGTCTATACGCTTGATGAGTTCATCGAGGAGATCATTCGCCCTCATCAAGACCTCGTGGCCGTGGATGTGTTTAAGCGGCGCTTCGCTTTTACGATCAATGGCGTCATCGCCGAGTGGGCTAAGGTGCTGATCAACGGCGCCGCGATCGAGACGATCTGCTTGGAGTCGGTGGATCGTGAGGCGATCATCGAGGGGTTGAGCATGATCGGCGCCGAGCAGATGGAGAACGTGAACTATCTCATGGCGATCAAGCGCGTGATCGGCATGGAGCCCCTGCCTGATGACTTTATCCCCGTGATGCTTTAAGGAGTTTTGTTATGGCAAAAGAGATCGAGCGTAAGTTTTTGGTGGTCGGTGATGCGTGGAAGTCCGTTGAGGGTACACACTATCGTCAAGGTTATCTCTCTACGGTGAAAGAGCGCACCGTGCGCGTGCGGACCATCAATGATCAGGGTTTCTTAACCATCAAGGGGATCACTCAGGGCGTGAGCCGCCTTGAGTTTGAGTATGAGATCCCACACGCCGAGGCCACGCAGCTTCTGGATGCGCTGTGTGAGCGGCCCTTGGTCGAGAAGACCCGCCGTAAGATCAAGCACGGCGCGCATATCTGGGAGGTGGACGCTTTTCACGGGGTGAATGAGGGGCTCGTCGTCGCCGAGATTGAGCTGAGCCATGAGGATGAGGCTTTTGATAAGCCCGCGTGGGTGGCTGAGGAGGTCTCTGGGGATCCGCGCTACTTTAATTCAAATTTGATCGCGCGTCCTTATACGACCTGGTGAGGTTCAGTGGCTGGGCGTGTCTTTGGCCTTGTCAAAGTGCGCGCCTTGTGTAAACCAACCCTTGAGGAAGATCGCCGCGAGGGTGCCGAGCATGGCAATGGCGCCGAGGAAGGCGAACATCATATAGGGTGACTCGCTGTAAGGCACGTTGCCCGCAGCAAGCTGGCGCTGGAGGTAGAGCGGGTCGCCCTCGGGCGGCGCGTCGCACCACTTGGCGAGCATCCATCCCGAACCCGCAGAGATGGCGATCTTGGCCAGGAAGTAAGGCGCAATGGAGAGGCCCAGGTAGGTGCCCTCTTGGCCTTCCGGCGCAATGGCCGCGGTGAATTCCTGGAGCCTCGGCGACCAGATCAGCTCGCCAAGTGTTAAGACCACAAGGAAGAGGAAGGATGTGAGGTAGGTGAAGTACACAATCGCCGTGCTCGCGCTGAGCGGTACGCCCACAAAGCTCGTGGCGAAGTTTTGGATAAATCCAGGCATGGCGTTGTAGATGGAGATCGTCAGCTGGTCCATCGCCAATGAGTTGGGGATGGCCGTGATGAACATGGACAGGGAGGTGATGAACGCGCCCGTGACCAGCATCTTGTAGACGTTGAAGCGCTGAAGTATCGGGATGAGAATGATCAGTCCGATGATCACCATGAAAGGATTAAAGGCTTGTAGCGCGCCGATCTTGGCCTCGGGGCCGATGACCCGCAGCCAGAACTTGGGGTGGAGCAGGCTGAGGTAGAGGAACACGGCGCGGACGCCCAAAAGCAGCGTGATCAGGGCGGTGAAGCGCCAGAAGACGGACTCGCTGAGGACATCACCGGCGATCCGCCAAGGGCTCTTTCGCGGCGCGTCGCTCTCAGGCGCCTCTTCGGGGGTTTCGCCGGGGCCGTAGAGCTGCTCGGTGCGGTGGATCGTCAGCAGCGTGACGATGATCGAGAGCCCCGCGCTGGCGGCGCCAAACCACATGATGTAGTATCGCGGCAGGCCTAGATCAAGGTAGAAGTAGTCTACAATCAGACCACCGCCCATGGCTCCGACGTTCATAAAGAGATACCAAAGGTTAAATCCTGCGCCACGAGATCTTTTTGTTGTAAATCGCTTGTTTGCTGCTTGGAATACCGTTTGAAGCATCGCCATAAAAGGCGCCATCAGCGCAAGCCCGCCGACGACCACGGCGTCTCTTAAAATTGAGTCCGGCATCATCGCGGCGCCCGCGACGGCTAAGCGCGTGGCGGCGAGGCCAAAGAGCGCCAGGAATATGGATTTTTTAATCCCAAGCCAGTCAGAGACGAGCCCCGAGAGGAAGAGGAAGATCGTTGTTAGGGTCGAGAAGACCGTAAAGGCGTAACCTGCGGTGGTGTCAGAGAAGTTGTAGTCTTCTGAGAGCATCACGACCACAATATTGAACATCGCGAAGTAGGCGAGGCTGTCAAACGCGTTGATCGCTTGTAGACCCCAGTACTCACGCTTCGTCTCTTTAAGAACAGAGAAGTCCTTAAAGTATTGGATAATAAAATTGTCTTTTTTTGTAGCGGCTTCGCTCATCCGCAGCGCCTTTGGTTACGGCTCCCGCGAGGCGGGGGCGGGTCGATTCGTGGGGCTGCACGTTGCGGTAGCCCCCCCCGGATGTCAAGGGCGGCGCAGCGGCTGCGGCGAGGTCTGGTCGAGTTTGTCGTCGTGGCCTTGAGGTGGCCTTGAAGGTGGCCTTGAGGTGGCCTTGAGGTGGCCTTGAGGTGGCCTTTAGCCCAGCGCGGCGTTGAGCGCGTCGAGCGCCAAGGCCCGCGCCACCAGCGGCTTGCGCGCGTAGAAGCCCCAGCCGCCGCCCGCTTCGGCGCCCTTGGGCCGCGGCTGCACCCAGCGCCCCAGCCGCCCCGTGAGCCCCGCCTCGCCCTGATCACGCATCACCGCGCGGATCTCCTCGTAGTCCTCGCGGATGTCCACCCAGAGATCAGGCGCGGTGAGGTCAAAGGCGGCGAGGCTGATGAGGTAGGTGCCCACGACGTCGTCTATCCGCGCCACGATCAAAAGCCTGCGCAGCTTCTCAAGCAGGTGGCTCTCCTCAAAGCAGGCGCCCTCCAAGCCCTCGGCGGTGAACCGGGCGATGGCCATCGTCTCCTTGACCCGCAGCCGCCCCCCCGCCGTTAAGGCTAAGGGCACGACCTTTAACTCCCAGTCGCCAAAGTCCGCCCCCGCCTCGGAGTTGGGCCGCCGCCCCAAGGCGCACTCCACCGTCTGCCCCGCCCAGCCCTTGTTGAGCGCCCGACCCTCGCCGACAGGGATCCCGTAGACGTCGGCCAGCGCGCGCAGATCCTCGCCGATGAGCCCCTCAAGCCGCTCGATGGCCTCGGCCCGCGTCAGCGGCGGTGGCGGCGGCAGCAGATCAAGCTGCTTCATGGGGGCGCCGGCGTGGGGTGCAACGCGGCGTAGACCCGCGCGGCGAGCGCGGCAGGGATGACACCGGCGAGGGCCTCTCGTGAGGCCGCTTGGACGCCCGCCAGGCCGCCGAAGCTGATCAGCAGGGCCTTGCGCCGCGCAGGGCCGACGCCCGGGATGTCATCCAATACGCTCCTCAGCCGCGCCGCCCGCCGCCGCTGGCGGTGGAAGGTGATGGCGAAGCGGTGGGCCTCGTCGCGCAGCCGCGTCAGCTGGAGGAAGGGGGGCGTGCCCGGCAGGAGCTTGATCGGGTTGTGTCGCCCCGGTCGAAAGACACGCTCCGGGGAGCGCGCGCCCTCGATCCCCTTCAACGCCCGCGCCTTGGCTAAGGCCGCCAACTCCAGGCCCTCGATCTGGAGGTCTTGGGCCACCGCGACGGCCACGGCGAGCTGACCCCGCCCACCGTCCACCACCAAGAGATCAGGGAGATCGCCCTCTTCAAGCCCCCGCTTCAGCCGCCGGGTGAGGACCTCGCGCATCATGGCGTAGTCGTCGGTGCCCTCGACGCCCTTGATCGTGTAGCGGCGGTAGCCCGATTTGCGCGGCGCGCCGTCCTCAAACCGCACGACCGCCCCGACCGGCTCGCCGCCTTGAAACAGCGAGATGTCCACACACTCGACGCGGCGCGGCGGGGTGGTCAGCTCCAGGCGTCGCTGGATCGCCTCCAAGGCCTGCGCTTGGGCCTCCTCGGCGACGCGCCCTTGGAAGAACGCCTGCTCGGCGTTGCGGGCGGCCATCTCCATGATCCGCGCCGCGTCGCCCCGTTGAGGGACCCGCAGCCGCACCGCCCGCCCCGCCCGCTCAGCCAGCGCCTCGCTCAGCCCCCCCTCATCCTCAAGGGCCTCCGGGAGCCAGATCTCGGCGGGGAGGGGCCGCGCCTCATAGTGGAGGTTGATGAGCGTGCTCAAGAGCGCAGGCGTGGGCGCGCCCTGGGCGGTGAGGTGGAGGTGCTCGGCGCCGTTGAGCTGGCCCCCACGCAGGCTCATGCAGATGATCTGCACCGCGCCGCCCTCTCGGTAGACGCCAAAAGCGTCGGCGTCGATGGGCCGCGAGAGGTGGACATGCTGGCGCTCCAGGCTGGCCCGGATCGCCTCGATTTGATCGCGCGCGGTCGCGGCTTCCTCATAGCGCCACGCGGCGGCGGCGGCCTGCATCTTGGCCTCCAGCCGCTCGATCAGCGCCGTGGAGCGCCCCTCCAGCAGCAGCGTGACCTCATCGACGAGCGCGGCGTAGACCGCCGGGTCTACCGGCAGGACGCAGGGGCCCAGGCAGCGCTGGATCTGGTGCTGGAGGCAAGGGCGGCTGCGGTTGCGCATCGCCTGGTCTTGGCAGGTGCGCAGCGGGAAGACCCGCTCGATGAGGCGCGTGACCTCGCGCAGCTTGCTGGCGAGGTGGAAGGGGCCAAAGTAACGCGCCTCGTCGGCCCCCCGCTGGCGGACGATCTCCAGCCGAGGCCAAGCCGCGCGCGGATCAAGGCGCAGGTAGAGGAAGTGATGGCCCGTCTTGAGGAGCACGTTGTGGCGCGGCTGGTGACGGTGGATCAGCGTCGCTTCGAGGAGCAGCGCCTCCTTCTCCGTGGTCGTCAGCAGCACCTCCAGCCCATAGAGCAGGCCGTCAAGCTCGCCGACAAAGCGCCGCGCGTCGCCCCCTCCAAAGTACTGGCGCAGCCGCGCGCGGAGGTTGATGGCCTTGCCGACGTAGAAGATCACGCCTTGGGCGTCTCTCATGATGTAGACGCCCGGCGTGGTGGGCAGCTGGGGGATGTCGCGATCCGGATCGAAGCGGGGTGGGGTCATTCAGGGCGGCGCGGCTCAGTTGTCGCGCAGGATGTACTGATCGTATTCGATCTCAAAGTGCATCTTGTGGCCCGCCTCGTCCTGGGCGAGGTTGAAGAAGATCTTGCTCAGCTCGCCGTGGGTGACCCGCGCGAGATCGGCGTAGAGCCGATAGGCCGCCTTCTCACGCTTCATCGCCAAGATCAACGCGTCCTGGTAGTCCATGTCTGGGCCAGGCTCGACGTCTACGAGGTAGTCGGCGATCTGTAGATCGAGGACCTTGGGCGCCGCCTCGGCCATCTCGCCCTTGAGCTTGATCCGCTGGAGCCGCGCCTTGTGGCCCCGCTCGATGCCCGCCAGCCCTTCAAAGACCTTCTTCATGTTGAGGTCGGTGACGCTCTCGGCGAGCTTCGTGTAGAAGTCCACCGCGCGCTGCTCGCTCTCAATCGCAAAGTCGAGGACATCATCCACGCTCTTCCAGTCTCTCATCACCTTCTCCAAGCTCGTGGCTGGTCGCGTATCTTTTATGTCCAGTCGCTCAACAATCAAGGGCAATCGACGGCTTGGGGGTCGCGCGCCCCCCACAGCGCCTCAATGGAATTACCCCCGCGCGCCGCTTGACAACCCTCAGACCCCTCCTTATCCTGCCGCGACCTTTTATCGCGAGATGGATAACCCCTCGAAAGGTGGTCTCCTTGAGCCAAAACGAACTTGTCCTGCGTCCCCTAGAGGTCATCGTCGATGGGGATAATGTTGAGCGCGCCATCAAAGCTCTTAAGCGTAAAGTCGCCCATGAGGGGATTTACAAAGAGCTGAAGCGTCGCCGCTTCTACGAGAAGCCCTCTGTTAAGCGTAAGCGTAAGCAGCGTGAGGCGGAGCGTCGTCGTCGTAAGGAGCGCCGCCGCGCTATCCGCGCTCGTCAGCGCAAGCAGGGCTAGTCATCATGCTGGGCGGCTATACCGGGGTTAAGGTCTTCACCGCCACGAAGGCCAATGAGCGGGCACGCCTCGGGGATGAGATCGAGGCCTGGATCGCCGCGAGGGCGGATCTGGAGATCGTCGATACCGTGGTCCGTCAGTCCAGTGATCAGAAGTTTCACTGCCTCAGCGTGCTCATCTTTTATCGCCGCTAAAGCCCCGCCTCGCTCAACCCATCACTCACACCCGCCCTCCTCTGGGATCGCCCGCCAATGCAGGCGCGCCTTGCAGGGATCGCTGGGGCAGCCGCGCCGCGCCTCCAGCTCTAAGTCAAACGCCCCCTCCAGCGCCCCGCAGCCCTCGATGAGCAGATCCATCGCGTATGGGTCTTGGCAGACGTCGGCGACCAGGGCGCAGCGATCCCCAATGAGCGCGCAGCCCGGATCTTCGTCGCAGCGCGCGGCGCTGTAGCCGCTGCATGGGCTGGGCGCGTAGGCCCCTCGGACCTCGCAGACACGATCCCCTCGCCACTCTCGGGCGGTGTAGGCGCCCCGCAGGCGCAGGTGAAAGGCGCCCGCTTCGTCCAGGCACAGCGCCCCGCTGAGCCGCAATACCCCGTCGGCGGGCTGGCGCCATTCAACCTCGACCCCATCGGTGCGGGCCTCGGCGCTGAAGACCTCATCCACCAGGGCAAAGCCCTCAAAGGCGCAGGTGCTGCTGAGCACGAGGGCGCTGACCTCAAAGCGGCGGGCGAGGCGAGGGTAGCCCTCGGGCGGCGGCGCCGTGGCCTCCAGGAGCCGCGCGTCATCGCAGCCCCAGCCCAAGGCGAGGAGGATCAAGAGCGAGGCGCGGCGCTGAAGAGGCACGGCAATGATCTTCCGAGATGGGTGTGAATCAAATAGAGTGCGGGCATGGCTCAGTTCACCGAGTTTCCGCTGCTCCCCACCGGCGACCCCAAGAGTGTCAACCGGATCCTGCTCAACTTTATCCGCCAGACCCCCAAAGAGGGCGAGCCCTTTAAGGATTTTCGCAAGCGCGCCAAGCGCGTGGGGTTGTGGGAGCGTGAGCGCCTCGGCGCGCTCCTGCGCTTCCTCCACGTCGCCCAGGATGATCCCATCCGCCCCTCTCGCTTTATGCTCACCGTCGCCAACAGCGAGGATGATGAGGCCGCCAACAAGCACCTGATCGAGCGGCTGTGGGTCATCAACCCGCTCCTCCTCGTCGAGACGCTGCGCCGCCTCAAGGAGCGCGTCCACTCCACCAATGAGCTCTTAAAGTACATCGACTCCTTCGCCTACCCCGGCGCGCGCCTCACCGGCCCGAGCTTCCGCGCCTGGGTTCACTTGGCGCAGGGGGCGGGGCTCTTTCACTTGGTGGGCATCCGCTTGGGCTTGACCGAGCTGGGTGAGGCGCACCTCAAGCGCGCCGAGGACTTTGATCTAGAGGAGTTCTTGGAGGAGGACGAGGATGAGCCGCTGCCTCAGCCGCTCAACCCGCCGCCCGCGCCCGAGCCAACGCTTGTTGCGCCGCCTCAGCTCGCGCCCGCGCCCGCGCCAACGCTTGTTGCGCCGCCTCA
>JAHJCH010000357.1 GCA_018813065.1 Myxococcota bacterium
GCCAAAAAATCGCTCGTCGAGTACTTTTGCTGGAGGGGTGGCGCCAAAAAATCACTCGTCGAGTACTTTTGCTGGAGGGGGGCGCCAAAAAATCACTCGTCGAGTACTTTTGCTGGAGGGGGGGCGCCAAAAAAGTACTCGTCGAGTACTTACACTGGAGCGGAGCGCCAAAAAAGTACTCGTCGGGTACTTGTGCTGGAGGGGGGGCGCCCTCACCACGCCCTGCAAGCAGCGCGCTTGCATTCCACGCGCGGCGCGATATGTGATCATCGGCGCGCGCGCGGCGCTGCGCGGAGATCGTGGGTTAAGATATGAATTTTCGAGGCATCGTGCCGTGATGAGGCGCCGCTTCAGGAGGGCCCCATGCGTGTTTATCTGATCTCGCTCTCGCTCCTCGTTGGGTTGACGTCAGGCTGCGGCGACATCGCCGAGTATCTCAGCGGTCCACGCCAGCTCGGCGACGAGGACTTCTTCCGCTTCGCGCGCCAAGATCGACAAAGCGCGCCGCCGACGGACGTTCAAGCGGTGCAGGCGGTGGTGGATCATGAGGTGGCCGTGGCTCAAGGCGACGCCCCGCCCGCCCTCGATGAGGACGCTCAAGCCATGCTGCGCCGCACCGTGCAGGCCCGCTTGCAGATCGACGAGGAGGGCTTTGAGCGCGTTGACTTCTTCGAGGAGGGGCTCTCCGAGCCCGCCTTCGCTCAAAAGAAGGCCTGCGCCCTCGACTTCGACCCCGCCGCCCTCCAGCACAAGGACTATATGATCCCCAACGTGGACAAGATCCCCGTCCGCGATCAGGGCGGGCGCGGCACCTGCGCCGCCTTCGCCGGGATCGGCTCGCTGGAGTACAACACCCTCGCCACCATCGCCCCCAAGCTGCCCACGCTCAACCTCTCCGAGCAGCGCTTTTACTGGATGTCCAAGTCCGAGTGCCAAGGCCCCAGCGGCTGTGAGTGCCCCGGATGCAGCGAGGGCTCGTGGTACGGCGCGGGCTTCAACGCCTCCAGCGGTGGCGATCTGGACATCCCCCTAGAGACGGACTGCCCCTATAACCCACAGCAAGGCAAGAACGACACGCAGTACCCCCAGCGCGGCAGCTGCCAAGAGGGCGCGGTGGGCGTCTCCGGCGTGCAGGAGTGGTGCGGGCTCGATGATCTCGTCGATCTCTTGGAGCGCGGCTACGCGGTGCCCTACGCCAGCCCCCTCTCCTCGAACTGGGAGATGAACGACGGCCTGATCACGCTGCGTGATCTCCGGGCCATGGGTGAGACGATCCACGCTGGCGGTCATGCTTATCTCATCGTCGGCTATAAGCGCCTGCCGAATATGCCCGATGAGGGGGGCATGTGCTTTTATATCAAGAACTCTTGGGGTAAGGGCTGGGGCGTCAACGGCTACTCATGTATGACCGTGGCCTGGATGAAAGAGGTCACGTACGACGGCTTCCTCTCTTGGCCTCAGCCCGTGGTGACCCAGATGGAGATCCGCGATGATCTGCGCGATAAGCTGCCCCCCGACAACGAGGAGGCCGAGGACGAGAGCGCGCCCGACGTGCCCGATGATGGTGATGATGGCGCCAAGATCCCGCCCGAGCCCGCCCCTGAGCCCGAGCCCGCCCCGCCCCTCGACAGCGAGTATGAAGAGACGCGTATCTATGGCCCCAATGAGTCCTATTACAAGGTCGAGGCGGCGCCGCGTGACGGTGAGCTGTGGGTGCGCGGGATCTTGCGCAGCGGCGATGATCGCTCCGAGCCGGTGCGGGTGATGCGCGAGGGCGACAAGCTGATCTATGACGGGGATGAGGTCGGCGCCGTCGAAGAGGGCCGCATCAAGCTGTGTACGGCGGAGTGGGCCTCCATGTGCTCGCTGCGCTTCCGGGCCAAAGACAGCCGGATGTATATCCAGTTCCGCGATGATGATCTGCGCGCCGTTAAGCCAGAAGAGGTCAACAAGAAGCAGGGGCAGTGGTTGGGGCTGCCCGTGCTGGGCGACACCTACCAGATCTTTATCCCCAGCACCGATGATCCCAGCTTCCTCCTTGATCCCAAGACCTACATCAAGATCAACGATGAGCCCGCGCTGCGGTTCTCCTTGAGGGCGGAGAAGGCGCTGAGCACCAACTTTGAGCTGCTGCTGATGGGGCAGCCCGTCGGCGTCCTCAAGCTGCTCGACCCCAAGAGCAGCGCGCTGTGCTCAGGCGACTACGCCTCGGAGTGTCAGCTCTTGGGCAAGAGCAAGCTCAACGTCATCCCCCGCAACCGCCGCCGCGTCAAGCTCGCCCGCCGCGCCTTGGAGAGCCTCGGCGGCGCGCTCTAGGCCCCGTCCACGCCCCGCCGCCACGTCCAGTAAAAGTTCGCCAGGAAGTTCCACGCCGTCGCCGCCCCGATGCCGATGAGCTGGGAGGCGTAGACCCAGCGCCCCACCTCCGGCGGCTCGCGCACCAGCTTGAGCCAAGGCGCGCCGTCGGCGAGGTAGGCCTCAAGCCCCCCCAAGATCAGCCACAGCCAGGCGAGGTTCATCGCCAAGAAGATCCCCCACTGCATCAGCGCGCCGATGAGCGAGATCAGCTGAAAGCGCAGCCCTCGCGTCCATAGCCGACCCGCGCGCGCCCCTCGGAAGGTCCAGTGCTCGTTGATCAGGAAGTTGGAGAGGATTGAGATCTCGATGGCGAGCGCTGAGGCGACGCTGCTGCGGATCCCCATCGCCTCGCTGAAGAGGGCGAGGAAGCCCAGGTTGACCACCACCCCGCTGGCGCCCACCGAGCAGAACTTGAGGAACTCAGCGGTGAAGAAGGGCTTGAGCTTGGAGGCGAGCACGGCGGGTCCGTCGATCGTTGAGGCGGGCAAAATAGGCTGAGGCGGCGGCGGCGACAACCTCAAAGTCACGCATCAGGCCACTGGATCTGCTACAAGCCCGCACCTTTTATCACCCCAGGTGCGCGCGTGAACCCCGAGGTCTTCACCTTTAATGAGGCGCTGCGGATCGAGCGCCGCTGCCTCCCCAATGGCTTGACGCTGCTGACGCTGCCCGATCCCCACGCTGAGATCATCAGCTATCAGAGCTGGCTGCGCGTCGGCTCGGCGGATGATCCCCCCGGCCAAGCGGGCCTGGCCCATCTCCTGGAGCACCTGATGTTTAAAGGGACGGCGCGCTTCGCCGAGGGGGCCTTGGATCAGCACGTCAGCGCCATGGGCGGGGCGGTGAACGCGGCGACGGGTCTGGATTGGACCTTTTATTATCAAGATGTCCCCCACGCGGCGCTGCTGCCCCTGGTGGAGATGGAGGCGGATCGACTGACGGCGCTGTCTCTGCACCCCACGCAGGTGGAGGCGGAGCGGGCGGTGGTCCTCCAAGAGCGGATGGAGCGCGTCGATGAGCACCCCGATGGCCTCCTGGGTGAGCTGCTGTGGGGGACGGCCTTCGAGGGGCAGCCTTATGGCGCGCCGACCGTGGGCTGGCGCGCCTCCATCGAGGCCATCGACGCGCTGACCCTCCGCCGCTTTTATCAGGCCCGCTACGCGCCCAATCACCTCGTCCTCATCCTCTCTGGGCGCGTCAGCCCCGCGCAGATCGAGGCGGTCATCGGCCACTATGAGGGCCTGGCGCCCAGCCCGCCGCCCCCGCCGACCCCGCCCAGCCCCGGTCACTGGGCGGAGGGGCCGCGCCGCAGGATGCGGCGGCTGGCGATCCCCGTCGAGCGCCTGCTGTGGGGCCTGCCTGGCTTGCCCATCAATCACCCCCTGCACCCCGCCTTGGAGATCCTCAATGAGGCGCTGTTTGAGGGGGACGCCGCGCCCGTGACCCGTCGGCTGGTCGAGGAGCTGGAGATCGCCATGGGCGTCTACGCCGCGCCGCCCAGCTTTCGCGAGGGCGGGCTCTATGAGATCAGCGTCGATCTGCGCGCGGGGCTGCCCGCAGAGCGCGCCGAGGAGGCCCTCTTGGCCGCCCTGGCGACGCTGCGCCGCGAGGGGCTCGGTGAGGGCGCGCTGCGGCGGGCCAAGAAGACCCTGTTGGTGCGCTCTTATCGTGGGCTTCAGGCCCATCAGCAGCGCGCGCAGTCCTTGGGCTTTTGGGAGATCATGGGCGGCTTTGAGCGGCTCTTTGAGCGCGCCGAGGCCTACACGCGCGTCGGCCTTGATGAGGTCATGGCCGCCTTTGATGCCCTTGATCTCGACGCGCGTGTGACCGTAATCGGGCGCCCTGAGGGCCACGCATGATCGATCCATCGCTGATCTTGGTGCCCCATCGAGCGTTCCCTTATGTCCACCTCAACGTTTACTTCGATGTCCGCCCTGCGGAGGCCCCCCCTGGCCTGGAGGGCCTGACGACCCTGACACATCGCGCGTTGACGCGCGGGACGATGGCGCGTGACGCCCGCGCGCTGGCGGAGGCCGTCGCCGAGCTGGGCGCAGAGCTGACGCCATTTACGCAGCCCCACGCGGTGGGCCTCGGCGCGGGGGTGCTCTCTGAGGATCTCGACGCCCTCATCGCCCTGCTGGGCGAGATATTGATCCGCCCCGCCTTCACCGACGCGGAGGTGGCGCGGGCCAAGCGGGGGATGCTGGCGGAGCTTGAGGCCCTGGCGGGTGATGATCACAGCCTGCTGCGCGCCCTTTTACGTCAGCGCCTTTATCCTAATCACCCGCTGGGCCTGGGGGCCTTGGGCTCGCCCGAGAGCTTGGCGCGGATCACCCCCGAGATCGTGCGCGGCTTCTTTGAGGCGCGCTATACCCAAGGGCGCGCGCTGTGGACGGCCTCGGGGGACGTAGATGTGCCGGCGACGCGCGCGGCCCTGGGACCCCTGGTGGCGGCGTTGGGCGTCGGCGCGCCACCGCCCCCCCTGCCGCCGCTGACGCGCACGCCGGGTCGTCGGCTGACGATATTGAGCCGCCCCAAGCGCGGGCACGCCCAGATCTTGATGGCCCGCCCCACCGTGGCCGCCGCGCACCCTGATCTTCAGGCCCTGGAGGTGGCGGTGGAGGCCTTCGGCGGCGGCTTCTCTTCACGGCTGATGCAAGAGATCCGTGTCAAGCGCGGCTGGAGCTATGGCGCTTATGCGCGGCTGACGGCGGAGCGCGAGGCGGGGGTGATGATGATCAGGACAGGCGTCGCCCTCGCGGATCTGCCCGCGGCCTTGGCGCTGCTGTGCGATGAGCATCAGCGCTTCGTGGAGGTGGGGCTCAGCGATGAGGAGGTGGAGCACGCGCGGCGCCGCCTGCTTTATGCGCGGATCTTCAGCGGCGAGACGCCCTCGGCGCGGGCGGCGCGCGAGGCGCGGGCGC
>JAHJCH010000358.1 GCA_018813065.1 Myxococcota bacterium
CCTGCGCGCCGCCCTGCCTGTGTGCCCGCCGCCGCCGATCTGGGAGCGCGCGGCGCTGCGCACCCAGGCCGCCCTGCGCGCTCATCGCGCGCCCCTCGACGCCCTCGACGCCCTGCGTCGTCGCTTCAACATCGGCGTCCGTCACCACGAGGCCACGCCCTCGATCGTGCAGCTGCGCTACACGCCTCAGTCCACGCCACGCGATCACCCCATCGTCCGTGAGTGCCGGGGGCTGATCCTCGACGCCGCGCAGGGCTGGGCTTGCTTGGCCGAGCCCTTCCACCGCTTCTTTAACCTCAGCGAGCCAGAGGGGCAGGCGACGCCCTTGGATTGGGGCACAGCGCGCGTCTTTGACAAGCTCGACGGCTCCCTGGCGATCCTCTACGCCTATCAGGGGGCGTGGCATGTCGCCTCCTCTCGCCGCCCGGACGCCTCTGGGCTGATGTGCCTGCGTGATCCTCAAGGCCCTGAGCCCTTCCACGCGCTGTTTTGGCGGATCTGGCGCGCGCAGGGCTATCGCCTGCCGCCGCTGAGCCGGACTTGTTATCTCTTTGAGCTGACCACGCCCAAGCACGCGATCGTGGTGCGCTATGCCGAGGAGCGGCTGCACCTCATCGGCGCCCGCGCGCTGGTCACGCACCAAGAGCTTGATCCCGTGGAGATCGCCGCAGCGATGGGTTGGCGCGCCGCGCCGCGCCTTGATCTGAGGGGGGCGCTTGTGCAGGCCGCCCCTCTTCAAGCGGCAGCGGCGACCCTCGACGCCGCAACCGCGGAGGGCTACGTCGTCCAAGACGCGGCGTGGCGGCGGGTGAAGATCAAGTCCCCTGAGTACAGCCGCCGTGCTTGGCTGGCGCCGATCTGCCCCAACACGCGCGCCCTGAGCCTCCGCCACCTCCTGCGGGTCATCGACGCGGGGGAGCAGGCGGCGCTCCTGGACGGCAGCCCACGCTATGCCCCCGCCCTGCGGCGCGCCGAGGCCCGCCGCGCCGCCTTGGTGGCGACCATCGAGGCGGCCTACGCGGCGCTGGCGATCCACGCCGAGCCCCGCGCCTTCGCCGAGGCCTCGCTCAAGGCGCCCTTCTCCGGCGCCCTCTTCGCCATGCGCCGCGCGGGGCTCTCCGCCGATGAGGCGCTGCGCCGCTACCCGATCAAGAAGCGGGCGCGCCTGATCGAGCGCGTCGGCGAGAGCGAGCCCTAGCGCCCCTCACGCGGGCACGCTAAATTAGCCCGTTCTCAACGGAGGCGGTCGTAGAGATGAAAGATCAAACGCTCTTTGTGGTTGGGATTGGGGCCTCTGCGGGGGGGCTTGACGCGCTCCAGACCTTCTTCGCCCACGTCCCAGAGTCGAGCGGGCTGGCCTTCGTCGTCGTCCAGCACCTGTCGCCGGACTATGAGAGCCTGATGGTGGAGCTGCTGTCCAAGCACACCCCCATGCGGGTGGTGCGGGCGGAGGAGGGCGTCGAGGTCCAGGCCGATCACGTCTACCTCATCCCCCCCAAGAAGATCCTGCGCATCAACGGCGGGCGGCTTCAGCTCACCGAGATGGTGCGCAAAAACAAGGTCAACCTGCCCATCGACGTCTTCTTCCGCGCCCTGGCCGAGGATCAGGGCGAGCACGCAGTGGGCATCATCCTCTCCGGCACGGGCAGCGACGGCACGCAGGGGGTGCAGGCCATCAAGGAGGCGGCGGGGATGATCATGGTCCAGGCCCAGGACTCGGCCAAGTTCGATGGGATGCCGCGCTCGGCCATCTCCACGGGCGTCGCTGACTACATCCTGCCGCCCGAGGAGATGCCCGGAGAGCTGCTGCGCTATGTCCGCCATCACGGCGTGATCGTCACCCAAGACGTCCCGCTGATCTCAGAGCGCTCCGATGAGTTTGCCCAGATCCTCCTGGAGCTTAAGCGCGAGGTGGGCATCAACTTTCAGGAGTACAAGATCGGCACGGTGCGGCGGCGCATCGAGCGGCGGCTGCGCGTCCAGCATATCCAGCAGCTTGAGGACTACCTCACCTTCCTGCGCAGCGCCTCCCATGAGCGGCGCACCCTCGCCGCCGATCTCCTCATCGGCGTCACCCAGTTCTTCCGCACCACCGAGGCCTTCGACAAGCTCCAAGAGGAGGTCATCCCCCGCCTGCTGCGCGAGTCCAACCACACCGTGCGGGTCTGGGTGCCGGGCTGCTCGACGGGGGAGGAGGCCTACTCGATTGGGATCTTGCTCCTCGAAGCGATGGAGCGCCTCCAGCTGTTCAGGGAGCTTCAGATCTTCGCCACGGACGTGGACTCCAAGGCCATCGAGTTAGCCAGCCAAGGGCGTTACCCGGAGAGCATCGCCGGGCAGGTCAATACCGACCTCCTCGGCCGCTATTTCAAGCACGTCGATGGTCGATACGTGGTCACGCGTCAGCTCCGCGAGGTGATCGTCTTTGCCACTCAAAATCTACTCAAAGATCCACCCTTTACGCGGCTTGATTTAATCAGTTGCCGCAATTTGTTAATCTACTTCAAACCTGAAGTTCAGCATAAAGTGCTTAATTTATTTGCTTTTGGCCTTAGAAAAGATGGCTTTCTTTTCCTCGGCAACAGTGAGACGATCGGTGAGATGAGCAGTGAGTTTGTCCCCTTTGACGCGGCGTCAAAGATCTACCGGGCGCGAAACCACAGCCTCTCGACGATTGAAGCACACCGCGCTTTGCCGTCGATTCGGCCACACACGCGGCCGAACCTAGAGCAGATCCCTGATATTCGAGATCGCACGCAGCAGCGCCTCTTTGGGTACATCAGCCAGACCTTCGCGCCCGCTGGGGTCGCGCTCAATGAGAAGCTGGAGCCGATTCACGTCTTTGGTGACATCTCACGCTTCTTCCGGCTCGCGCCGGGCCGGCTCAGCCTCAACATCCTCAGCATGGCGCGTGAGGAGCTGGCGGTGCTCATCGCCACGGGCTTGGGCAAGCTCCGCCGCGAGGGCGCGCCGTTGACCTACCGCAATGTCCGGCTCAGGAGTGATCCTGAGCAGAGCTACACCCTGCGGATGCGCAAGCTGCCGGATGAGAAGCATCAAGCGGAGATCACCCTGCTGTTTATCGAGGTTGAGGCGCCCGTCGAGGCCAAGGAGGGCGACGGTGAAGAGTCCGTCGTGCGCTTCGATGAGGAGATCAGCGCGCGGATGCGTGATCTGGAAATGGAGCTTCAATATACGCGAGAGAGCCTCCAGGCGACGATCGAAGAGCTTGAGACGAGCAATGAAGAGCTACAAGCCACGAATGAGGAGCTTGTGGCATCAAATGAAGAGCTGCAAGCGACGAATGAAGAGCTACAATCGCTTAATGAGGAGCTTCATACAGTCAACTCAGAGTATCAAAACAAGATTCTCGAGTTAAGCCAGCTCAATGACGACCTTGACAACCTCTTGCAGAGCAATCGCATCGCCACGGTCTTCCTTGATCATGATCTGCGCATCCGCAAGTTCACCCCCTCGGCCGCCAAGCTGATTCGGCTCCTGCCCCATGACATGGGTCGGCCCCTCTCCGATCTGGCCTTGGCGCCTTTCCCCAAGGATCTCACCGTGCAACTGGAAGGGGTGATCCAGACCGGGCGAGAGCATGAGGTCGAGTTCCACCTGGACGGGCGCTGGTATCTGCTGCGCCTCATCCCCTTCGTCGCCCGCAACGAGGAGATCACCGGCGCGCTGCTGACGCTCATCGACGTCCACCGTGTCCGCGAGGCGCTCTCCGCCCAGGCCCGCCTGGAGGGGCTGGTCGATCAGTGGGGCAGCTTGGCGCAGGAGGCGGATCTCCCTGAGCTGATCAGGCTTGAGCATGAGCTGATCGAGAGCATGATGTCGCTCAGCGCCGAGGCGATCGCCTTCATTGATCCAGACGGGCGCGTCACCATGGCCAACCCCGCCGCCGCGCGCCTGCTGGGCGTGGAGGACGCCGCGTGGGATGATCCCGCGCGCCCTTATACGCCGCCGGATTGGCAGCTGGAGGCCATGGACGACGCCCAAGGCGGGGCGGCCTCGCCGCTGATGCAGGCCATCGAGGCGCGCAAGCCTGTGATCACGCGCCAAGCCATCCGGCGCGAGGACGGCACCCGCGTGCCGCTCAAGATGTTGGCGGTGCCTTGCTTTAAGAGCAGCGGCGCGCTCTACCGCGTGGTCTGTCGCCTCAGCCCGCTCCCGCCCGAGGATAAAGCCCATGAGCCATGATCTCCCGCCCGAGGATGAGCGCGCGCTGCTGGAAGAGCTCAACATCCACAAGATCGAGCTGGAGGTCCAAAACGAGGAGCTGCGCCAGACCGAGGCGATGCTTCAGCGCTCGCGCAACCACTACTTTCAGCTCTTCTATGACGCGCCGGTGGCCTACCTGGTGGTGGGCGCTGAGGGGCGCGTGGAGAACCTCAACGCGCGGGCCGCCGAGCTGCTGGGCCTGGCGCCGCCGCAGATCAAGGATCGGCTCCTCGTGCGCTTCGCCGAGGCCTCGGATCAGATCAAGCTGCAAGCCCACCTCAAGGCCGTCTTTGAGTCAGGGCGCGCCACCCCTGAGCTGATCCGCTTTCGTCGAGGCGCGGTGGGGCGGCTGGGGTTTCGGGCGCAGGTGGAGTCGATCCTCCAGCCGGGGCTTCATGGCGAGGGGATGACCGCGCTGTGCTCTTTTGTCAGCGTCGAGGCCCGTGAGCGCAGCCGCGAGGCGCTGGAGCAGGAGCTGCGCTCCAATGAGCTGCTCTTGAACCTCTCGCGCGAGACGCTCAAGGGCGGCGCGCTGGAGTCGCTGATCAAGGAGACGGGGGAGCACCTCCTGCGCGCCGAGGGCGCCCGCTGTGTCTGCGTCTACTCGCTGCTCAAGGATGAGCCACGCCGCCTCTTGGCCCTCGGCGACGTGGAGTGCCCCATGGGCATCTGCCCAGGCCCCAAGGATCTGCCCGCCCTCGCCCATGAGCGCGCCCTCATCACCCCGCTCCAGGTCGAGGGCGGGGCGGGGGATCGTCTGTGTACGGTCACGGTGGAGGGCGACGCCAGCGAGAACGGCGAGCGCATCGCCGTGATGATCGGCGGCGAGGTCGAGGCCCGCGCCCACGCCGAGAAGCTGGCCGCCGCCTTCTCCAGCCTCCTCACGCTCATCCAATCACGCCAAAAGACGCGCAGCCGCCTCGAAGAGAGCGAGAGCCGCCTCCAGCGGGTGCTCGATGGCATGATCGAGGGCTGCGCCATCGTGGACGCGGGCGGGCGCTATCGCTACGCCAACCGCGCCGCCGCCTTGCTCCTGGGTGAGCGCGCCGAGGGGCTGGAGGGGCGCACCGTCGAGGCGGTCTGGGGGGAGGCGGCGGCGAGCGTGCGTGAGGCCATCACGCGCTGCATCCAGACCGGCGCGCGGGCGCAAGCGGAGCTGCGCTTCCTGGTGGACGACGCCTGGCGTTGGCTGACGATCAGCGCCCACCCCTCCGAGGGCGGCGCGCTCCTCTTCGTCCTCGACATGACCGATGAGCGCCTCGCCGATGAGCGCCGCCGCGATCTGGAGCAGCAGATCCTCCAAGCGCAGAAGCTGGAGAGCCTCGGGGTCATGGCGGGGGGCATCGCCCACGACTTCAATAACCTCCTCGTGGGCATCCTCGGCAACGCTGATCTGGCCAAGGTGACCTTGGAGGGGCTGGCGGGGGAGGACGCCGAGGAGGCGCGCGCCTGCCTCAGCGACATCTACAGCGCGGGGCAAGCCGCCGCGGGCCTCTGCCGCCAGATGTTGACCTTCGCCGGGCGCCAGAAGCCCGCCTACCAGCCCCTCCAGCTCGACGCGCTGATCGAGGAGACGCGCCCCCTCCTGCGCGCGGCCATCCCCTCAGGCGTGGAGGTCCACTACGCCCTTGAGCCTTTGGAGATCGTCGGCGATCCCTCCCAGCTGCGCCAGATCGTGATGAACCTGGTCATCAACGCCGCCGAGGCCTTTGACACCGCGCAGGGCCGGGTGGATGTGCGGCTCGACGAGGTTCACCTCGCCTCACCGCGCCTCTGCGGCCAAGGCCTCCGGCTGCCGCCGGGGTGCTACGCGCGGCTGCGGGTGGACGATGAGGCGGGGGGCATGGACGCGGCCACGCTGACGCGCATCTTCGAGCCCTTCTACAGCACCAAGTTTCAGGGGCGGGGCCTGGGGCTCGCCGCGCTCTTGGGGATCGCCAAGGCGCATCAAGGTGGGGTGGAGGTGGACAGCACGCCGGGCGAGGGCAGCCGCTTCACCATCTACCTCCCCGCCCGCCCGCTGACGCTCTCCAAGGGCCCAGGGCCTCAGCCCCCCAGCATCACCCCTCGCCCACGGCTCAAGCTGGGGCGTGTCCTCGTCGCCGATGACGAGCCCGTCGTCCTCGCACTCGCCGAGCGCCTCCTGCGGCGCCTGGGCTACGAGGCGGAGATCGTCCGAGACGGCGAGGCGGCGCTCCAGCGCGTCGCCGAGGACGGCGGCCGCTATGAGTTCGCGCTCATCGACGTCACCATGCCCAAGGCCAGCGGGCTGGAGATCCTTGAGGCCGCCCACGCCCGTCGCCCGCCGCTGCGGGTCATCCTGATGAGCGGCTACACCGAGCACAGCCTGCGCTCGCGCAGCGGCGGCCATCGCCCCGAGGCCTTCCTCGCCAAGCCCTTTGGGCTGCGTGAGCTGTTGGAGAGCATCGAGGAGATGGACGGCAAGCGCTGAGGCGATCTAGACGGGGAATCGGGGGTGACGTTAGAGTAGGCCCCTCTAAAACAGGGGGGCTTGATGTCCGACCAAGAGCGCGCCGAGACGGCGGCCCCGAAGCGGCGCGCGCTGTTCTTTGGGGTCCAAGCCTACCTCGACGAGGCGCTGCCCGCCCGCCCCGGCACCTCAGCGGCGCTGCGTCACCTCGCCGAGCTGTTTGAGCTTGACGGCTGGAGCGTGCGCCTCCTCATCGACGACGCGGCGGAGGAGGGGGCGCGGCCGCTGCGGGCCAACCTCCTCGCCCAGCTCCGCTGGCTGGCTGAGGGCGAGGCGCGCTTCGCCTTCCTCTCTTGCGCTTGTGCGGGGGTCTACCTCCTGCCCCGTGACGCCCGCGTGGGCCTCTTCGAGCAGACCGCCCTCGACATCAGCCAGGTCGGCGCGCTGCTCAAGGGCGCGGGGGTCCTCCTCGACATGCCCGCCCGGCCCGAGGCCCTCGACGGCGCCGCCTGGGCGCTGGGGCTGCCCATCGAGGAGCGCGCCGAGCTGAGCGCGTACAAGCAAGGGCCTACGCCTTTCCTCAAGCGCGCCTTGCGGGGCCTCTCAGGCCAAGCGGGGGCCATCGGGGCGCCGATCACCAACGCCGATCTCGCGCGCTTTATGATCACCGACAGCAGCCGCGCCCACGCCGCCGCCGAGCCGGATCGCGTGGCGCCTTGGTTCTTCGGCTCAGCGTCGCCGATCCTCACGCCGCGAGGGCGGGGCGCCACCTGCGGCCGCTGCGGGGAGCGCATCGAGGACGCCTTGGCGACCTTCTGCCCCGCCTGCGGCCAGAGCCTCTTCGGCGTCGAGCGCCTCGACGGGGGCCGCTACCGGCTGCTGCGCGCCTTGGGCGAGGGGGGGATGGGCAAGGTCTTCCTCGCCGAGGACACGCGCCTCAAGGCGGAGCGGGCGATCAAGCTGCTGTCCTTGCCCTCGGGCCTCCCTCAGCGAGAGCGCGCGGAGCTGCGTGGCCGTCTCCTCCAAGAAGCGCAGGCTGCTCAACAGCTCAGCGGCCTCTCTCAGCACATCGTGCAGGTCTATGATCTGGGCTACTCATCGGAGCACGGCGAGCCCTTCTTGGTCATGGAGGTCCTCAAGGGCGAGACGCTGACGTCGCGGCTGGCCCAGGGGCCGCTGGGCCTCGACGCCACCGTGCGGCTTGGGCGCGAGATCGCCTCAACCCTGGCCATCGCCCACGGCGAGGGCATGATCCACCGTGATCTCAAGCCGGACAACATCATGCTGATCCAGCGTGGGGGGCGGGCGGACTTCGTCAAGCTGCTGGACTTTGGTCTGGTGAAGATGGAGGAGGCCGAGGTCAAGACGGCGACGGGGCACATCATGGGCACGCTCCAATACATGCCGCCTGAGCAGCTCAAGGGGGAGGTCGTCGATCACCGCGCCGACATCTTCGCCTTCTCGGCGATCCTCTACGAGTGCATCAGCGGCGCGCGCGCCATCGCCGGGCGCAGCCAGCGCGAGATCTTCGCCGTGCTCTTGGGCGAGGGGGTCGAGCCCCTCGCGGCGCGCTGCCCGCAGATGCCCAAGGCGCTGACCCACCTCATCGATCGTGGGCTGAGCTTGGACATGGAGGCGCGGCCTGAGAGCGTCTCGGAGTTCCTCGCCGTCTTTGACGCGCTGACCTCGCCGCGCTCCTCGGCGCTGATGACCCAGGCGCTGGATCAGCTCTCCAAGCCCAAGCGTGATCTTGGGCGCCTGCGGCTGGCCTTGGGCTTCCTCATCGGCCTGGCCTTGGGGGGGCTGGGGGGGCCGCTGCTGAGCGCGCCGTCGCCCTCGCCTGTCGCGCCTCAGGCGCTCGACGTGGGGCTGAGCGCGCCACCGCCAGACGCGCGGCCGCCCGCGCCGGACGTCGCCGC
>JAHJCH010000359.1 GCA_018813065.1 Myxococcota bacterium
CGCCCCCTCCACCGCGCCGCCCAGCCGCGCCTCTGCCTCAGCCAGCCGTCGCCCCCGCCTGGCCTCTGCCAAGCCAAACCCCGCCGCGACCAGCCCCGCCGCCAGCAGCCCGCCGACGGTGATGAGCGCCAACGTGAGGCTCAGCCGCGCTTGAGCGAGGCCCACGCCCAGGAGGACACACAGCGCCACCCAGGGCGGCGTGAGGCCCTCGATCACCAGCCGCTGAAGGGCGTCCACGTCCTCGATGATCTGCGCCAAGGCCGCGCCGCGACGGGGCGGATCGAGGTGGGCGCGCGCGGCGAGCCCCTCAAAGACCCGCGCGCGCAGCCACCCGGTCAAGGCGAAGCTGAGATCGTGGGTGATGAGGCGCTCGGCGTAGCGCAGCGGCCCCCGCAGCGTCCCCAAGGCGCGCACGCCCAGGATCATCATCTGAAGCGCCGCCAGGGGCGGCCCCGCCGCCGCCGTGACGATCAAGGCGCCCGCCACGCCCATGAGGCCGACGCTGGCGCCGATCGCGCCTGTGCCGAGGAGGAGGGCGGCGCTCAGCGCCAAGGGGTGTTGGAGCAGCCAGGCGCCGATCAAGCGCAGCGCGGGGCCTGGGGCGGGTGGCGCGGGCGGCGCGGGGGGGGTGAAGGCCGCGATGATCGGCGCGGCGAGGTCGGCGATGGCCTCGGGCGGGTCGATGGAGACCAGGCGACCCCGCTCCAGGCGCGCGACGCGGTCGCAGCGCGCGGCGAGCTGAGGATCATGGGTGATGATGAGCGCCGCGCCCTCGGGGCGCAGGCCAGAGATCGCCTCCAAGGTCGCCGCGCGGGCGGCCTCATCGAGGTGCGCGGTGGGCTCATCGAGGACGACATAGGGCGCGCCCCTCAAGATCACCTGGGCCAAGGCCAAGCGGCGCCGCTCACCGCCGCTGAGGCGCGCGCCGCCCGCCCCGATCGAGGCCAAAAGGCCCCCCTCACGCGCGGCGATAAAGCCCCAGGCCCCGGCGGCGCGGGCGGCGGCCTCCAACCGCGCGTCATCGGCCTCGGGCGCGGCCATGCGCAGCGCCGAGGCGAAGGTCTCACCCAAGATCAACGGCGATTGCGGCGCGTAGCCCAGCTGCGCGCGCCACGCCAAGGCGTCGATCTCTGCCAAGGGCACCCCGGCGACGGAGATCGCCCCCTCATCGGGGCTCAGCTCGCCCAAGATCAGGCGCGCGAGGGTGCTCTTACCCGCGCCGCTCGGCCCCCAAATCGCCAACCGCTCCCCTTGATGAATCGTCAATGATATCAAGGACAAAGCTTTATCGCGCAGGGGGTCTTCGGGGTAACGAACGGACACCGCGTCGAGGCGCAGCGGCCCCACCGGCGCGGCGCGGCCCGGCGGCGGCGTTGGCGGCGTCGCCACCGCCTCCAGGGCGCTGATCCCGCTCATCCCCGCGTGGAAACGCGCGCCCAAGGCGCGGAGAGGTTGGTAAAGCTCCGGGGTGAAGAGGAGGATCAGCAAGGCGCGCTCCAGATCGACCCCGCCGGAGAGCGCGCGCAGCCCGATCTGCACCGCGATGATGGCGGTGGAGAGGGTCGCGATCAGCTCCAAGGCCAGGGCAGAGGCGGCGGCGAAGCGCAAGACCTCCGAGGCGGCTTGGCGGAGCCGCTCACCCTCGGCCTTGAGGCGCTCGATCTGCTGTGGCGCGGCCCCCAGCAGGACCAAATCCTCCAAGGCGCCCAGCAGATCGAAGAGGCGACGCCCCATCGCCATCAGCGCCCCCCACGATCGACGGCTGATCTGGGCGGTCTTGCGCCCGATCAGGATCATAAACAAGGGCAGGAGCGGCGCGGTCAGGGCCAAGAGCAGGCCCGAGAGCGGATCGAGGATGAGGACACACACGAGGACCAGCGCGGGCGCCAGGGCGGCGAGCCCCAGCTGCGGCAGGTAGCGCTGAAAATACGGCGCGAGGCCCTCTACGCCTTGGACAAAGGCCGTGGTGGTGGCGGCGACGCCCTCGCCGACGCCGCGCCGCGCCGATGAGGCCCAAAGCCCAGCCCGCGCGCGCGCCTTGGCCTCATCGGCGAGCCCCGCCGCCAGCCACTCCGCCCCCAGGGCCGCGCCGAGGCGCAGCGCCAAGAGGCCCGCAGCCCAAGCCCAAGGCGGCCTGTCCAGGAGGGCGGCGACGAGGCACGCCGCCAACCCCAGCTGCGCGGCGTGGGCCAGCAAGCCCAGCCCCAAGCCCAGGCCATAGCGACGCCAATCCACCAGCCTCAGCAGGCGCGGATCGAGGCTCAGGCCAGCCCCCGAGGGGGGCGGGCTCAATACTCCAGCTCGCTGTCGGCGGTGAGGCGCTGGCGGAAGACCCAGTAGGTCCAGCTCTGATAGACCAGCACCACGGGCACCAAGACCAAGGCCACCCAGCTCATCACCGTCAGGGTGTGGGCGGAGGCGGCGGCGTTGTAGATGTCAAGGTGATGGGCGGGGCTGATCGTGGAGGGCAGGGCGAGGGGGAAGAGGCTGGCGAAGAAGGCGGCGGTGGCGGCGACGATCGTGAGCGCCGTGAGGATAAACGCCCAGCCGTCGCGGGCGCGCTTGATCGCCACGCCGACGCCCGCCAAGGCCAGCAGCGCGCCGCCGCTGAGCCCCCAGGCCAGCCCAGCCAAGGCCCGCGCGGGCACCTGGAAGTAGGCCGAGATGGCGTAGCTGAGCGCGGCGGCCAGGGCGAAGGGCCACAGGCGCCAGGCGAGGGCGCGCGCCCGCGTCGAGAGCGCGCCGCCGAGCTTGAGCCCCAAGAAGAGCGCGCCGTGGAGGGCGAAGACCAGCGTCGCCGTCACCACGCCGAGCAGGGCGAAGGGATCAAGCAAGGGCAGGAGCGCCGTGGTGGGGTGACCCGCCGCGTCGAGCGGCAGCCCGCGCGCCCAGCTGGAAACGGCCACGCCCCAGAGGATCGCTGGCACAAGGCTGCCGAAGAAGATCGCCCTATCCCAGAGGCCACGCCAGCGCGGATCAGGGTGCTTGCTGCGAAACTCAAAGGACACACCTCGGGCGATGAGGGCCAAGAGCAGCAGCGTGAGGGGGATGTAGAGCCCGCTGAAGAGGGCGGCGTACCAGCGCGGGAAGGCGGCGAACAGCGCCCCGCCCGCCGTGACCATCCAGACCTCGTTGCCGTCCCAGACCGGCCCGATCGTGTTGATCACCGCCCGCCGCGCGCGATCTTCACGGCTCATAAAGGGCAGGAGCATGCCCACGCCGTAGTCAAAGCCCTCTAAAAAGAAGAAGCCCGTGAAGAGGACCGCGATGAGGATGAACCAAAGGAGGTTGAGATCCATTATGACGCCCCCTCGGCGGGCTGATGCTCACCCTCTGGCCCTTTTTTGATGAAGCGCAGCATAAGAAAGACCTCGGCGGCGGAAACAAGCATAAAGATTAAGGTAAATGAGATGATCGAGAAGAGGATTTGACCGGAAGTGACATAAGGTGAGATGGCGTCCTCTGTCTTGAGCAGCTCAAAGACAACCCAAGGTTGGCGTCCAACCTCGGTGAGTATCCAGCCTGTCGTGTTGGCGAGGAAAGGTAGGCCAATCGCCCAGGGAAGCGCACGCATCAAGAGCGACCAACGCAGCGCGCGGCGTGTGCGCCCCCAAGCCACCGCCCAGATTGACAATATAAGCATAAGTATCCCCGCTCCGACCATGGCACGGAAGCTCCAATAGGCCGTAAAGACCGATGGGACATAGTCTCCAGGCCCAAAGCGCGCCTCGTAGTCTGCTTTAAGGTTCTTAATGCCCTTGACTTTGCCGTCAAAACGGTCATGTGCCATAAAACTAAGGACATACGGCATATGAATCGCCCATACATCCTTGAGTTGCTCCTCATCACCCCAGGTGAAGAGGGATAAGCCCGCTGGATCTGCGTCCTCCCAGAGCGCCTCCGCCGCCGCCATCTTCATCGGCTGGCATTGGATCATGTGTTGGCCTTGGATATGGCCAAGGAAGGTCACGAGCAGGGCGCTGATCAACGCGATGGGGGCGGCGATACGGAAAGAGCGCCGAAATACCTCATCTTGCTGTTTTTTGCGCAGATGCCACGCGGAGATTCCCAGGATAAAGAAGGCGGCGGTCAGCCAGGCCCCTGTCACGACGTGGGGGAACTGTGTCGCTAAGTGCGGGTTCGTAATCAGCGCCCAAAAGTCATTCATCTGCACACGGCCATCGACGATCTGGTAGCCAACAGGCTGGTGCATAAAGGAGCTGGCGACGAGAATCCAAAAAGCTGAGAGGTTGGAGCCGATGGCGACGATCCAGGCGACCGCCGCGTGCGCCTTGGGCGAGAGCCTGTCCCAGCCAAAGATCCACAGCCCCATAAAGATCGACTCAAGGTAGAAGGCCAAGAGCGCCTCGATCGCCAAGGGCGCGCCGAAGATGTCGCCCATAAAGGTCGAGTACTGCGCCCAGTTCATCCCGAACTGGAACTCTTGGATAAGCCCCGTGACCACACCCACCGCGAAGTTAAGCAAAAAGAGCTTGCCCCAGAAGCGGGCCATGCGCCGGTAGACCTCATCGCCCGTTCGCGCGTACATCGTCTCGATCAGGGCGATGAAGACCGAGAGGCCCAGCGTGAGAGGCACGAAGAGGAAGTGATAGACCGTGGTGATCGTGAACTGGAGTCGGGCGAGGGTGACTGGATCCATGATGTCTCCCGCAAGGTAAGGTGAGAGACATTAGGGCACGGCGGAGAAAAATCAAGCGCTTTGATAATGCCGATAAAGCCTATAAAATCAAGGTGATAAGGTTGATTTAAGGCGGCGCGTCGCCTATTTCTTGAGCCTAAACTCCAGCTCGACGCCGCCGATCCCCACCCGATCGCCGTCCTTGAGGAACAGCTTGGAGATGCGCTGGCCGTTGACCAGCACGCCGTTGGTGCTGCCGAAGTCGGCCAATTCAAAGCGCTGATCTTTGACCTTGATCCCCGCGTGGTGCTTGGAGACGGAGGGATCGTCGATGACGATGCTGTTGCCCTCAGCCTTGCCGATGTTGGTGAGGCTGTCGCGGATAAAGAAGGTGTGGCCGTTGAGCGCGCCTGAGGAGGCGACGATCAGCTTGCCCAAGTGCGGCAGGGCCTCGCAGTACTGGCAGACCTTCCAGGCCAACGGAATCTGGTTGTTGCAGCCCCCGCAGTGGCGCGTCTCAGGGCCGAGGTCTTGGATCACCTCAGGCTCGCGGCGGCTGGCGCGGATGATAAGGCGGATGATGAAGATCAGGAGCAAGAGCCCCAAGGCCGCCCCGCCGCCAATCGCTAGATATTTGAGCAGGTGGCTCTCCTGCTCAGGCACATAGCGGATCACCGCGTTGGAGGTGAAGTCCTGGCCGCTCTGGGTCACCTTGAGCTTGAAGGCGGTGTCCTTGCTCTCCTCAAAGTCCGTGCTCTTGAGCGTGATGACGTGCTGACCGAGCAGCTCCTCGGCGACATGATCGACGTAGAGCGCCAGCTTGGCGCCGTGGGTGGCCTCTCGGTACGTCCCCCCCGTGTAGCTGGAGATCTTCTTGAGCTGTTTAAGCTCCTCATCGCCGTCGATGGCGTTGCCCACCACGTTGATGCGCACGTTGCGGCGCTTGGCCTCACGCTGGATCGTCTGGATGCGATCCTTGGCCCGCGCGGGATCGTCGGCGGTCTCGTCGTAGCCATCAGAGATGATCAGGAGGGCGCGGTTGGGGCTGATGGCGTCGAAGCCCGTGGGGAAGAGGTTGAGGCCCTTCTCCACCGACTCAAAGAGCTGCACAGTCACGCCGCCGACCTTGCGCTCAGTCAACCAGCCCACGGCCTCGTTATGCGCCGGGTTGAGGCTGCCGCTCGTCTCTACGCTGGAGCCGTAGATGATCACCGCTGAGTTGTCCTGGGCGCGCAGCCGGTTGAGCATCCGCGTCACCCCCTTGCGGCTCTGCTCAAAGGGCTCACCCTCCACCGCTTGATAGGCGGCGAGGACCACCACCAAGGAGATCCCCTTGGGGCTCTCCGTCAGCTGCTTGACCTCTACGGCGCCGTCCACAGGCTCGCCGTCAAAGGTGACGGTCCAGTCCTTGGGGTTGGTGGCCGTCTGAGGCTTGTAGTGGCGGTTGAGGAAGCTGGCGTAGAAGGTGAAGTCGCCCTTGGCGGCGCCCTCTACGTCCACCGCGTCGAGCCGCAGCGCGGTGGTGCCTTGCTGGATCACCTCCGCCGTGGCGGGGCGCCCAAGAGAGGTAAATGTAAGAAATATAAGGAATAAGCGGGCGGATGCCCCGCGCGCCGTAGGCAGACGCCTCATTTGGCTCCCTCAGCTCTGAGCGTGGTGTGTTTAGTAGAGCGCCTTAAAGCGCAGCTCCGTGCGCCCAAGCCGCACAGAGTCATTGTCGATGATCAGCTCTTTATCGGTCACGCGCGTCTCATTGAGGAAGCTGCCGTTGGTCGAGCCATGATCAATAAAGGTATAGGATTTAACCTTGCCGTCCGGGTCAACGCGGATCGTCGCGTGCTTGGAGGAGAGGTATTCATCGGTGATCACGATGTCATTGTTCGCCGCCGCGCCGATGGTGTTATTGCCCTCGTAGAGCCGAAAGTCAGTCCCCATCTGCGCGCCGTTCATGATCACCAACCAGCCGACGACCATCTTCTTGGGCGCCTCGAAGTCATCGAGGTTGATCGCCATGGTCTTATTGGGCGCGCCTGGCGCTGGCGCGACGCCGCCCGGCAGGTTCGGCGGCGGCGGCTGGCCCGCCTGCTGCGCTTGGAGATCCGTGCCGCAGTAGGGGCAGACACCCCAGCTGGGATCAACCTCAGCCTGGCAGCTCGGGCATCCGCCTCCGCCGCCTTGCGTCTGCCCCTCATCACCAAAAGGCCACCAGCTCATCTTCTTTTTCTTGGCTTGAGGTGTCGCGCCCGCCTTCTTCCCCAGGTTGGGGTTCAGCGCGCGATCCATCGCGCCTTGGGCCTTGGCCTCAACGCCCATGCGCACGTTGTAGACCGGCTGCATGACCTTGGCTTCGATTCTCCCCTTAAGGACATCTCGTGGATCGCGCATCAAGACACCACCGTGAGAGGCTTAATGTGTACGCGCTTAGGATGCCACGACGCGCCGCGTCTCTCAACGGTTGTGCTCATCAGGCATGGCGCCGCGCGCTGTCATTCGATCTCCACTGTCACTCGATCTCGGCCGTCACTCGATCTCGGCCGTCACTCGATCTCGGCCGTCACTCGATCTCGGCCCCTTCCTCACCCTCGGCGCCGCCCGCGCCGCCCGCGCCGCCCGCGGCCTCCTCGCCCTCAACGGCCTCCTCGCCCTCGGCCTCATCGCCCTCGGCCTCATCGCCCTCGGCCTCATCGCCCTCAGCCTCATCGCCCTCAGCCTCATCGCCCTCGGCCTCATCGCCCTCGGCCTCATCGCCCTCGGCCTCATCGGCGGGCGCCCCCGCTTTACCCTTGACCGTGGGCTTCTTGGTGACGCGCTTCTCACGCCGCTTGATCAGATCCGTCTTGGCTTGCTTGCGGCGGCTCGCCGCGAGATCTCGGGCGTTCTGGCGTGGGTTGGCGGCGCCTTTGCTCACCGCAGCGGCGGGCGCCTTGGCGGGGGCGGTTCGCTTCACCTTCTTCGCCGCCCTCGGCGCCTGCTTGTAGGGGCTGATCTTCTTCGGCGTCATCTTGGGCTGCTTCAGCGAGCCCTTGACCTCGAAGCCCGTAAAGCCCTGGGAGTCCGTGCCGCGCCGGATGTAGTCCATGCGCGTCATCAAGGTCTTCAGGCTGTGCTCTTTGAGGAAGGGCTCTGAGAAGCGAAAGCGGATGTGCGCGCGCGGGTTCCAACGCTCAAGCTTTTGATTAAGCTCGATGCGCCCCGTTAGCTCGCCCTCTAGATCCTTCCCCTTGAACGTAAATTCCTCAAACTGCGCGCGGCGCTTATCAAAGCGCACCGCGCCGCTCAGCGCGCCAAAGCGCGCTTTAGGCAGGTCAAAGGTCTTAAAAGCGCCGAACTTATCGCTCTCGATCTTGCCCGGCCCGACGCTGCCGTCGCTGATGGCCAGGCGCGTCTCCCCGCCGATGTCCGCCAGCTGCGCCTCGCCCTTGTCGTTGAGGGGGATCGTCAGGCGCGTCTCGCCGCTCAGCGCGCCCGCGAGGGGCACGCCCAGCGCCTGCGTGAGAAAGGACAGCTGGCTGAGATCCAAGTCCGACCACTTGCCCTCAACCTCCCAGGCCTCTCGGCCTTGGCTGAGCGAGGCGCTGATCTGCCCGCCGAGGATCGCCGCGTCGAGGTCACCTGAGAGGCGGCCCTTGATCAGCTCGAAGGGGGAGAGGCTGACCTTGAGGTGCTCGACGAAGACGGGCTGAGGGCCTCGGGGGATCGGCGGCGGCTCATCGACGACCACCGCGCTCTTGCTGGCGCCCTTGGCCGCGCCCTTGGCCACGCCGTTGGCCGCGCCGTTGCTGGCGCCCTTGGCCGCGTCGTCGCTGGCGCCCTTGGCGACCTCCACGTCCTTCTTCTTCTTCTTGCCCTTCTTGCCCTTCGAGCCCGCCTCAGGGGCCTCGGCGCCCGCCTTGGCCGCCTCCGCCTTCTGCTTGGCCTCCGCCTCCTTGCGGGCCTTCCAAGCCGCGCGGGCCTCACGCGCGACGCGGATCTCGGCCATCTCCTCCGGCGTGGGGCGCGGCGTCAGGGTTACGCCCTCGACGGAGAAGCCCGACAGCCCGCTGATGGAGAGATCGGTGATGGTCAAGTCCGCGCCGTACTCATCCGCCGCCTTACGCACGAGGTAGCCCTCGATGGCCTCCGTCGGCAGCGTGAGGTAGAAGAACAGCGCGAAGCTCAAGAGGAAGAAGACGGTATAGCCGAGGTACTTTAAGGCGCCACGCGCGAACCCCTTCATAGCTCCACCTCCTCATTGCGATAGGTCGAGACGGTCATGCGCACCTCCCGCAAGACCTGCCGATCACTGGCCAGCGTCTGAATGCTGAGGCGGGTCACCGCCACAGGCTCTCGCTGGCTCTCCAACACCTCTAAGAACTCCGCCAGCTGCTTTAAGCCAATGCGCCGGATGGTGACCGTCTGGCTCTCTTCAAGCAGGTCCACCACCTTGCGCTTCTTGGCGCCCTCGCTGCGCTTCTTAATCCGACGGTGTTTGTCTGTAAGCCAGCGCTTTGTCTCTTTGAAATCTTCAATCGTAATGCCCAGCTTTGTCGCTTCAGACTCCATTAAACGCACAAGTTTAAGCTGGTTGCGGTCTAAACGCTGTTGATCTGCGTCCATGCGCGCTTTTGCTTCTAAAAAGCCCTCTTTATGTATTTTAATTTGCGCCAAAGTGTTGCGAAGTTGATCATTTCGCAGCGTCTGCGTGCTGATTTGATTGCCAATGACCATCCAAACTAAGGCGATGATGGTGATCAGCGCCGCCCCTGCCAGGCCGCTGACCATCGTCTTCTCTCGCGTGGAGAGACGATCAAAGGCGTCAAAAAAGAGCGCTATTCCTTTTTGCATCGCTTCCTCTTTTCAGCCGCAGGTTGAACTCGCCTTGAGGCGAAACTTGGTGTCTTCTTTGAATTTTTCGACACGTTCCTTCTTAACTTCACCTTTAAAGCATTTGATTTGTCGAATAACGTCAACAATACGCTCTACATCACTGCTGGTGCCCGTTGTGCCTGTTAAATCCATAAATTTACGTTCTAAATCAACTTCAAATCGATCTACATTCATAGTGATCTCAAAGCCGATCTTCTCTGAGAGCGCTGCGAGGATCTCAAACGCGCTCGTCTCTGGCAGTTGAGCTTTGCTCTTGGCGCCCGCGAGGACCGTGCTCAAGATCAGCTCAGCGTCCCCGCTCTCGTGTCCCAGGATCGGCTGGCTGAGCGCGAGGACTTGTTGGTTGAGCGTCTGATATTCAGCTTCAAGCACCCGCTTCTTGGCGACAGCCACCATGGCCCCGAGGATGATGATCATGATCACCGACAGGGCGAGGCTGATGATGCGCCCACGCAGGAAGCCGAAGTCCCCGGTGTAGGCGAACTCCTCCTTGCGGAAGTTCATCTGGCTTTGGTGCGTGGGGTGGAAGGCGCGCAGGGAGAGGGCGAGGGCCTTGGGGATATAGGGCAGATCCCGATCCCCTTGCAGCGCGAGGCGGTTAAAGCTCTGGTTGAGCACGTTGAGCGGGGCGACCTCGACGCTCAGCGTCGCCTGGAGGTGGGCCGCCAAGCCGCTGAGGAGGGCGCCGCCGCCCGTGAGGTAGAGCCGCCGCACCGGCGCCCCGCCGCTGATCTCATGGGCGGCCAGGGCCCGGCGCAGCTCGCGCAGCACCGGCTCCATCCCCGCGTGGCAAGCCTCATTGACGATCTGCCGCCGCTGACCCTCCTTCGCCAGCGTCGTCTGCGCGCCGATCCAGCCCTCGGACAGCTTGCCATGCTCGGCTTGCTGGATGTCCACGCCGAAGGCCTCGGCCAAGGCGGCGGTGACCCCCGCGCCGCCGCCGTGGATGTCGCGGATGAGCACCGGGCGGCCTTGGCAGAAGATCGCCAGCTCGGCGTTTTGGTGGCCGACGTCGAGGAGCGCCAAGGCGCCCTCCTCCGCGTCATTGGGGTTAATCAACTCATAAAGATTGAAGAAGGACAGCCCCCCAGAGGAGAGCACCTTGGGATCAATCCCCTCCGCCGTGAGGGCGTCGAGCAGCTCGCGGAGGATCGCCCGCTTGACGAAGGAGACGACCACATGCGCCCCGCCCTCGGGCTTGGCGAAGATCTGGTGATCGTAGACGACGTCATCCAGATCAAAGGGGATCAGCTCATCAAGCTCCATCGGCAGGGTCTGCTCAATCTGCTTCTTCTGCTTCTTGGGATCGAAGGGGAAGCTGAGCGTGACCGTGGAGAGCAAGCCTGAGGGCAGGGCGCACATGAGCGTCTCACCCAGGATCCCACGCGCGTCGAGCAGGCGCCGCGCCGCGGCGGCGATCTCCGTGAACGTAGCGGGCGCGCCGGGGGGGCTATCGACGGCCTCACTGCCAAAGCCCACCAACTCATAGTTTCGGAAGGTGGTGACCAACTCACAGACCTTGACGGTCTGCGTACCTAAATCGAGCCCGATGATCTTCGTCGCCATCAGTCCTCCCGGTAATAGAGGGTGCGGATCGTCTGTCCATCCCGCTTGAGGATGGCGAAGAGCGTCCGGGTGATGTTACCGACCCGCGCCTTCACCGTGAGTCGAAAGATGTTATTCTCCGTGCCTACGCTCCGCTGGAGCCCACCCCAGTCGATGCCTAAGCCATTTCCACTCAGTAATGTCTGATAAAATGGGTAAGTTAGGCCATACTTCATCAAAACGGTGTTTGGATCAAACTGTTGACCCATTGATAAGACATTTGCGCCAAAATACTTACTGAGCGCAGCCATCGGATCTCTCGCGTCAGCGATGAACTGTGCAGCTGTCTTATATGGCTTAGAGAGCGCGTATTGCGGTAAACTTGCTTTAATTTGACGCACATCCACGATCATTTGTGAATAACGACGAAAAATATCTTGAACTTGCAGCATAGTATCAGATTCTTGACCACACGCGCTCATTTCAACGGCTTGAAATCCGGCAGAGTGTGATTGAAGCAAGCTCGCGATCACCTCTGTGCTGGCGTCATTCACGTTGACCTGCGCGACAGAGTGTACGGTGACTTTATCTTTAAGGTAAGCGAAGAGCCGGTCGTCGATACCACGCACTAATCTCAGCTCCTCGATGCTGTCAAATGGCGCGTCCTTGCTTCGATATCGATGCTCTAGTGCCCTTAAATATGAGTCTTCGCCTTCACCCGTCCCTTGGGCCATATGCCAGTTGCTTGGGTCAATATAGATGCGATTATCATCAATATCGATCCAATCAATGAGGTTGCCGATGACCTCCGCGCGGGTGTAGCGATGTCCATCGGCCTGCTCTTTCTCAAAGACAGGGCTGATCTCAGGATCACAGAGGAGGCTGCGTAACTTGCTGACCGCCGTGCGCCTTGAGCCGCAGTCCACTTGATTGTTATCGCAGTGCAGCGCGGCGATGCTGATAAAGGCCTCCTCTGCGGTGAGCTTGACCTCCTCCAGCTCACCCTTGCCTAAGCCGATGCCTTCGACGCCCTCCAGCTCCACAGACAGCCCGCCGATAGGCAGATCCACCCGCCCCTTGAGGAAGATCCCCAAGAGCATGTCGCAGAGGCGCTCCATATCGACCTTGCTCATCAGCCCGCCCATTGGCCCCCAGGCCTTGCTGTCGAGGCAGGCGCGGCTCATCACCAGCGCGGTGTCGGCGAGGGTCGTGGCGCGCACGTCATCGCGGATGTTGACCCCTGCGCTGAGGTGCGTGTGCGCGTTCTTGGAGAAGTCGATGAGGATCAACGCCAACATGGCGATAAAGCTGACCACCATCAATAAGGCGATCCCTTTGGCGCTGTAGTGCTTTTGTGGGCGTCTGCGGCTCATTGTTTGGGTGTCTCAGTCTTTTCCTGCAATTGACGCACTTGACCTTGAACGGTCTTGGGCTGCACATAGCTGTCAATGATGTTAATCGGGCGTCGAATGCGCGGGGCGGCCTGCGTCACAAAGCGAATAGGCTTGCCGCCCAAGGGCGACTCAAGCTCCAGGGTCATGCGCACGCGGGCAGGCAGCAGGTCATTCTCCTCGCTGCTCCAGGTGCCCTGCCAGGCGTCATCGCCGATCTCCTTGGAGTCGTCCCAGTACTCCAGCTTGAAGACCTTGACGCCCTCCACCACGGGCCAAATCATGCCCCCTTTGTCGGGGCGATCGTCCAGCCGCCGGCTCTCGCGCCGATAGAGCGTCTTGCCCTTAAACTCCTTGTTATCTCCAGACTTAAGGAAGTAGGCCACCTCGGCCTGATCAGACTCCTTGGCCTCCGCTTGCAGCCGCAGGTGGGCCGTCGTGGCGAAGTAGATCTCGTCCTCCTCGCCGACGAAGCGCGTCAGGATCGCGGGGTCCTCCTCGCGCATGGCCTCAGGCACCTCGGCGAAGAGGATGGCCTGGCGCAGCTCACGGCTGATGCGGATCGAGACTTGGCGCCCCTCGTGATAGCGATCATTGAGGCGAGAGACGCGATCCTTGGTGGTCATCGACAAGCTCAGGGAGCGCAAGAGCGCCGCGCCCAGCGTCGTCAACAGCACCAGCGCCACCATCACCTCAATGAGGGTAAAGCCATGATTAAAATTACGCCTCATTTGCCACCATTCTGGCGCTGATTATATTGATTTAATAAATCTTGGGCTTGGTTGACAACATCAGAGATGTCTGTGTTCTCTTCAGCATCACCATCTGCGGGCGGCGGTCCATTTTGAGGGTCTGAGCCAAGCGCGGTGACGAAACGCTCGACGAGAAATCGACGCTCACGCACCGCGTCCTTCCAGGTGATCTCAAGCTGAACTTTGCGAATTTGATCCTCTAGCTGCTTTAGAAATCGGGGGATCATCCCCACCGCCATACCGATTTGACCGGCGATATTCCCCGCCATCGCGCCTTGTTCGCCTTCTGCGGATGGATCTAAGCCAAATCCAGCCAATAGCTGCATAAATTGTTCGGTGATCATATCTGAGGCGCCATCATTCATCTCCATTTTGAACGCGCACGCCTTCCATTTAAAGTTGCGAAAGCCCTCTTTGGCGAAGTCCCCTTCTTGGCAGTTATCCAAGCGGTTCATCGCGTCCTTGATCAGCATATGCTCTATGTCCAAGAGCTTGCCTTGAGCCAGCATCGCCGCCTGCGTGGTGCGGTTGCTGTAATCGCTCATTTGAACAGCGATGCCCTCGTGGCCAAGCAGCGCCACCAGCGCGAAGACCAGGATCGCCATGGCGATCATCACCTCAAGCAGCGTAAAGCCGCGCCGCGTCGAGCGCCTCATCGGCCTTCATCCTCCACGCGATCGGGTTGTCCAAAGTCACGGCCAGGATCGACCTTGCCGTAGCGGCTCTTGACGCGCCCCGTCAGGGGGCTGATCTGGAGGGTGTAGTAGCCCTCTTCGCCGTCGGTTGTGTAGATGATGGCGGGCTCGACGAAGCCGTTGGGGAAGAAGTGGATGTAGGCCTTGCCGCTCTCAAAGACGTCCTCCTGTCCTGAGGTCAAGACCCCCTGTATCCCCACCCCCTTGTCCATCTTGACGCGTGGGATCACGCCGTCCTGTTGAAAGCGTTGCCGCTTGGTGATCGGCGCACCGTCCTTGTCCTTCTCTTCCTTGCCCTTCTCTTCCTCTTCCTCTGCTTCATCGCCGCCCTTGCGCTTCTCCTTGGGCAAGAAGACAGGCTCCTCGGAGGCCTCGACCCAGTAGGCGTCGGCGTCGATGTCGAGGACCATGCGCAGGTAGAGGCCATGGGCCACGGCGCGGTTGTAGCTGTAGCGCAGCGCGGAGGAGAGCTTGTTCGTCTGCACACGCAGCCGCGTGCTCGACAGCCCCGTCAGGCCGGTGATCCCCACGCCCATCATCAGGCCGATGATGCCGATGACGATGATCAGCTCCAGGAGCGTAAAACCTCGATAAGCAGGCGCGGGGGGTCTCTTCATGGGGGCTCCGATGGGTGGGGTGATGGGCGGCGCTGCGGCTCAGTTGCCGGCGCGGATGTCGTCCTCGGAGCCCTCTTGGCCGTCGGGGCCCTTGGAGACGACCTCAAAGGGCTTGCCGCCCTTGCGCGCGGGGCTGAAGTACATCAGCTCATTATTCCAGGCGTCCTTGGGCACGCTCTTCTCATTGAGGAAGGGCTTGCCGCCGTCGGGGGGGGTCAGCAGCGCGCGCAGGCCCTCGCCTTGGCTGGGGAACTCACCATAGGAGACGTTGTACTGCTGGATGGCCGACTCGACGCTGCCGACCTTGAGGCGGGTGGTGTTGATCTTGGCGCGCTCGAACTGGTTCATCACGCCGACGACGATGACGGAGGCGAGCATCCCCAGGATCGCGATGACGATCATGATCTCGAGCAGGGTCATGCCGCGGCTGGCGGCGCGGCGGAGGGTGCGGCGGGTTTGGTGGATCATCTGGTCCTCCTTGTGTTGGACAAGCGCATTATTGAACAAACTCGTTGAGCTGCAGGATGGGCATTAAGACCGCGAAGACGATGATGGCGATGGTGATGCCCATGCCCACGATCATCAAAGGTTCGAGCAGGCTGGTGAGCCCGGCGACGCGGCTCTCGACCTGGCTCTCATAGGCCTCGGCGACGACGGAGAGCATCTCCTCCAAGGCGCCGGAGCGTTCACCGATGGCCACCATGTGGACCACCATCGGCGGGAAGCGCCCGCTCTGCTTGAGCGGGCTGGCGAGGGGGGCGCCCTCCTTCACCGCGATCCGCGCCTCCTCGATGATGTTCATCAGGATTTGGTTTCCCAGCACGTTCTTGGTGATCTCAAGGGCGGTCAACAGCGGGACGCCTGAGCCGAGGAGGGTCGCCAGCGTCTTGGTGAAGCGCGAGACGCCGACCATCAGGCTCAGATCGCCAAAGACAGGGAAGCGCAGCCGATAACGATCCCAGCTCAGCGAGCCTTTAGGGCTGTTTTTCCACCTGCGAAAGCCCCAAACCGAGACGGCGAAGAGCGAGAGCGCCAGCCACCAATAATCGCGCAGCATATGAGAGCTGCCGATCAGGAGCCGGGTGATTATGGGCAGCTCTTGGCCGGTATCCTCAAAGATTTGAGTGATTTGGGGGATCACGAAGATAAACATCCCCGTCAGGATCAAGCTGCCCAGCGCGACCATGATTATGGGGTACATCATCGCGCTCTTGATCTTCTGAGTGAGCTTAAGCGATGCCTCATTAAACTCGGCCAGCCGAATTAAGACCTGATCAAGCGTCCCTGATGCTTCACCGGCGCGGACCATGTTGCCAAAGAGCGGAGTAAACACATCTGGATGGTTTTGCAACGCGATGGCGAGGCTTGAGCCCTCTTTTACATCTTGACGGACCTTCGCGAGCACCTTGCGCAGCTTGGGCTTCTCTACCTGCTCAACGCAGGCTGAGAGGGCATCGACCAAAGGGATGCTGGCCTTAGTCAGCGTCGCGAGCTGTCGTGTAAAGATCGTGATATCTGTAGGGCGAATACGCTCAAAGTACTGGGCAAAATCAACCTCAGTTGCCAGTACAGAGCCACCTTCGCCTTTCTTCTGCCCCTTGCCGACGCGAGTGAGGTAGATCCCCTCTTTCTTCAAGGCTGACCGCAGCGCCTTCTCATTCTCCGCGTCGCGGACGCCCTTGACCTCCTTCCCGGCCTTGTTAATCCCCTTATAGTCAAAGGCTGGCACGGCTTACTCCGGGGTAAACGAGGTCAAATAGGTGTCAGTCATCGCAGGCTTAAAGTCCGGCTTTGGCTTATTGGCGCGCTCAAAGACGCCTTCCAGATCGAGGTTATCATCTTGAGTAACGCGCAGCACCTCGGCGATGGAGGTGTCGCCCATCATGACACGGCGCGCGCCATCATCACGCAGCGTTAACATCCCCTTTTTCATAATCGCCATCTTCTTGATTTCGTTACTGGGGACGTTCTTTGTGATCAACCCACGGATATCGTCATCAACTAGGATCAGCTCATAGATGCCGCTGCGGCCTTTAAAGCCCGAGTCGAGGCACTCTTGGCAGCCCTTGGGGCGGAAGACATAGCCAGGCGTCATACGCAGGAAGCGCTCACGGGTATAGCCCAGCTGCATCAAGTCATCCTCGCTGGGGACGACGCGCTCCTTGCAGTGGGGGCAGAGCGTGCGGATCAGGCGCTGGGCCAGCATCCCAATGACCGAGGAGGAGACGAGGAAGGGCTGAACGCCCATATCGACGAGACGGGTCACGGCGCTGGCGGCGTCATTGGTGTGTAAGGTGCTAAACACCAAGTGACCTGTTAAAGAAGCCTGGATAGCGATCTCCGCCGTCTCAGCGTCACGGATCTCACCGACCATGACCACATCGGGATCTTGACGCAGGATAGAGCGCAGCCCCGCCGCAAAGGTGAGCCCCACCTTGGTGTTAACCTGGATCTGACCAATCCCCCCCAGCTGATACTCAACGGGGTCTTCCACCGTGATGATATTGCGCGTAGGGCTGTTAATTTTGGCGAGCCCGGAATAGAGCGTGGTGGTTTTACCTGAGCCTGTAGGCCCCGTGACCAAGATAATCCCATAGGAGGAGTTCAACAGATTGTTCATATTTAAGAGCACCTGATCGCCCATCCCGATGTAATCCAGGTCATGAAGCACGGTGGTCTTGTCTAAGAGCCGCATCACGAGTCGCTCGCCGTGGCTCGTGGGCACGGTCGAGAGGCGGATGTCGATCTCTTTGCCGGCGACCTTGAGCTTGATGCGTCCATCCTGCGGGATACGCTTCTCGGCGATATCAAGGCCCGCCATAACCTTAATACGGCTTGAAATTGAGGCGTGCAGACGCTTGGGTGGTTGAATCTTCTCTTTCAGCACGCCATCGATGCGAAAACGCACTGAAATGTGGTGTTCAAAGGGCTCGATATGAACATCGGAGGCCCGCTCCTTCACCGAGTCGGTGAGGATCGAGTTTACGAGGCGGATAATCGGCGCGTCATCGGTGCCGTCGATCAGATCAAAGTTCTCGATCTCCAGACCATCAGAGTGATCGGCGATCTCCTCCTCGTTCATGCCCTCCAACACAGAGTCGGCGGAGGCCATGCGGTCGAAGACCTTGTTGATCGCGTCGTTGAGCGGGCCCTCGGGGACCAAGATTGGCTCAATGGGCTCGTGGAACATCACCCGCATGGCGTCGAGGGGATCTTGGCTGAGGGGATCGGCGACGCCGACCTGCACCCGCCCGCTCTTACGCCACAGCGGCAGCACCTGATGCGCGCGGGCGAAGGCGATCTCCATGTCATGGCTCAGCTCGAGATCGACGTCCTCTACATCCAGCTCTTTGAGGACGCGCATCCCCACCGCGTTGGCGGTGACGGTGAGCAGGTCCATCTCACGCACCGCGTTGATGCGCAGTAACGCCTCACTCAGCCGTATATCTTTCTCCTCCGCGAGTTCACGAGCCTCTTCAAGTCGATCGGGGCGTAAGAGCCCTTGTTCGATTAAGGTCTTCGCAATACGCAGCTCAAAATTCATGAAGCCTCCTCTGGTACATCCTCAGCGGAGATATTGGCTTGCTTTTCCTCTTTCCCTTCATCTAAATCAACGCCATCAAGCTCTTGGGGCAGTGGCGGGCGCGCTTCCTGGAGCCTTAACTCCTCAAGCATCTTCTCTTCGGCTTCAACTTCATCGAGTGATTTGTTAATTGCCTCTAGTAGCCCGTGTTTCTTACCATAATCGACGCCAAGGACGATCTCATCACCATCCTTATGGAATCGCGCCAAGAATTCACGGTGCTCTTCCATTTTGCGGCGATAGATCGCCTGGAAATCGGCTTCACTCTCAATCACATAGGGTGTAAGCATCAAGAGGAGGTTGCGGCGCTCTTGTTCCTTGGTGCTGCTGCGGAAGAGGTAGCCGATGACAGGAATCTCGCCGAGGATCGGCACGCCCGTGCGGCCATTGAGCTGGCGGCTCTTTTGGAGCCCACCGATGACCACCGTGTTTTGGTCCTTAACCGTGACGGTGTTCTTGACGCTGCGCTTAGAGGTCGTCGGCCCCAGGCGCTCATCCAGGCCCTCGATCTCCTCAATCACCTGGTCGATCTCCAACGTGACGTAGTTGGCGGCGTTGACGCGCGGGGTGAGCTTGAGGGTCAAGGCCACGTCGGTGCGCTGGATGTTGACCGTGGGGAAGAAGCCGCCCAGCGAGGCGCCCGCGCCGCCGAGGCTGCTGCCGACCATGGAGCTGACAAAGGGCACGTTGGAGCCGACGACGATCTCCGCCTCCTCGTTGTCGGTGGTCAAGACATGGGGGGTGCTGAGGATGTTGACGTCCGTTGACTGGGCCAGGGCGTTGACCAACACGCCAAAGGCGGGGATGTCCACGCCGCCGATCTCGATGCTCTTGCCCGAGGTGAAGGCCGCCGCAGCCAAGCCCTGAAAGCCGGCGGCGCTGGTGATGTCGAGCGAGGTGCCGATGGCCGTCTGGCTCCCCATTAAGACAGGCACGGACTCACCCGCGATGCTCTCCTCGCTGCCGCCGTGGGCGGAGATGCCGAACTTGCGGTTATTGCGGATCGACACCTCCATGATGATCGCCTCAATAAAGACCTGGCGGCGAGGGCGGTCCAGCTGATCGATGACCTTCTTGAGTGAGATGTAGTCCTTGAGGCTGGCGGTGATCACCAAGGAGTTGGTGTCCTCATCGGCGGTGACGGAGATCTCCCCTTCAAAGAGCGCCGCTGAGCTGGAGGTGGCGCTGGGCGTCTTGGCGGTGCTTTTGGCCCCAGGGCGAGGCGCTGCCCTCCCCCGCGTGGCGTTGGCGCGGCTGCGCTGCTCCTGGCTGAGGTTGCTCAACACCGTCGCTAAATCCACCGCCTTGGCGTGGTTAAGCTGATGAATGTGGACTTGACCATCGCCCGGGATGTCTACGTCGAGCTGCTTAATTAGCTTTTTAACCTGACGATAGCTGCGCGCCGTGGCCATGATAAACAAGCGATTCGTGCGCTCATCTGCCATCACCTTTGAGACCTGCGCCTCAAACTCAGAGTCACCTACGCTGCTACTACTGGCAGTCGTCGGCGCTTTCTTGCCCTTGGCAGCACGAGGATTATTACGAACATTACGATTTGCGCTTGATTTGCTTTTACTTTGCTCAAAGATTTCATTGATTTTAGCGGCAATCTCTTGTGCTTCTGCAAACTCAACTTGATAAGTCCACATTTGCTCTTTGCCACCAGGCACATCAAGCGTATTTAGGATACTATGAAGTTTTCTTAGATTACTCCCCGTCTCTGTAATAATAAGTGAGTTCGACGGGGCATAAACAAGAAAACTGGCATTTTTTGTCGCTAAATTTTTAAGCAACTCGCTGATTTCCGTCGCATCAATGTGCTTCAAGTTAACCATTTGAGTCACCATGCGGTCCTGATCCGGTGGAGTTGAATCTGGACCTAAAATTCTTGGCGCTGCATTTTCGTAATCTTTAATGTCAATGATCTCTAAAAACTTACCTTGTTGAGAGATCGTTAGATCATTCGCTTTTAAGGCGGTTAAGAAGGCCTGGTATGCCTCATTGCCTGTGACCATACGCGGAGAATAAATCGTAATCTTCTTGCCCTTAAGTGGCTTGGGCAGAATGATATTGCGGTTTGTTAGACACGCGATGAGCTTTACGACGTGATCAAGCTCTTCATCGTAGATATCGAGGTTTACACGCACGCCTGGGGGCAGCGGCTCGCAGTTTTTAATAAAGTCTGCGCTGAGCGTGGGCCGCTCTTGTGAGCGCGCCGCGTCCTTCTCCCACTGCGCGCCCTTCCCATCGCCCTTCTTGGCCGCGCCCGGCGGGGCTTTGCGATCTGCCTCTTGAATTTTGCCGGAGTTGGCCTTGAGGTCTTTGATCTTGCGCGGCGCGGGGGGCTTGCGGAAGCCGCGCGCGCCAGGCTTAAAGGTCTTCAGATCCTGCGGCCCTGTCACCTTCTGCGCGGCCACAGGCGGCGCGGTGAAGGTGAGGGCCAGCGCGATAGCGAAGCTGAAGATCGAGGTGTTTCTCATAAGATCGATAATCCAACGCGCATACGCGCCTGGTCGGTGAAGGCGTCGGGAAGAACAGCCCCGCGCGCGGTGATTGCTTTGCTTGACAACGCTCATCTTTTCCTATTTTTGCCGCGGCATCCGCCGCGCCGCCCTCGCTTTAGGTGATATGACAGCGAATCATCTGAACAAGAAGAGTCATATCATCTCATTTCAAGATATATTCGAGGGTCGTTGGCCGATTATTGCGCTGAACCTCAATCGTAATGCTCTCAGCGTCCTTGATCTTATCAAACATCCTCAGCGCGGATGTCGGACTGGTGATCTCCTCATCACCTACGGCCTTGATCACGTCACCTGAGCGAATCCCAAGCTCAGAGTAGATGCTCCCCGGGCGAATCCCGACGATCTTGATCCCCTCGGATTTGCCGTTCTTATAGCTCGGCAGGGCACGCGCGGAGCGGAGGTGGTTGCCCTTGTCCAGCTCAGCGACGATGGCGTCGCGGTCCAACTCAAACTGGTTCTGCCCGGTCTTGCGCACGGCGCCTTTAAGCCCCCCCGCCGGCGGCGCGGCGCCCGGGCGAGCCCCGCCGAGATCGCGCGGCGCGCCGATGGCCCCACGCGCGCCTTCTTTACCACCCTTCTCCTCGGCGGTCTTCAGCGCCAAGCACTCAAAGCGATTGCCTTTGTTGAGCACCACGCGCTGACGTTGGATGGCGGCGAGGGTGAGATCCGCGATGGCCTGCCCCTCCTTGAGCACGCGATCGCCGCTGTCGCTCTCAAAGATGGCCACGGACCACGCCGAAGGCTCAGCCATCATGATCGCCGCCAAGCCCATCTTGAGATCGCTGTCTTTACACGGCTCATGGGGCGCGGGCACGCGATCGGAGATGGGGCCACCCTCCTCATCGTCCCCCTTCGGCGCCGCGCAGTCCGGCCCCTCGCAGGGCTCAGTCGCCTCGGGCGGGGTGGCGTTGAAGAGGTTGCGATCAACGACGCTGGAGAGGCGCTCGGCGCGGGGCTTCTTCTGGGCGCGCGCGGCGGCCAAGGCCTCGACCTTGCTCGTCGTCGGCAGCGCGACGATCTCCTCGGCCAGCAGGTAGGTGGCGACCCGCGCGCTGAGGAAGGCCATCACGCTCAGCAGCGTAAGGTGGATGACCCAGAAGTATTCTTTGGCGAGCTTCTCCATGGCGGCGCGCGTCCTTGTCAAGAAAGGTGCCAGGGTAATATCGGGCAGCGCTTCGCCGCCTTAGATGGACTCTCAGGGGGTGGGTGTCAACTTGGAAAAGACGCCGCGCGTTGGATTGCCAATTTGACAAAGCGAGGTGAAGTCTATCTCAGAAGAAGGCGCCAGCGAAGAACATGAGCTGGTGTATCTTGTTCTTGCTCACGCCCTCCTTGTCCTTGACATACTCGGTGATCTGCCGCTCATAGCGCAGCTCTGCTTGCAGCGCCAATGGGCCCGCGCTGATGGTGGCGCCCACGGCGATGGGCATGTAGATCACCATCGACTCCAGATCATCGCTGGTGTCCTTGCCGTCCTGGTCCTCCGCGGAGAGGAGAAAGCGCGGCTCCAGGCCCGCGCCCACGTTGAGATCCAGCACCACAGGGATGAGGGGGAAGTTGACCCGCCCGATGATCGGCAAGGCCAAGCGCGTCTCGGTGGCCTCATAGGTCTTGCCCAACATCTCCATGCTGCTGGTGTTCTGCCACCACAGCCCGTCGATCTCCACGCCAACGACGGCCAGATCAAAGCGCCACGCCAGCCCCACCGCCAGCGGCGTGATGTCTGGCTCTGGGGCGCCGTCGGCGGGCTCATTCTCGTAGTCGATAAAGGATGTCCCGGTGCCCAAACGCACGCCAAACTTCCCCAACGCGGAGGCGGATGAGGCGCCGAGGGTGAGGCAGAGGAGGGTCAAGAAGAGGGTCCGCATGGGCGCTCCTGTCATGTCTCAAAGTGGGGTCAACTCGTCCGCGGCTTTGACGCGTAGGCGCTAGGTAAACGCATCCCTGCTTTGAAGTCCACTCGCCCGCGTAAGGTGTCCACAGAAAGCCCTGATTGCGCCCCTTACGCTCTGCGACCTCAGGCTGTAGAATCCCGCCGCGAGAGAGAGGAACCATGACCGCCCTGATCCGCTATCAACTCCCATCCGCGCTGGCGGCGCTGCTCGTCGTGCTCTTTGAGATCCTCCGCGCCTTGATGGTCGGTCACGGCGGGCTAGGCACCTTGGGCCAAGGCTTTGGCTTCGCCGTCGCGATCCTGGGCCTCCTCGGCCCGCCGCTCTGGCTCTTGGGGCTGCTCTTGCCCTTGAGCCTCAAGGGCGCCTTGGCGGGCTGGCGCTGGGGCCTGGGCCTGGGCGCGCCCGCTGCCCGCGTCGCCGCCGCCCTCTATGGCCTCGTCGCCTTGGCCGGGCTCACCTTCGGCGTGCAAATAACCACCATCCGCCTCATCAAGCTCTTTCATCGCCCGGTCTATCAAGGGTTGGGCGCGGGGTTGATGGCCGCGCTCCTCGCCGCGCTCCTCTTCGCCCTGGCGGGCCCCATCATCGGGGGCTTAGCCCGGCTCGTGGCGCGGCTGGGTCCAAAACTCGGCCCGCTCGATCCCCAACGAGGGCGCGGCGCGGCGGCCTGGGTGGTGCTCCTCCTCGTCGGCGGGGCGATCGCCGCGCCTTGGCTGCGCCAAGAGCTGCACACGGTCGATCTGCGCCCGGCCCGGCTGCTCTTAGCTTGGCTCTTGGCGCTCTGGGCCACCTACGCGCTGCGGGCGCGCCTCCAAGGCCGCTGGCTGCTGCTCATCGGGCTCCTCTTCGCGCCGCTGAGCCTCGGCGCCCTGGGCTGGAGCGCGGCGCGCCTGGGCCAGAGCCAGCGCCGCCTTGTGAGCGTCAACCGCGACACCCTGCTGACCGGGGCCGTCGTCGGCCAGCTCAGCCGCCTGGGAGATCGCGATAAGGATGGGGTGCCCCGCCTCTTCGCCGGAGGGGACTGCGATGATGGGGATCCCAGCGTGCGCCCCGGCGTCTACGATCCCCCCGGCGATGGGATCGATCAGAACTGCACGGGCGCCGATCTCAACCTGGATGAGAACCCGATCCCGCCGCCCACCCGCGCCCCCCTTGGCGTCAAGCGCCCTTGGAATGTCCTGCTCTTGACCTTGGACGCGGTGCGCTATGACAAGCTCCTTGAGCATATGCCCCAGCTCAAGGCCCTCGCGGCGCAGGGGATCTCCTTCACCAACGCGTATAGCCAAGGGGCCGCGACCTACTGGTCCCTGGCCTCGTTGATGACCTCGGCGATGCCCAGCCGCCTTCAGCTTGGGGCGGATCAGACCCCCTTGCCGCAGATGCTCCTGTTGACCGAGGCGCTCAACAAGGGGGGCTGGCACACGGCGCTCTTCGCCAACGTCACGGTCTTCTTTATCCGTGGGCTGCGCCAAGGCACACACGTCGCCAACTATGACACCAGCCACTACACCATCCACGGCGCCAAGCCCGGCTCAGCGCACCTCACCGACGGCGTCCTCAAGCACCTGCGCGCGTGGCAGGCGGGCGAGCTGCGCCCCCGTCGGGATCGCTTCTTCCTCTGGGCGCACTACTACGATCCCCACGATCCTTACTTTGAGGTGCCAGATTACCCCGCCGAGGACAGCACCGATGAGGCGCGCTATGACGCCATCCTGCGCTACGTGGATGTAGAGGTCGCGCGGCTGATCCAGGGGGTGAGGGCGATGGGTTTGTTGGACTCTACGCTGATCGTCATCACCGCTGATCACGGCGATGAGTTCCTCGATCATGGTCACCGCTTTCACGGCAAGACGCTCTACGAGGAGATGGTCCACGTCCCCTTGATCTACCTCGCCCCAGGGGTGACGCCCCGCGCGCTGTCGGTGCCCGCCAGTCACCTGGAGATCGCGCCGACGATCCTCGATCTGCTCGGCGAGCCGGTCCCGGGTGGCTATCAAGGGCGCAGCCGCGCCCCGGAGCTGCTGGGCGGCGCTGAGGCGCCCATCGAGCCCGTCTACTTTGAGGTCTTCCCAGACAGCAACTACCCCAACCATCAGGTGGGGGTGCGGCGGGGCGATCTCAAGCTGATCTATCGCATCGATAAGAACACCTTTGAGCTGTATGACCTGGCGAGGGACCCGCTGGAGCGTGACAACCTCTATGACGTCGATCCCCGCGCCGCGCCCTTGACGGCGCTGCTCTTGCGCTACGCCGATCATCACCTCTACTGGCTGGGGCAGGGGCGTACAGGGGCCAAGCTGCCGCCTGGCGCGCCTGGCAAGAGCGCCAAGCGCCACACCCCTCGACCTCAGAAAACCCCCCACGCCGTTGAGGCTCAAGCGCTATGAAGCTCAAGCATTGGTTCGCGCTCATCATCATCGGCGCGTTGACGGCGGCCTTGTGGACGCTGACCTCTCGCCCCCCCACCGAGGGGGCGCGGTCGGCCACCACGCGCCCCACCTCAAGCGAGGGCGCTGATGCGTGGCCGCGTGAGGTGACCGCTTCGACGCTGCCTGATGTGCGTCTGCGCGCCGCGCCCCCCAGCGCGCCCCTGCCTCTGGCGCCGCGCCGCGCCCTCGGTGGCGCCAGCGCCCTCAGTGGAGCTTGTACACGCGCCGCTTGAGCCGACGCCGCCCCTGGACGCCCTGCCCGTCGAGGAGGAGGAGGACAGCGGCGCGCCGCGCATGGTCTGGTCCACCGACGTGGAGGGGATCCGTGGGGCGATGCGTGAGAGCATCCCCGAGATCAAGGCCTGCTATGAGGCCTGGGTGAAGGCCTACCCGGAGATGGAGGGGCGGCTGATCGCCTCCTTCACCATCTCAGCGGATCCCGAGGAGGATCGGGGGCTCGTCAGCGAGGTGGCGATCCTCGACTCAGAGCTGAAGCACAAGATGATGGAGGGCTGCGTGCTGGATGTTGTCAGCGAGCTGCGCTTCGTCGCCCCCAGCGGCGGGCCGTTGACCGTGCGCTACCCCTTTAACTTCGCCGTGCCCGCCGAGCCCTGATCGCCGCCCTGCGCCTCGCCGACCTCCAAGCCCGCCCAGCGAACCCCCTCCGCTTTCAGTGTGCCCTTGTCGATCGTTAAGTCGGGGCGCGCCGCCGTCATCGCCGTCAGCACCCGGCGGCGTTGGATGCGAAAGAGCGTCTTCTCGTAGAAGCGCAGAAAGATAAAGACGTGAAAGCCCCCTGTGAGGATCGCGTTGAGCCAAAAGAAGGCCTCGGCCGCGCCGCCGGAGAGGCCCAAGAGGGGCGAGAGCTTGCGCTCAAAGAGGAGGCCAGCGACGTAGCCGATGCGCAGCGCGCCCAGGATGAGGAGGCCTTGGACGAGGCGGATGGGTTGGACATGGAGGGCGTCGAGGAGCGCGCGGCGCGTGGGTTGGGCCTCGTAGGCGATCAACGCCGCGAGGGCTTGCTGGTGCGTAATCATGGGGGCCTTCATGGTGGAATGAACGCGGTTGAGATTGCGCAAGGCCGCGCGGGGATTCTCAAAGTCTTCACCGAAATGAAGGCGCTTTTTCTCCCGTGTTTTTTTTATTTGACAGCCCCCCCGACCTGGTATAAAAGCCAATCCACCAACGAGAGCTGCTCTGCGAAAGTGGCGGAATTGGCAGACGCGCAGGATTCAGGTTCCTGTGTCCCTTGGGACGTGGGGGTTCGACTCCCCCCTTTCGCACTTAACCGGCCACCTAGGCCGGTTTTTTTTTGCCTAAAGCTGGCCCTGCCCAAACAAAATCAACCCAAATTCCTTTGAGTCAACCCCGAATATCGGCGTTCGACCAGCCCGTGCCCCCCGCCAGGTATTTCAGCTCATCGGCGCTCAAGCTCTGGGAGAGCGAGATCTGCGTCACGCCACGCGCGCCGCTGTCGCGCTCAGTGGCGGTGACGCGCACCAGGCCGCTGGCGTCGATCTGGAAGCTGACGGCGATGACCAGCTCCCCTCGCGAGGCGATGCGGAAGCCGCTGAAGTCAAACTCCCCCAGCATCTCGTTGTGCTTGGCCTCCTTGTGCTCCCCTTGATAGATGCGGATGCGCACCCGCTCTTGACCATCCCGCGCGGTGACGAAGTTCTTGGTGTACTCGATGGGGATCGGCGTGTTCTTGGGGATGACGATCTCTGTGTAGCCGCCGACGGTCGCCACCCGCAGGCTCAGGGGCGTGACGTCGATGAGCACCGCGTTGGACTTGCGGTTGACCAGCTGATCGGCGTGGATGGCGGCGCCGAGGGCCACCGCCTCCTCGGGGCTGACGCTGATCTGCACATGCTGGTTGAAGTACGCCTCCACCGCCGAGCGGATAAAGCGGCTGCGTGACTGCCCGCCGACCAAGACCACGCCGTCGATCTCGTGGACCTTGCAGGCGCCCGCCTGGAGGGCCTCATCACAGACCGCGAAGGTGCGCTGCACCAGGTGATAGGTCATCTGCGCCAGCTGACTTACGCTCAAGACCGCCGAGAGGGTCAGCGGCCCCTCCTCATCGCTGACGATGTCGGGGATCGACACCTCCACCTGATCCGCCTCGGAGAGCTGGATCTTGGCCCACTCCGAGTGCTCCTTAAGGTGCTGCATCGCCAGCGGGTGCTCTCGCAGATCAATGCCGGTCTGCTGGAAGAACGCCCCAGTGAGGTAGTCCATGATGCGGCGATCAAAGTCATCACCGCCGAGGAAGGTGTCACCGGCGGTGGAGCGCACCTCAAAGACATCGCGGTTGATGTCCAAGAGCGTGATGTCAAAGGTGCCGCCGCCGAGATCATAGACGGCGACGCGCTGCTGATACTCCTGATCATAGCCATAGGCGAGGGCCACGGCGGTGGGCTCGTTGATGATCTTGAGGACCTCTAACCCCGCGATTTGACAGGCATCCTTGGTGGCTTGACGTTGGTTGTCGTTGAAGTGCGCCGGGACCGTGATGACCACCGCGCTGACGGGCTGATTGAGGTAGTTCTCGGCGATGCGCTTAAGCTCGGCGATGATGATGCTGCTGATCTCAGGGATCGGCATCGTGCGGCCACGCACCTCGACGCGCACATCGCGGTTGGGGCCCTCCACCAGCCGATAGGGCAAGACCTCCCGCGCCTTCTTGACCTCCTCGGAGAAGAAGAAGCGCCCCATCAGCCGCTTGAAGGAATAGAGCGTGTTCTCTGGATCGATGAGGAGGTTCTTCTTGGCCCGGCTGCCGACGAGGGGCTCGCCGCTGGTGGGGAAGTAGATGGCTGAGGGGTGCAGGTACTCACCCCACTCATTGGGGATGATCTTGGCCTCCCCGTTCTCCACCACCGCCACGAGGCTGTTGCTCGTGCCGAGATCAATCCCAATGGCGATCTCACTCATACGCCCTCCTCAAGAGATGGCGCCCAGGATAACTCCGCCTCCGCGCGCTGTCATTATCCTCTCAGGGCGTAAGAAGCGCTCAGCGGGCGAAGAAGGCGCGCGCGGCGGGGTGCAGCGGCAGGGTCAAGCCGATCTGCGCGGTGTCACGGGAGATAAAGTAGGCCTGGAGGCTCTCCTTGGAGAGCGCATCGACGTGGCTGAAGAGCGTCTCCAGCACCCGCGCGATCTCCGAGGTGGGCGCGTCGGCGCGGGCGATGAGCATGGCGGTGACGCCCACCGTCGTGCAGGTGCGCTCCATCCCGGCGTAAACCCTGGGGATCTCCAGAGGCAAGAGGAAGGGCGCCTTGGCGGTGATGACCTTGAGCGTCTCGGCGTCGAGGGAGATCAAGCGCACGGGCTGGCGGGTGGCGAGGTTATGGATCAGCGGAGAGGGGAAGGCGCTGGTGAAGAACATGGCGTCGATCTCCCCCGCCTCCAGCGCGGTGACGGCCTCGCGCGGGGCGCGCTCCCCCAAGGCCTTGAGATCCTTGGGCGCCAGCCGCGCCGCCTCCAAGATCGCCAGGGCGTTGGCGCGCACGCCGGAGCCCCGCGCGCCGACGTTGATCGCCCGCCCCTTTAGATCCGCCAGTGAGTACACATCAGAGCGCGCCAGCGTGATGATCTGCACCGCCTCGGGGTAGAGCGAGGCCAGGGCGCGCAGATCGGGGTGGGGCACCTCAAAGCGCCCTTGCCCGTTATAGGCCTGGCGGGCCACGTCGTTTTGGCTATAGCCCACCATCACCTCCCCGGCCTGCACGAGCCGACAGTTCTCCTCGCTGCCTCGGGTGGGGAAGGCCGTCGCGCTCTTGACCTTGGTGTGAAGCAGCTTGGCTAAGCCGCTGCCTTGCCGAAAATACTCGCCGCCGGGGGCGCCCGTGGCGAAGGTCACCTCGCCGCGCGCCCGCGCGACCTTGCGCTGCGTCGCCGCCAAGAGCTGATCCAGCGCCTCATCGAGCCCAGCGATCTCCATGGGGGCCTTGGCCTTATGCAGCGCCTTGCCCAGCGCGGCGATCTCATCGAGCTTTTGACGATATGGCAGCTTCTCATCATTGGCCGTCGGCGCCGCGCGCTTCTTCTCTGTCATCCTCCGAGAGACACGCCGCCAGTCCGCGCCGTCCTCGACGAAGGTCGCCGTGCCGAAGATCCTCAGCTGATCACCCGCCTTGTTCCCGTTGGGCTCCACACCCTCCACGCCGTTGACCGTGGCGCCCATGATGGAGATCAACGAATTTACGTTAAGCTGATCCCAATCAGAGAGCTTGTAATCCTTTTTAAATTTCACGATCGCTTTAAAATATACAAGTAAATGATCTCGATCATCATGATCTACGCTAAAAGGATAATGTCCACGGCGCTTAAGATGGCTAATTTCAAAGGTATTTAAACCAAAAGCTGTGTCTAAATGTGCTTGAAGCTCTTTTGACAAAGAATCGCTATTCGGACCTTGCGCGCAGCCGCACATAAAAAAGAAGAAAGAGAGGATTATGAGCTTTTTCATGGTTCACCTCATTGAATAAAGGGTAAGGAGAGGTAAAACTGGATAATGAGTGCGTTTGTAATGTCAATAAAGAACGCACCGACCATAGGCACAACCAAGAAGGCTTGAGGAGAGGCCCCATAGCGCGAGACGAGCGCCTCCATATTAGCGACCGCTGTAGGCGTCGCGCCCATCCCGAAGCCACAGTGCCCTCCGGCCATAATCGCCGCGTCATAGTCCTTCCCCATCAAGCGGAAGGTGATGAAGTAGGCAAAGAGCGCCATCACCATAGTCTGCACTAATAAGATCACCAGCATCGGGCCGGCGAGGTTTAACAGCTCCCAGAGGCGCAAGGACATCAACGCCATCGCCAAGAAGATCGAGAGGCTCATCGTACCCCACTGATCTACCGTCTCTTTGTTGATTTTGTAAATCTGTGTCAGGTCCAGGATATTGGCGATGATCATCCCGATGAAGAGGGAGCAGATAAAGGCGGGGGCGGTGATGCCTCTGCTCTTGAGCCAGCCATAGACGAGGCCACCCAGGGACATGCTCAGGGTGATGATCAGGAGCGTCTCCATCATGCTGCGTGGGGTGACGCGATCATTGCCCTCGGGGTCATAGGTGACGCCGAGGGTCTGCTCTGCGGCGCTGGCCTCGGGCTTGAGTTGATAGCGCTCCACCAAGCGCTTGGTGACGGGGCCGCCGATGACGCCGCCGAGGACGAGGCCGAAGGTGGCGCTGGCCATCGCCAGCTCCATCGCCCCTTGGAGGTTGTGGACACCTTTAAAGATGTCGGCGTACGTCGCGCCGGTGCCGTGACCGCCGGAGAGCGTAATGGAGCCGCCGATGAGGCCTTGGAGGGGGTGAAGATCGGTGAGGAAGGCCAGGCTGACGCCCACGCCGTTTTGCACGATGAGGTAGAGGCTGGCGACGCCGAGGAAGAGGAAGACCTTGGGGCCGCCGCGCACCAAGAGCTTGAGGCTGGCGCCCAGCCCCACGGTGGTGAAGAACACCAGCATCAGCGGTGACTTGAGCGTCATATCAAAGCTCAAGGAGAACCCTGTCTGCGCGTAGATGATGCTGCTGATGAGGGCGAAGGTGATGCCACCGACGACCGGCTCAGGGATGTTGTACTCCCGCAGGAAGGGGATCAAGCGGTTGAGCAGGTAGCCGAGGAAGAGGATGGCGAGGGCCGCCGCGCCGGTCTCGACGAGGCCCAGTTCTAGGGTCATTCAAGCCTCCGGTTTGATGTCTTGCACCCTCCCAGCGGAGGCCGCGCGGCCTACTAAAACATGAACCTGGCGTAAAGACGAGACACCGCGGGCATTTTCAAGGCGGCGTAGCGCCGCCAAGCGACGGGCTTGGTTTGCGGTTTGATGCTTGAGTGGGCGCTCTGCTAGGGTGCCGCGCCGCGACGATCTCTTGGAGTTTATGATGCGCGCGCTCCTCCTCCTCTCATCCCTCATCGCCGCCGCCTGCAACAGCAGCGGTGGCGGAGGCGACACCGCCGACGGGGGCACCGCCCCGCCGCCTGATCCCATCTTTGAGCAGATCCAAGCCCTCACGGCGGGGCTACCCGCGCGCCCTGTTGAGGCGGACTTCATCGCCGTCGCCGAGCAGATCACAGAGCTACCCCAGGTCAACCGCGCCTGGTACAACGGCGATGAGCTGGGGGTCATCAGCGTGCAGCTTGAGGCGGGCGGCACGATCCTCTACCAACATGCTCAAGATGAGCTAAGCGACGATGTGCCCGACATCGATCTTGATCCAAGCCTATTGCTTCACCCTACATGGCAAGCCGACTGGTCTACCGAGGATCTACAAGAGAAGAAGAGCGACAGCGAAGACTTCGCTACGCGATTCCCCACGGCCTCGGGGGCGCCTGACCCGAGCTTTGCTAAAGACAATCAAGTGAGCTGCCCCTCGGAGGGGCGCATCGCTATCGTTGACTTCCTTTGGGTTGAAGGACACAAGCCCAATGCCGCGCCGGGAGATCAAGTCTACGGCGAAGACTTCTGGGTAGGAGACAAAGACCTCTACACAAGGCTTAAAGCGATGGGTGAGGCTGCTGGATACACAGTAAATATATTCAAAGGCAATCAGATTAATCTCAGTAATTTCAAAGACCTTGAAGAATATGACATTGTATTTACTTTTGGGCATGGATCACGTGTTGAAATTGAGACCAAAGACGTTGAAAAAAAGATCGAAAAGCATACTGTTGCGTATGCAAATGAAACATTCGATCCAAATAAGACCACTGCGATGGGGATAACCTATCAAGAAGCGTTTGATCGCGGATATATCTTGCTTGACTCAAAAAATAACATAATTTTAGACCCGACTTTATTTAGAGATCACTATAAGCCCAAAAAAAATCAACTCTGGTTTATGAATCACTGCTGGTCTGCGCTCTCAGGGAGCGTGAATTTTAGTATAGGGAGCAAAACATGGTCAATTAACCACGACATAAAAACATACAGCATCGCAGAAGGCGTAAAAGATTCAGGTGTTAAGGTCGTACTCGGCTATGTAACTAAAGCACAAATAAACGCGGTCAGAAACTACTCTATTAAATTTTTTAGAAGGATGTTTGGTGGATACCAAAGGATGGATATGCCACCACCACCGCATACATATTGGCCTGGCTGCATGACGCCCGCAACATTCTTTAGAGTTGACCCATTTATCGCCAGTTACGCACCAAGATACAACAATCGCAGCTTATTTGTAATGTTCTCGGAGGATAACAGCATCTACTTTAGAGATCTCTGCGAAGACGGCGGAGCGGGGGCGCACGCGTATATGCAATCGTTTGTCTTACAGCACGGTACGCCCGCCACCGCCTTTCAAGGCTGCTGGGACACCTACTGGGGTCATGGAGAGCACCCTTCTGAGCTTGAAGACCCCCTCTGCGGGCTGGGGGACCCAGAGACGGATGAGCGGCGCGTAGAACAAGCGGGCTGCTTGGTGAAGATCGCGCGTAAGGTGACAAACACGCTGCTCGACTAAGTTTCGCCCTGCCCCGCCACCTCAGCGGCGACGCTGGACCACAGCCGCACTTGATTACGCCCACCGTGCTTGGCGCGATACAGCGCCTTATCTGCGCGATCGATGAGATCCGACTTCAGTGTGCCATCGAGGGGGAAGCTGGCGACGCCCAAGGAGAGCGTCACGCTCACGGGCCCGATGTCATGCTCAAAGACGAGGGCCTCCACTTGCTGGCGGACGTGCTCAGCGCGCGAGGCGGCGCCCTCCTCCTCTGCGTCCTCCAAGATGATCACAAACTCCTCCCCGCCGTACCTGGCGGCGACGTCGAGCTTACGCACAGCTTGACGAAGCACTTTTGCGACCCGTGATAAAACAATATCGCCAAATGGATGACCATAAGTATCGTTAAATCGCTTAAAATGATCAATATCGGTCAGAATAATCGAAAGAGGACGCTCATTCCGCTTGGCGCGTATCAACATCTTATCAAATGCTTGCTGAAACGTGCGATGATTAAGCAGACCAGTGAGGCCATCGACCGTCGCCATCTCCTTGATCTGCTCATGGGCGCGGGCGAGATCGATGCGCACCGCCGCTTGGCTGGCGATCAGCTCCAGCATCTCGCGGTGTGGGGGCTGATCACAGACGCGCGGGCGGACGCTGGCGACGGTGAGCGCGCCGAGGGGCTCACCGTCGGCGTCGAGGAGCGGCATGATCAGCAGCGAGCGCATCCTGGGGAGGCGATCGGCGCTGGTGAAGATGGCCTGCGCGTCGAGAAGCTCCCCAGGCGCGGGGCGCGTGCGGCGGGCGGCCACTGCCTGCCCCACGAGGCCCTCATCCTCGGTGAAGGTGAGGTTCATAAAGCGGGGGGCGTCCTCGCCGACCGCCAACAGCACCCGGTGGAAGCCTTGCTTGGCGTCTTCCAGGAGGCTGATGACCGCCAGATCGATCTGCACGAGGAGCTGGACCGCCTCCAAGGCCGCCTCAGCCGCCTCGCGCAGCTCCAAGGTCTGGTTGAGCTTCTGGAGCCCTCGGCTGAAGCGCTCGATGAGGGACAGCTCATGCTTGGTGGCCTTAAAGCGCTGGGTGAAGGCCAGATCGGCGCTCAGCTTCTCCGCCGTGCGCCGCAGCGCGGTCCGCTCCGCCTCGCTCCAAGGCCGCGCCGAAGCGCGATCCACGCAGAGGACGCCGCCGACGCTGCCCGCCGTCTCGATCGCCACCGCGAAGACCGCCCCGACCTCTTGGCGATGCGTGTAATAGGGCACATCCCCCCGGCTGGCGGGGCAGATGGCGATCTCACGCGCCTCGCTCAGCGCGTACCGTAGCGCGCCGGTGTCCTCGGAGAAGGGCCCCTCGCGCAGCGGCCCACAGGTGGTCGCTTGGCTGAAGATGTGAAGCCGCCCTCGATCTCGCCAGAGGACCACGGCGCTGCTGAGGCCCAGCGCCCCTGAGAGGATCTCCAGCAGGAGGTTAAAGCTCTCAGAGAGCCGCACGGTCTGGACTTGCGGCTGCGGATCACCGGGCACCAAGGCGGGCACCCGTCGATGCTGCTCCGTCAGCAGGTTCATGCGCGCCGCCCAGCCGCCCTCGGGCGCCGCCTCATCCTTGATCTCCTCCAGCGTGGGGCGCGGCAGCGGGAAGACGCGGCGCGCGATCAGCAGCGCGGCGCCGAGGAGGAGCAGCCGCAGGCCCAAGACCCCCCAAGGCTGGCGCCCTGACGCGGCCAGGGCCAGCTCCATCGCCAAGATCAAGAGCGCCGCAGCGCCCCAGACAATGGGAGGGCGCCGCAGCCGCAGCGCCAATAAGGCGATGAGGCCCAAGGCGCCGAGGTGTGGCCCATAGCTCGGGCTGAGGCGGCTCAAGGCCCACAATGAGACGATCCACAGCGCCGGCCCCTCAAGCGCGGCGAAGAAGCGCTCACGTTGCCCTCGGCGGCGGTAGAGATCGACCCCGATGAGCGCGAGGAGCGCGGCGGCGACGCTGATCGTAAACGCGGGGAGCGGGTAGCCCGGATCAAAGACCCCCACGGACACCGCCGAGGCCCCCAAGACCGCCACCCCCAAGAAGGACCAAGGGGAGACAGCCTCGATGACGTCGCGCCAGCCCAGCCTCATTGATCCTCCTCGAAGCGATAGACGACCTCACCTGGGCGGATCAGGCCCATCTCAGCGCGGGCGTAACGCAAGCTCTCCTCCCCTTGGGGATCTTTGAGGCGCTCGATCTCATCGTGGAGCGCGGCGATCTCCGCCATCAGCTGATCATTGCGCCGGGCCAGCCGATCCCGGTCTTGCGTCAAGACCCGGTTGTCATCGGCGACGCGCGGATCGTGGATGAGCAGGTGAAAGAGCGCGACGAGCGCGATGAGGCAGAGGGGGAGGAGGAGCGCGTTTAAGGCGGGGGGGGATTTCAAGGCTTAACCGTTCCTCAAAACCGACCAGAACTTCCAGTAGGCATCGAGTTCGAGGCTGTGCCAGTGCCGGGCGCAGAGCCCGATCCCCTGGTAGTAAGCCTGCTGCCCAACGGTGAGGGCGAGGATGACGAGAGGCGACCTCGTCCGAATCCTGAGGAGCTGTCCCTGCAAAGCAGATATCGCTCTCTCAGCACCCGTTTCACGTCACGAGGATGATCACCACGACCGACATCTTTGTCCCCAGAACGTCTGAGGATGCCGCTCGCTCCCACCCAATCGGCGTGAGCCCTTCGTCCGCAACACTTGCAGACGAACTTGATTCCTGATCGATTCTGGCGTGACACGTAACCGCAAGAGGGGCATTCCTGCGACGTGTACGCCGGGTTCACCTTGAGAGTCGGGGCTTTCCTCTCCAGGTTGGTTTGAAGAGCCCGGTAAGCAAATCGCTTCTGTCCGCGACAACCACGGAGATCCAGGTCTTCCACCACGAACAGCGTGTCAGGGTGCTTCCTGACCAGCGTGTTCGCCACCCGACCCGTCTCCGTCTTGATCAGCCCACTCAGGCGGGACTCCAACCGATCCAGCCTCGGGCTATTCTGCTTTAACCCCTGTCGCTGGCGGTTGGCCCGCAGGCGCTTGATCCGTTGGTAGAGCTTGTCGAACTTCGGCTTGACGTGCTCTCCATAGAGCACTCCATCCGAAGTCGCCGCCAACACGTTTAATCCAACATCCACACCGAGACGATGGGCGTCTTCAGGCGGCTCGGGGGCTTCCCAGGTGCTCTTCTCGACCGCCTCGAATCGCCATCGCCCCGTCTTGGTCTTGCGTGCCTGAATGCCCTTGGACACATGATCGGCCTGCTGGATATAAGGATTGCCGACCAGCGGGAGCCAGATCGACTGCCTGGATTCCAGCGACGAGACCCGAAGCCAGAAGTCCGCCGTGACTGTCTCACCCGGATCTTCGAGCCGGGCGGTCATCTTGGACAACCTCATCGGGAGGCTGTCCTTCACGACAGGTGGGTTGCCTCCATACTCGGTCAGTAGGGCGTGGTAGGCGTCCAGGTGCTCCTGTGTGATGAACTTCCAGGGCTTGGAGATCAGCTTCGACCCGATGATATAGAGCGCCTTGGCGTCATCATCTGTAATCACACCTTCACGTCGGAGGTGGGTGATCGTCGGCTTGATTTTCCTCTGGTAGATGCCCTTCGCCCAGGTGGACACGATGGCGATGGCGTGGTCACGGGCGTTCTTCTCGGTCTGACTCGTGAGGTTGGTCGCCGGTGGGAAGAACGCCTGCTTCTCGGCTCTCGGGAGGCTGTAGGCTCGCTGGTCGAGCATGTACTGCATGCAGATGCGAACGTAGGCGACGTACTCAACGTGCAGGGCTTCCAGCCGGGCGACTTTGCCCTGGTTGGTGTCCTTGTGGAGCATAAGGATGCGGCACTTCACGAGTCCACCTCCTGATCCTTCTTCTTGCGGCGGTTTTCAGCCGACCTACGCCCGTAGATTTTGGCAGAGAACGAGGACATCAGCGCCACGATGTCCCCGACCAACTCATCCTCATAGCTTTGCGTCAGCGTCTCGTTGATCCACTCGACAGTGACCCCCTGGGACTCGAAGAACAGCACGAAGATGTCGAAGTAGAACCTGGAAAGCCGATCTTTGTTCTCGATAACCACCCGGTCTATCTTTCCCTGCGTGGCGAGCTTGAACAACTGTCGAAGTTGGACTCGGTTCGAGGACATCCCCGAGCCCACGTCTTCGAGAACGTGCCCGACCTTGTAGTTCCGCTCGACGCAGCGCTGAAGGACTCGCCCCTTCTGGCGATCAAGATCGCCGGACTTCTTCTGCTCATGGCTGGAGACCCGGCAGTAAACGGCTGTGACCGCCTGATTGGCGGCTTGGGGCTTCTGCCCTTGGAGACGTTCGATGTCGGACAGTCGATACCGGCGGTGTCCCCCTGCCGTGCGAAGGGCGGGGAGCTTTCCGCTGGTGTCCCAGAACCGGAGCGTGGAGATGCCGACACCGAGGAGTTCGGCGGCCTCACTCAGCCCGATCAGTCTGTCGGTCGGCTTCTTCAACGTACTGCTCGATCACGCCTTTCCAGTGGTTGTAGATCCTCTGGAAGTCCTCGATGGTCGGGTCGTAATCCAACGGGACGGGGTGTTCGTAGACCCGACCATCATCCAACTCGAATTCGGTGCGGTTGACCCGCACGATCTTGGGCTTGTTCTTCATCGTCGTTCATCTCACCCTGCCGTGAACCTTGATTCCACCATACCCGGCAGAACTGAGGTTCCGGCAGGAGCAATCGACTTTTAGTAGGTCAGATGGGTGCTGTCAAGAACCCTCGCGCAGGCTGGGCAGATGGGTCAGGGAATATAGCCCATTGAGCGCGTGGGTGGGTGGATTTATGGGGCTCAGCCCTCGTCGGGCGGCGGGGCGGCGTAGAGGAGCCCCTCGGGGGCGATGACGTCGGCGACGCTGGCGTCGATCATGGGGGCGGCGTAGAGCGGCATTGAGGCGCCCATGTCAGGATTAGGGGCCATATACGCGGGCTGGAGGCCCATGTCGGGCGGCGGGGCGGCGTACAGCTCCCCGGCCATATCAGGATCAGGGGCCATGTACTCCGGCTGCGGGCCCATGTCCTCCATGGGGGCGGCGTAGAGGGGCATCATCGCCGCGTCGTGATCGGGGGCCATATAGGGCGGCACAGGCCCCATGTCGGGATCGGGCGCGGCGTACTCGGGTTGGAAGCCCATGTCGGGCGGCGGGCCAGCGTACAGCTCTCCGCCCATGTCGGGCTCAGGGGCCATGTACTCCGGCTGCGGGCCCATATCGGGCTGCGGGGCCATGTACGCTGGCTGCGGGCCCAGATCGGGTGAGCCGCCGTCGGTCTGGACGCCCATCTCAGCGATGGGGGCGGCGTACAGCTCGCCAGACGTGCCGTCATCCTCATCGTCGCAGCCCCCCGCGACGGTCACGCCGACGCCCAGCACCGTGGGCAAGGTCGCGCGGAGGGTCTGACGGACGAGGTTGCGGCTGCGGCGATCCATATCTCCACAGACGAGCCGCAAAATTCTTCGGATCTCAGACTCAGACATGATGTCGCTCCTCTAAGTCAGCCAGCCTAGCAAGAATTTGATGAGCATTGCAGAGGCGCGCAGAAAAAAAATAAGCGCCCGCGCCGCTCAAGGGGGCGGCGCGGCGTAGAGGGCGTTCATCTCGCCCAGATCTGGATCTGCGCCCGCGTCCAGCGCAGGGGGAGGCCCCATGTAAGCGGGGGCCGCGGGGCCCGCGTCCAGCTCAGGGGGCGGGGCCATATAGGCGCCCATGGCCTCGCCCATATCGACCTCAGGGGGCGGGCCCATATAAGCGGCGACGGGCTCGCCCATGTCCGCCTCGGGCGCCATATATAAGGGCTGACCGCCATCGACGAGGCCGCCGTCGGTGGTCACGCTCGCCTCCGCGACGGGCGCGGCGTAGAGCGGGCCGGGCTCGCTGTCATCCTCATCATCGCAGCCACCAGAGACAGCCACGCCCATGCTCAGCATGGTCGGCAGCGTCGCCCGCAGCGCTTGCTTGACGAGCGCTTGACCGCGCCGATCCAGATCGCCGCAGACGCGCAGGAGGATCTTGCGGATCTCAGACTCAGACATAGGCACCTCAAGTGAATGGTCGTGTTGAAGATTGCGCATCAACACATTGGGCGCAAGCCAAAGTGATGCGCGCCGCTCTAGAGCGCGCCGAGCCTCACCGTCAGCTCAAAGGGCGCGCCGCGTGGGCGGAGGGCTTGGAGGCGCAGCGGCGCGCCGGGGGGCTTGGCGCGGACGAGGCGCAGGAGCGCGTCGCGGCGCTCCACGGCCACGCCGTCCACCGCCGTGACCAGATCAAGCGGCTTGAGCCCGGCCTCATCCGCTGGCCCCCATGGCCGCACGATATGCGCGATAAGGCCGCGGGCGCCCTTGGGATAGCGGGCCAATAGATCCTCATCCTCCCAGATCTCGACGAAGCCGACGCCGACGCTCGCGGTGGGCGTGGTTTGACGCCGCTCAAGCAGCGCGCGCACCGCCTGCGTGGGGGCCATATAGGCGATCCCTTGTGGGACACCCTCCATCACCATCCGCGCCGACTGCACGCCCACCAGCGCCCCCGTCGCGTCAAACCAGCCGCCCCCCGAGGTGCCCTCAGGCGAAGGCCCGCAGACGTGATAGACCTCCACATAGCGGGCCTCCTCGGGGTAGTACTCATAGGTCGTCTGCGCGCGGGCCATCGTGCCGCTGAGGAGGACGTGGTGACGGGACTGCGGCGCGCCGAAGAGGTAGAGCGGCGCGCCGGGCAGCGGGGCCTCTTGCGCGACCGGGGGCAGCCGCAGGCCTGCTTGAGTGGGGAGGCGCAAGAGGGCCAGATCATGGCCTCGGTCCAGGGCCTCAACCTGGGCGACGCGGCGGCCCATCTGAGGGGAGATGATCTCCACCTCGGTGGCGCCATCGACGATATGGGCGGCGGTCAAGCCCCAGCCCTCGGCGATCAAGGTGCCCGAGCCGGAGAGGACACCCTTGACGAGGATCTCTAGGCCGCTGGCCTCGATCTGCGCGTAGGGGAGAGAGAAGAGCAGGAGGAGCGCGTTGAGCATCCGGGGATTATGTGGGGAGAGGCGCGCTCAGGATCAATCCTCTTGGGGAGCGGCGGGCGCGGGCGGCGCGGATTCATCCTCCAGCGCCTCCCAGCCGGTGATCATCGCCTTCATGTTTGATGTCACGGTGTGGCCCGTCGTCGTGAGATAGATGTGGGCGAACATAAAGGCGATCAGGGCAAAAGCGGCCAGCGTGTGGATTGTGGCGATGGGCGCCAGCGTCATCCCATCTAAGCCGATCACGCTCCATTGATTGTAATAGTAATAAAGAAATCCAGACGTGACCAAAACAGGGATAACTAAGAGCTTTAAGCCAAGATAAGCCAATCTTTGAAGAGGATTCAGCTTAGAAAGCTCTGTTTTCTTAACGGGATGCGGCTCTCCCTTGAAAATCCCCTTCATATAAAACCGAACCATCGCGCCGGTCTGCTTGGGCATGGGGATATACTGGCGCCACTCGCCTGTGGTGAAGTGCCAGAAGGCGGCGAAGATGATCAGGATGACGAAGGCCCAAGCGAGGATCTTGTGATAGAGGATGGTCTCCTCAAATGAGATCAGCGTGCAGCCATATCGGATCTGAAAGCCTGTCACCGCGAGGGCCAAGACGAGGAGCGCCTGTGACCAGTGCCAAAAACGCTCAAAACGCTTGTAAACCATAACCTTACGCATTGGATTGTCTCCGCCGAGAGATCAGGCGTGTCAGCCCGTGAAGGAAGGCAAAGAGGAGCGCGCCGAGGATCATCGCCAGGCCCGCGCCGTCCACGAGGGGATCGCGATCTCGCCCAGGCATATAGAAGCCTTTGAGGTGCGCCAGGCGCCCATCGGGGCGATGGCAGTCCTCGCAGCGCAGGGCGTCCTTGGCGGGCGCGACCATGTGCTTGAGCGGCCACACCATTTGAGTTTGGATAAAGTCATACTTACCGCTGTAGTCAAGCTCAGCGTAGCTCATACCGGCCTGAATTGATTTATCCCAATCAAAAGACTTCCAATATGCGGCATTTGCATCTTTACCCGATGGAAATAACTTTGGATTAACAAAGGTTTTATTCACAGGATCATAAGGCTGCTTGCCTCTGTGAATCTTTACCGGATAAATCCTTGATTTTGGATCATTATAGTTGGCATTGGACCAGTTAATCTCAACAACAGGCTTTGTGTCATCAATTTTATCGAATTCACCGTGAGTTTGTGGCGTATAACGATCCTTTTTGTCTTTAAATGGCGTTTGGTCATCAAGCTTGTCTTTCATATAAAGATAATCCATCCGACCATTAAACCAGACATACTCAGGCTCATGATTCGACGCCCAGATAAACTCACCCTTCTTGCTATCATAATTCGACCACTTGCCTTCTTTATCATTAGTAGCATAGGGCTTTCCATCCTTCATTTTGCCCGCGAGCGACCAATCCCACCACATCTTTGTTGGTTTTGCTCGGGACATTCGAGGAATATGGCAGGCTTCGCAGCTTACTTTATCAGTATGATCATTTAACTTATCATTTTTATGCGGCTTTTCACTATGACAAGACTCACACGCCAGAAGATTTGCCTCTTTACCACGAATGCGAAACTCTCTGGTGTCATAGGCGGGTACAGTAAAGCAACGGCCGGCGATTTTATGAGAATGTGTTGTATGGCAAGTCGTACAGCTAAAATTGTTTTTCTTATTCATATGAACATCAAGATCATAAGGTGGATCAACTAAAGAAGTATCTAGATCACCATGCTTAACCTCTTCACCACCACCACCGAAGAAGTGACATGAGCCGCAATTTTGTTTCTTTGGCTTGGCGACGCTCTGCGCGATCTTAGTGAGATCTACAGGCTTAAAAACTTTTTTGACAGGACCCTTCGCGGGCCAAGGTTTACCTTCAGGATGATCTTTTTTATAGATAGGGTGTCCTGCATCGGTCGGATATTTTTTATATGTCCCTGTTTGATCATGACAAACCAAACAATCGACTAAGTTTTGATCTGAATGGTCAAAACTTTTATCTTTCCAGCCATAACCCGCGTGGCAACTGGTGCATCTTGGCTCATTTGAGGCAACAGAGATACAAAAGTTATTAACAACATCCTCTGCTTTACCTGCGCCATTACACTCGCCCTTATCACCCTTTGGACAGCGCCAATTCCAGTGACTGGTCTGCATCACTTGATGCGCGGCCTCATTATGACACTCCAAACAAGCCTGAGTGACCTCTGGACCAGACTGGAAATCTTGATGCAAGATCTCAAATTTGCTGTGATCTGCCGTGGCCTTATGCTCTGGATTAAATATCTGACTCGCGGCGTCGGGCTCGGCCAGCGCGGGGATAGCCATCCATATGAGGGCTACGCAAGAGAACAAAGCACGTATCATTGACAACTCCACTTTGAATCCCCGTGGGGAATTCATATTGATTTCATCGAATTAAGGGCTCACCCTCAATCAATAAAACAGATGAATAGTTTAAATGTCGGAAGTCAAGGGGGCACCGCGACAAATTTCGCTAAACCGCACGCGACCCAAACGCGCGGGTTTGCAAATCACCGTGACCGCGCAGCTTTTCATCGCCGCGCCAACGAGCTTTCCTATTTACGATCTGGGGAGGGCGGAGTAGAGGTGCAGGAGCCGACGCCTCGACGGGCTTGAGCGCCACGCTCAGGCCCGCCATGGCCGCCTCGATTGGGAGCGAGAGACGATGAACAGCAAAGAGATGATCCAGCTCTGCAAGGAGCACACGCTCTGGTCATGGAGCCGCAACGATGACGTATCGCCCCTGCCGATCGCGCGCAGTGAGGGGATCTACCTCTACACCCCAGAGGGGCAAAGGATCATTGACTTCAACAGCCAGCTGATGAGCGTCAACATTGGCCACGGCCACCCCAAGGTGCGGGCGGCGATGAAGGCCCAGATAGACGAGCTGCTCTACGTCTATCCAGGGGCGGCGACGGCGCCCAGGGCGCGGCTCTCCAAGAAGCTGGCCGAGCTGATGCCGGGGGATCTCGACGTGGTCTTCTACACGCTGGGCGGCGCCGAGGCCAATGAGAACGCCATCAAGGCCGCGCGGCTCTACACCGGCAAGCACAAGATCCTCAGCCGCCACCGCAGCTTCCATGGCGGCACCCACGCCTGCATGCAGATGACCGGCGAGCCTCGCCGCTGGCCCAGCGAGCCCGGCGCGCCGGGCTTTCTGCGGGTCATGCACCAAGAGCCCTACAACTTCAGCTTTGGCGAGACGGGCGAAGAGATCACCGCCAACTACCTCAAGTACCTCGAAGAGATCATCATCAGCGAGGGCGCCCACACCATCGCCGCGATGTTCATCGAGACGGTCACGGGGACCAACGGCATCATCTCGCCGCCTGACGGCTTCTTGCCCGCGCTCCACGCGCTCCTCAAGCGCCATGAGATCCTGCTCATCGCCGATGAGGTGATGTGTGGCTTTGGCCGCACGGGCAAGCTCATGGCCTTTGAGCACTGGGGGATCATCCCTGACATCGTCACCGTCGCCAAGGGGCTGACCAGCTCCTACGCGCCGCTGGGGGCCATGATCCTGCGCGCGCCCATCGCCGAGCACTTCAGGCACAACGTCTTTTGGGGGGGGCTGACCTACAACGCCCACGCCCTTGGCCTCGCGACCGCCGAGGCCGTCGTGGACGTGCTCATCAGCGAGGGGATCATCGACAACGCCGCCAAGATGGGCGAGGTGCTCCACGCCAAGATGGTGGAGATGAAGGCCAAGCACCCCTGCGTGCGCGCTCACCGCAACATTGGCCTCTTTGGGATCATGGAGCTACAGAACAAGGACGGCGAGCGCATCGCCCCGTACAACGGCACGCACCCGGCGATGAAGGCCCTGGCGGGCTTCTTCCGCGACGAGGGCCTCTTCACCTTCGTGCGCTGGGACGCGTTTATGTGCAACCCGCCGCTGATCATCAACGAAGCGCAGATCAACGAGGCGTTTGAGATCATCGACCGTGGCTTAAGCCTCGTCGATGGCATGATCGCCTAAGCGCCCCATCAAGGAGGCCATGTGCGCCGCTCCCCCTCTCTCACGCTCACGCTGCTCTTGATGGGCTGCGGCGCGTCTGTTTACGCGCCGGGGCTCAACGCGGGCTTTGACCCAGAGCCCGACTTTGAGATCAGCGACGATGACATCGGCAAGGCCTTCGCCGCGCGCCCACAGCTCAAGGCCGAGAGCCAAGTCGCCTTCTACACCTTTGATCAAGCGCGCGCCCAAGAGATCGAAGAGACGCTCAAGGCCACCAAGGGCGTCCGCGCCGTCTACAGCCTCCCGCCCTTGCTGGTGGAGGGCCAGCGCGCTTTGCACAACGACCCTTACGCTTGGCGGCGAGAGCCCCCCAAGTTCTCCATGAAGAAGCTGCGGCTGCTGGCGGCGCGGGCGCGCTGTGATCTCCTGGTGATCTTCGACAAGCAGCACAGCACCTCGTACGACGTCAACGGCTGGATCGCGGTGGTGCCGTTGGTCCTGCCCATCTTATTCGTGCCTTACCTTGACTTAGAGGTGGAGAGTCACCTTGACGCGTACGTCTTTGACGTGCGCAACGGCTACCTCTACGGCCACATCCAGGTCAACGAGCGCGACGCGGTCGATTACCTCACGATCTGGGGCACCGCCGCCGAGGCGGAGTATGTCGAGGCCCAGTGGACCAGGCTCAAGGCGCAGGTCAAGGCATCGCTTGAGGGCCTCCTCAGCGACACGGCGCTCCACGCGACGCCCGCGCCCTAAAAGCCCATCACCCATGGGGCGAGGGTGAAGCTGACGAGCAGGATCAAGAGCAGCCCCACCACGTTGATGATCAAGCCCGCGCGCGCCATCTGAGTGATGGGCACCTCACCTGAGCCGAAGATGATGGCGTTGGGCGGCGTGGCGACGGGCAACATAAAGGCGCAGGAGGCCGCCAGCGCGGCGGGGAGCATGAGCTGCAAGGGGTGAAGGCCCAGCTCTTGAGCGAGGCTGGCCAAGATGGGCAAGGCCATCTCCACAGTGGCGACGTTGGAGGTCAGCTCGGTCAGGGCGCTGACGCCCAGGGTGACGCCCCCCACCAAGAGCGGCGTAGGGGCGCCTTGCAGGAAGCCCAGCTGCTGCCCTATCCAGGCCGACAGCCCGCTTTGGGTGAACCCTTGGGCCAGCGCGAAGCCGCCGCCGAAGAGGATCAAGAGCCCCCAGGGCAGCGCCTTGGCGTGCGCCCAATCCATCAGCCGCTCGCCCTGACCGCGCCCTGAGGGGATCAGGAACAAGAGCAGCGCGCCGCCGATGGCGATGGTGCCGTTGTTGACCAGCTTGGGCAGCTCAGGCGCGGCGACGCCCAGGGCCTGGAGGCCCTCCATCAAGAGGCGTGTCCAGCCTGGGATCGTCAGCATCCCGCCGATTTGAATATCGACGCGGGAGATCCAGGCCAGGATCACGAGGCCGAAGAGGATCGCCACGCGCCGCTCTTGAGGCGTCATTGGCCCCTGCGTCGCGCGCGCCTCCGCGATCAGCGCCTCACCGCCAAAGGCCTCACCGTTGAGGGGCAAGATGACATAGACGAGCAGCGCCCAGGTGAGGAGCAGGAAGATCAGGGCGAAGGGCAGCCCCACCCACATCCACTCGACGAAGCCCACGGGCGGGAGGTGTGGGAAGAGGTTGCTATAGCTGCGGGCGAAGGAGAGGTTGGTCATCATGCCCACCAGCGTGCCGAAGCCCCCGATGGAGGCCGCGTAGCCGATGCCCAGCAGCAGGGCGACGGGGAAGCGCTTGAGCAGGCGCTCATCGGCGCGCTGCTCGCGCAAGAGGGCGATGACAGAGAGCGCCATGGGCACCATCGTCATGGTGGTCGCCGCGTTACAGATCCACATCGACAGCGAGGCGGTGGCGAGCATAAAGCCGAGGACGAGGCGGCGCGGATCTTGGCCGATGAGGCTGATGATGGCGAGGGCCACGCGGCGATGCAGCCCCCAGCGTTGCAGCGCCAGGGCGATGATAAAGCCGCCCATAAAGAGGAAGACGAAGTAGTGGGCATAGGCGGCGGTGATCCCCCCGCCCATCATGCTGGCGCTGGCCTTCATGGCCCCTGCCTTCATGGCCCCTGCCTTCATGGCCCCTGCCTTCATGGCCCCGCCGCCGATCCCAAAGAGGGGATAGAGGGCGATGGGCAGGAGCGCCGTGGCGGGGATGGGGATGGCCTCGGTGATCCACCACACGGCCATCAAGGCGGCGATGGCGGCCATACGCGCCACGGTGGGCTTATCACCGAAGGGCAAAGAGAGCAGGAGCAAGAACAGCGCGGGGCCAAGGATGAGGCCGACCCGCTGGCGCAGGGTATAGGGCTTGGGATCGTTCATTTGATGCTCACCTTCCAGGGCAGGAGGGTTTAACAATCGCAGCAGGAGATCACAAGCGAACCGCCCAGCCCCTCAGCGCGCTTTGCGCCCTGAGCTGCGCGCGCTTGACCGGCACGCCACACCTTTTGGGGTGGCGCGATGGCGGGTGGGTCGCGTATCTACTCCTCGCGCCGAGGCGGCTTGACCTGAGGCGTCCTTTCGCGCGCCGATCCGCATCGCCGCGAGCCCACCTCAGGGCGTTTGATGAGAGGCTTGGCTTTGAGGCCATCGGGCCGGCCTTTGATGACGAGGGGATCGAGCATCCCCCGATGAGGACTCCGAGATGAAGGTGAGGATAGGTTCGGCGTGCTGCGCCATCGCGCTCTTGGGGCTGCTGGGGCCGGGCTGCGCGGGGGACGATGAGGAGGTCATCGACATCCGCGAGGTGGTCCTCGACGCTGGACAGCGGGTGGATGCGTGGCGCGCGCCGCTGGATCAAGGCGTCGAGGCGGACGTGGGGGACGCGGCGGTGATCATCACGCCGGATGTTGCGCCGGTGGAGGACGCCGCCCCAGACATGGCGCCGATCATCGACGCCGCGCCGGACATGGCGCCGCTCATCGACGCCGAGCCGCTCATCGACGCCGCGCCGGACGCCGAGCCCATCATCGACGCTGAGCCCATCATCGACGCTGAGCCCATCATCGACGCTGAGCCAGACGCTGAGCCCATCATCGACGCTGAGCCAGACGCTGAGCCCATCATCGACGCTGAGC
>JAHJCH010000360.1 GCA_018813065.1 Myxococcota bacterium
CGACGCGCCGGGGCGCGGCCTGGCGCTGCTGAGCCCCTCAGCCCTGCGCGACGCGGCGCAGGCCCACCGCGCGCGGGGCTTCGATCTGGCGATCCACGCCATCGGCGACGCGGCGGCGAGCGCCGTCCTCGATCTCTATGAGGCCCTGGACCTGCGCGGCGGCCGCTTGGAGCACGCCCAGCTCCTCTCCGAGCCGGATCTGGATCGCCTCGCCCGCTCGGGCACCGTCGCCTCGATCCAACCGCTGCACTACGTCGATGACGCGGAGATGGCGCCGCGCCGCCTCGGCCCCGAGCGCTTCGCCCAGGCCTACCCGTGGCGGCGCCTGGTGGCGCGCGGCGCGCCGATCTTGCTGGGCAGCGACGCGCCGATCGCCTCAGCGGATCCACGCCGTGGGCTCTGGGCGGCGCTGAGCCGCAGCGACGGCGAGGCCCTGAGCCCCACCACGGCGCTGCGCGCCTACACGGTCGGCCCCCTGCACCCGGGCGACCCCGCCGATCTGCTCCTTTGGGGCGTCAACCCCCTCACGGCGCCACCCAGCGCCCTGCTCGACGCCCCCTTGGAGGGGGTCTGGGTGGGCGGCGCGCGGCGCGGTTGAGGCGGCGTCTTGGAAACGGTTGTCTTGGGCAGATCGCCTCCTTACCCTGTGGCCCATGCGACGCACCCTGATGTTGATCCTCACCCCCCTCGCCCTGCTCAGCTGCGCCGAGGTGACGACCCCCGGTCAGCTCACCGTGAGCTGGTGGATGCAGGGCCTCTCTTGCCAAGAGGCAGGCGTAGAGCGCGTCGAGGCGGCCCTCTATGCCTTCGACGACGTTGAGCCCTCGGCGCGGCTGGAGCGCGCCTGTGAGGGCAGCGGGCTGGCGCTGGAGGGCGTGCAGCCGGGCGACTACAGCTTGATCCTGCGCGGCTTTGACGCCGAGGGCTGCTGGGTCTTTGAGGGGCGCGAGGAGGCCGTGGTCATCGAGGCGCGCGAGGAGGCCCTCGTCCAGAACCTGACCTTCACCCCCCGCAGCCCGCCGCTGCGCGTCTCTTGGGGGCTCGACGCCAGCGGCTGCGCGGCCCAGGGCGTCGATCAAGTGCGCGTGGAGATCAACGAGGAGGAGCGCTGGCATGAGCAGTTCTTCCTCTGTCAAGGCGGGGCGCGGACCATCGGCTTCCAGCCTCACCGCGCGGCGTTGACGATCACCCTCCAAGGGCTGGATATGCGTGGCAACATCATCACGCGCGCCGAGGGGCGCTATGAGGCGGCGGTCTTTGAGGCGTCGAGCTGCTTAGAGGTCATCGAGATCGAGCTGCCCCTCTGCGTGGAGGGGGAGTGCCGTGCGGGGGCGTGAGGCCATGAGCGGGCTGCCCCCTGTTGACGAGCTGCTCCACGATGAGGCGCGCAGCGGCCCCCTGCGCTCGGGCCTTGAGCCCCCCAGCCACGCCAAGCGCCCCTTCCCGCTCTACGCCATCATCATCGGGGTCCTCGTCACGGGCCTCGGCGCGCTGTGGTACCTCTCGATGGTCCGCTATGACCACTTCTACCTCGTCAAGCGCGGCGAGGTGGTCTTCATCGAGCGGGGCTGGTACTTTCCCTTCGGCCAGGGCGCGTGGGTGCCGCACCGCGCCTATGAGCCCTTTAACCTCCCGGCGGGGATCAGCCTCAGCCAGCGCGACGCCGCGCTGACCCAGGTGGAGCTTGAGCAGGCGCTGTATCGGATCTTCGTGCAGATCGCCACGCGGGAGCTGGCCAACATCGAGGCGGGCGATCCCGACGTGGCCGAGGATATGCTGATGCGGGCCAATAAGCTGGGCAGCACCACCCTCAAGGACGACCGGCGATTGCTGGAGATGCTGGGGGACGTGGCCTTCCGGCGCGGGCTCAACGAGGTCAAGAGCATCCAAAGCCGCTTTGACGAGGCCCTCAAGCAGTTTCAGCTGGCGGCGCGGCGCGGCGGGGTCACGTATCGGGGCGCCAACCACTGGGTGCGCTCGATCACGCGGCTGCGCGAGGAGATCCGCCGCCTCTCGCTGGAGAGCGGGCTCGATCCCGATCAGATCCTGACGGGGGAGCCCCCGCAGCTCCTCGCCCCACCCTCGCCCCCGGAGCCGCTGGTCTACCCGCCCCCGGCGCTCGATCCGCTGGCGCCCTCACCGCCGCTCAGCGATGAGGCGGCGGGCCTTCAATCAACGCCCTGAGCAGCGCCCAGCCCTCATCTAAGCGCGCCACGTCGATGAACTCCCCCGCTTGATGGGCTTGATCCGGGCGCCCCGGCCCGCAGTTGACGGCGGGGACGCCCAGGCGAGCCAAGCGCGCGACGTCCGTCCAGGCCTGCTTGGGGGCAGGGGGCCGCCCGGTCAGCGCGCAGAGGCGACGCACCCACGGATCATCGACGAAGGGCGGCCCAGAGGGGCAGAGATCGGTGAACTCGATGGCCGCCTCGCCGCCCACCAAGGCGCGCACCCGCGCTTGGGCCTCGGCCAGCGTCAGATCGGGGCCAAAGCGGGCGTTGAGGTTGAGGGTGAAGCGATCCGGCACCACGTTGCGCGCCCGCCCGCCCTCGGCCAACGTCACGCTCATCACCTCGCGGTAGACCAGCTCGCCGACGCGCACCTCGCGGGGGGGCAGATCGGCGAGGCGTGAGAGCAAGCGACCCGCCTTATGGATGGCGTTGTCGCCCTCCCAGGGCCGCGCCGAGTGGGCCGCGCGGCCCTCAAAGACCAGACGGGCGTGCAGGGCGCCGAGGCAGCCGAGCTGGGCGGCGTTCTGTGTTGGCTCCAAGAAGACGGCTAAGGCCGCGTCCTTGAGCCAAGGCGTGGCGGGGATGACCTGCTCAAGCCCGCTCTCCGCGTATGGCCCCTCCTCGCGATCATAGAAGACGAAGGCCAGATCGACGGGCGGCGGCGCGGCGGGCGCATGATCCATCAGCGCCATCATCAGGGCCAGGCCGCCCTTCATGTCCGAGGCGCCCAAGCCATAGAGCCGCTCCCCCTCCACGCGCGGCGCGGGGTGGGCGCCCTTGGGCGGCACCGTGTCGAGGTGGCCGAAGAGGACCAGCAGCGGGCGGCCCGCCTCGGTGGGGCCGCCGAAGATCAGGCTCTGCCCCACCCGCCGCAGCGGCCAGCGGCCCCCGCGTTGGGCGATGAAGTCCGCCAAGGCGCCCTCATCGCCGGTGACGCTGGGGATCGCGCAGAGGGCCAAGAGGCGCTCGACCAGATCAGACCTGGACATCAAAGCCCCGCAAGGCGTCATTGAGCGAGGTCTTGCGATCGGTGCTCTCCTTGCGCTGGCCGATGATGAGGGCGCAGGGGACGTGATAGGTGCCCGCAGGGAACACCTTGGGGCGCACGCCAGGGATCACCACCGCGCGCGGGGGGACGACCCCTCGATGGATCACCTCCTGGGGGCCGGAGACGTCGATGATGGGGGTGCTGGCGGTGAGGACGACGTTGGCGCCGATGACGGCCTCTTGGCCCACGCGCACGCCCTCGACGATGACGGCGCGGGAGCCGATAAAGGCGCCGTCCTCGATGATGACGGGCGTGGCGCTGGGGGGCTCAAGGACGCCGCCGATGCCCACGCCGCCTGAGAGGTGTACGCCGCGCCCGATCTGGGCGCAGGAGCCCACGGTCGCCCAGGTGTCAATCATGCTGCCAGCGCCGACCCAGGCGCCGATGTTGACGTAGCCCGGCATCAAGATCACGCCCGGCTCCAGGAAGCTCCCCAGGCGGGCGACGCCAGGGGGGACGACGCGGATCCCCGCGCGGGCCAGGTTGACCTTGGGGGGGATCTTGTCGTGGTACTCGAAGGGGCCGATCTCGATGACCTCCATCTCAGCGAGGCGGAAGGCGAGGAGGATGCCCTTCTTGACCCACTCGTGGACGATCCAGCCCCCCTCGGCGGGGGTGGCGACGCGGATCTCACCGCGATCAAGGGAGAGGATGAGCGCGTGGACGGCCTCGGCGGCGTCGTCGAGGGGCAGCTCACCGGCGAAGGCGGCTTCGATGGGGGCCTGGCGTGGATCCATGAGCACCTCATAGGAGAGTTGAGGCTCTCATCGCATCACCGTGGCCTGAACTCAAGGGGGGCGTCGCTGAGGCGGCTTGGGGGGCCGTGGGATCAATCGCTAAAAGACGTGCCCCAGTAGAGGAGCTGGGAGGGGAAGGGCGCCGTGGAGCGCTCGCCGCCGCCGGTGGGCGTGGCGTTGCCGTCGGCGTCGCAGTTGAGGCAGATGGAGAGGGCCGCGCCCTTGGACTCGGAGAAGATCTGGTTGTCGAAGGCGACCGACTGAATCACGCCGTTTTGGACTTGTTCGACCATCATATCTCGGGTGCTGACCGCGCCAGCGCCGCCGCTCTGATCGGAGAGGTTGAGGATGACGTCCGTGCTGGGCTCGCCGCCGACGAGGCAAGAGGGCGTGGAGACGACCGTGAGGCCATAGGCGACGCGCCCGGGCGGCAAGACGATGGCGAGGGCCTTGGCGCCGTTGCCGATGTTGAGCGGCAGCGCGGGCAAGACCGAGATGCGTCGCCCATTGCGCTCAAAGTCGATGGGGTTGCCCTCATCGTTGACCAGCCGACGGACATAATCGACGCCGATCAGCCGCCCCTCGGAGGAGGGCGCGCCGCACTGAGCGACGACAGCCAGCTCGCGCTTGGTGGTGAAGAGGGCGATCCCGTCGCGGACGATGGGCGCGTCGGTGGCCTCCTCGTTGGCGCCGAGGGGGAAGACCCAGTTGCCCGTGGCCCGCAGCTTGACGCCGCCTTGGCCGTCATCGACGAGCGTCTCGGTGAAGCTGACGACCGTGCTGTCTACGCCCGCGTCGCCCTCGCCCGCGGTGGCGAAGACGATCACGCGGCGGCCATCCTCACGCAGCGCCACGCTGGGGCGGCCAATCACAGGGCGGCCCAGCTGATATTGCTGCTCCAGGGCGTTGGGCACCTCGGGCGGCCAGGCGATCTCCGCCTTCCAGTTGGCCTTGTCCGTCTCGCGCAGATCCACGCGCCAGATGCGCCCTCGGCGATCGCCGATGTAGATGAACTCGGCGGTGGAGATGCCCCCGGCGGGGTAGATGGCGGGGCTGCCGACGATGGCGCGATCCAGATCCTCGCCCGCGCCCGCGTTCTTTTGGAAGCTGTGGATCAGCGCGCCGGTCTGAGCGTCGATGATCAGGATGCAGCGGCCCACGCCATCAGGATCAGCCGCGTCACCGCCGGGCGCGTCGCCACAGCCCATGACCACCGCTGCCTTGACCTGATCGCCCAGGCGGACATGTGTCAGCTGTGGGCGGGCGTTAAGCGCCCCCAGCTTGGGCTCATCGGCCTCGGTGAAGTTCCAGATTTTGTCGCGCGGCACAGCCAAGCGCATATCCAAAACCCCATCCAGCTTGTTTTGTAGAGGCTCTGGATCGTCGATGCCGGTGAGATTGAGCCCAAAGATGTTGGCGTCGCCGTTCATCAGCGCGCCGGTGATAAAGGTGCCAAACTGGATCTGCTCGGGGTTGGATGGGCAGTCGCCGCCGCCGCCCTCGCCGAGCGTGCGACAGAGCGCCAGATCGGCGACGTCCATCTGTGCATAAGTAGGATAACCCTTGTCTTTTGCGGCCTTACTGAGCTTTTCAAGGGACTTGGTGGGCACAAAGTTGAAAAACTCATAACCTGTGGCCGCGTGTGCAAAGTGAATCATCCCATCATTTGCGCCAAAAGCAGCTAAAGTGGGGCGATCACCATGTCTTTGTTCATAAGCTTGGTAGGCGGGGCTGGCGAGGCCCAAATTGGGCGGTGGAATCGCCACGATGTCGCCTTCTGAGAGAGCGGCGAGCTGGCGCGGTCCTGTGGGCGGCATCGCGCCATTTGGAATCCCACGATCTCCAAAAAAGCCATTAACAAAGGCGCCGGTAATGTTACTTGGGGCATCATTGCCGAGCATGAGATCAATCTCGGCGTTTGTATAGTTATTTGATGACTCACCAAGCTGTGTAAACATCGGCGCGTTGACTCCGCCGATGAGCGCGACATGGCGATCTAAAGTGGCGGTTTTTTGGCGTGTAAAAACCCGACGTGTGATCAATGTATTAAGCGAGCTATGGACCTGAAAACTTTCAAAGTCGACCAAGGCGCCTGGACGGTCGGGATCGGCGCGCAGCTCATCGCAACCTAAGCGCTGCTCTTCCATCTGGCCGTAGCGGGTGCTCTCCTCTTGCGTAATCTCCGTCCGCGCGATGAAGCGCCACTGGCGGATGTCCTCATCGCCGATCACGTCACCTGGGCCGGGGATGATCACCAGCGGGCGGGCGCGGCCCTCGAAGTTGGGCTGGCTGAGGTTGAGGATCTCGTTGATGGCCTCGCGCAGCTCCGTCTCATTTTGAGCGACGTAGTAGCCCGCCGTGCCATCCGGCTTGACGTTGGGGGAGCCCGCCGTGGCGATGCGCCGCAGCTTGGCGGCGGCGGCGGCGGTGGGGGGGTTGAGCCCGATGACGAAGACGCGCACGCCCAAGGCGCGCAGCTGCTGGGCGTGGGTCCAGCTGGGGGCGTAGGGCGCGGCGCCGACGCAGCGTGACTCACCATCGACAAAGCTGTACTCGTCATGGTTGGCCTCACAGGCGGCCTGCTCCAGCGCGTTGGTGTAATAGCCGTGGCCCTCGACCCCTCGCGAGATCAAGATCATATTGCGCTCGCGGCAGCCGAGCTGATCGTCGGCGTCATAGTACTCCACCGCGTCGCGCAGCATCGCGGAGATGGGCGCGCGTTCGCCTTCGGTATAGAGCCGGTCGATCTGGTCCGCGACCCAGGTGTTATGGGGGGAGAGGCCGCCACCACCGTTCTCAGGGATGATCTCATCGAGGTGGTTACCGTTGGGGTCTTTGGCGCGGCCCATATTCGGCGTAATCAGCGGACCAAATGGGGGGCTATATTCATCATTGACGATCTTGACGGCGCTGCGCACGCCCATGTTGGGGACGCCGATTTGATTGGGCGCGCAGGCCTCAAGGATGTGCTTCTCGCTCTCCCTCAACGCGTCACCGCCGCCAAGAAATCGATCTGAGCCGAATGAAAACGCGCCCGCGAAGTTATCCGCGCTGGCGCAGCGCGCGTCGGACACCATTAAGCCAAATTTAAAGTCATTTTTGTTGATTTTGATAATGCCATCGTTGCCACGATTGCTGATATCGTTCATCGCAAAGGCATCATCGGGGTCGCCGTGGTCGTGACCGCAGGGCTTGAGGTTTTGATTGCCGCAGTAGGCCCTCACATGGGGGCGATCTTCAACAGCGAAGTCTGCGCCCAGATCAAACTCTTTGCAGTAAGGCTCATCTCGCGAGCCCCCCAGCGCGTCTTGGACCATGTGCAGGTAGCTGGCGCTGAAGTTGATGTTCGTCGCGTCAAAGGCCGGCGCGCGATCCTCGACGCCAGCGGGGGCGCAGGCGGCGCCCTCGGCCATGGGGCGGCTGGTGTCGATGAGGAGCATAAACTCCGGTTTGACCTGGGCTTGGGCCAAACCGGAGAGCAAGAGCAGCAGGGTGATTGTCAGTCTAAACATGCTCATCGCGTCCTTTTATGGGTTCCAGCGCTTGCAGTGATTGGCATAGGCCGGCATGGGCGCGGCGGCCTTGAGCACAAAATCGGCGAAGCGCTCATCGTCGCTCAGCTCTTCGTCGGTGGGCAGCGCCTTATCGGCGATGTAGCCGCGCGCGCTGAAGTGCATGATGCAGTCGCCTTCTCCACTGCTGAGGGCGGCCTTGGCGTCATTGGCCTGGGTCCTGGGCAAGAACTTAAAGCCGTCGATGCGCACGCGGTAGCTGGGGACAAGGCCGCCGAGCTGGCCAAGCGGACGACCGCCGCCCGCCTCCGAGGCGAGGTTGGGCGGGGTGACGTTGAGGCTGTTGGCCACGTCCTCGCCCTTGAGCGCGGTGACGCGCCCGGTGCTGTCGATCTCGAGCGTGGTGGTGTAGTCATCGCGGCGGGCGTCTTTGAGCAGGCGATCCCCCGAGCGGTGCATCAGGGTCATGGCGTGGTGCAGCCCCAGCTCCGCGACGTAGCGCGCTTGCTTGTTCATGCGCGTGTTGCCCGCCCCCGCGATGTTCTGTGTGGTGTTGCGCATGGCGATCAGCCCCAGGCTGGTCATCGCCAGGATGATCAGCACCGAGATGATCAAGGCGCTGCCTCTCTCTGTCCGCTGCATCTCAGATCCCTCGATATAGGTTGGGGGTGTGGATCTCGCTGACCAGCAGCTCGACGTGGGCGAGGCCATCTTTGCGATCACTGTTGAGGTCAAACCAGACGCGATCGCCCGCGATGCGGTTGGCGGGATCGTCGTCATAGCCAGGCGCCACGATCCAGTCGCGATCCTCACGCGGGCTGCGCACCGCCAGGAGCAGGTTGACCGCCCTGAGCCGACGGTTCTGAGCGTTAAACACGTCCACCTCTTTGTTCGGCTGCGGCGCCCAGTTGCCGATGTCATCCAGCGGATCGGGATCGGCGACGATGGCGGGGGTGTTGCTGCCCAGCGCGCGGCTGTCATAGGTGCCCCACAGCTGCAAGTCCACGACGTGCTCACCGATGATCAGATCCTGCGTCACGTTGTCATTGCGCACGTCGAGCACCCGGCGATGCAGATCGGTCTTGCGACCCGTGGCGTCATCGCCGTCGGCGAGGATGATGTACTCGATCAGCTGCACCGAGTTGACGCGGCAGGCGCCGAGGCACTGCGCCACGTTGACGCACGTCGGCGCGGCGAGGTTGATCGATTGCCGCCCGCCGTCATTGGCGATGCCCTGGATGGGCACCAGATCAGACTCATTGTTCAGCGGGTTGACGATGTAGAGGTAGTGCCCCGCCTTGAACGTGTCGCTCATCCGCGTCGGGGCGTTGAGGAGATCGCGGGCGGCTTGGTCGCTCTGGAGATTGGCCGCCGCCAGCGTGACCTTGGCCCCATTGACGTCGGCGGTTAACAGCGGCGTCGATCCGGTGTTCTCCACCAGCATACGCAGGTTGTCTGGTGTCACGCGGTTGGGCGCATTTGTGAGGATATCAGGGACGTTATTGCCGCTGGTGTTATCCATCAGCTGAATCGCCGTGAGATCGGCGGTCGGTCGGCAAAATCCGGGGTCGCGTGATGGATTATTTGTCCCATCGACCACCGAGAGTCTGCCGCTGTTGCGCAGGTCCGTCTTGATGTACTCCAAGGCGAAGCGCAGCCCCTCCTGCATCTGAATGTTCTGCTCTTGTCGATAAAACTGCTCGGTGCTGGCGATAAAGACATAGTAAACCGCCAAGAGCACCACCGAACTCATGGCCACGGCGATCAGCAGCTCTACAAAGGTATAGCCTCGGGCTGGGCGTCTCATCGGCTACTCCATATCGTGCCGGCGGACGCTCGCCGGGAGGGTGATCGTGAAGAACTCGCGGATGTTGGGCTGGAACGCCTGGGCGGCGTCCTCATCACAGGCGTTGCGCCGCTCAAGGATGTCGAAGTCTTGGATGTCACGCGGCCAGATCACCCGCACGCGGACGCTGAGCAGGTCGGTGAAGGTGCCTGTCTCCGCCGTGAGCCGATAGTGAACGCAGAAGCGTTGACGGCGCAGCACTGAGCCTTGATTGGCGTCCACGCTGTTGTGAACCAAGCCGTTGTGATCGACAGGGTTATCTGTGAAGACATGCCAGACGCCCAGAGGCTTATTGAGCCACGCGCTGTTTTGGCGGCCATTGTTGCCCGGCATGACCCATGTATAGGCCTCGCGTTGCAGCGTCTCCACATATCGCTCGGCGAGGTTGACCGCTGCGGCCATCTCTCTGGCGGAGATGTTGCCTTGAGCGGAGCTGATCTGCATTTGAAAGAGCGCCGCGAAGCCAACACTGCTGATGACCAAGGCGATGAGGATCTCGATGATGGTGTAGCCTCGGTTCATCTCACATCCTCAAGCGGGCGCCGGTGGCGAAGTTAAAGTCCACCGCGCGCGGCAGGCTCAAGGCGTCGTTTTGGGCGTCAAAGCGCTGTATCCACACGCTAAGGCCATCGACCGGGCGCGCCGCGTTCTCTGAGATTTGCCATATGGAGCCCTTGGGGTTGACGCAGACCTCCAGCGGCGCGGCCTGGTTGCCGCCGTTGTTGATCGTCCAGCCCAAGAGGCCCACGAGCGTGTCTTCTGCGGTGGTGTTATTGGGGCCGAGCGTGCCGCCGAAGGGAATCTCGGCGAAGAGCGTGGTCTTGCCCTCCACGTCATCGGCGATGGCGCCGCAGCCGCTGGCGGTGGCCTCCCGCGCCTCGATCTTGCCCCGCGGCTCATTGCGGTTGAAGTCGCGGAAGCGGACGACGACGGCGCGGTTGCGGCGGCGGGCTTGATCCTTGGCGCGGTTAAAGATCCCGGCCACGTCCCCGGCGATCCCCGCGTCGCGGCTGGAGGCCGTCAGCGCGCGGATGGCGGGGTAAGCGACCATGCTCAGCACGGCCACGATCACCATCACCCCCAGAAGCTCACCGATGGTGTAGCCCCGGCTCTGTCTTGCGTGTTTCATCTCGATGGGTTCCTCCCTATCGGGGAATGCGCAATAAGTATTCCACGCCCCCACCCCCGAGGCGAGGGGCCTGGGCGCCTCTGAGGATCGGCAAAGTTTTCCACATGGGGCAATGATTGCGCCTTGGAGGGGCTGGGCTTACCATCACGCCCTCATGATCCGCCGCCCTCCCTCCCCTCATCGCCCCCGCCTTGGCCTCGGCGCGCTGGCGCTGTGGCTGCTGTGCGCCTCGCCCGCTTCGGCGTGGTGGGTGCGCCTGGAGACCGACAGCGTCCTGCAAGCCTCGCGCTGGCAGGGGCTGCGCCCTGAGCCCATTGATCGCACGGATATGCGCCAGCGGCTCCGCCTCCAAGCCACGCAGCCCCACCCTCGCCGCCGTCAGGCCGCCACCCGGCTTATCGCCGATCTGGAGGTGGGGGCGGATCTCGGCCCAGGCGCGGACCTGGTGGCCCAGCAGATCGGCGAGGGGCGCGCGGCGCTGGTGATCTATGAGGCGCGGCTGAGCCTCGTGGAGGTCGTCCGCCGCGTGGACATCGAGGTGGGCCGCGCCGTGAGCTTCAACGCGCTGGGCCTGCGCGTCATCGACGGGCTGGGCCTGGAGACGCGCTGGGTGCCCTTCACCCAGCTCAAGGCCCAGATCGGGATCGCCCCCCGCCGGGGTTGGTCTGACGTGGGGCCGCAGATCTACGACGGCACCGACGCCGCCTCTGATCGCCCCGCCTACCGCGCCCAGCTCTCCGCCGCCAGCCGAGGGCTGCGCCGCTTGGCCCTGGATCTGGCCTTCGCCCGCGACTTCGACGCCCACCTCCAAGCCGAGGAGATCGGCGCCGCCGCCCGCCTCGACGCGCTGCGCTTTGGCCCGCGCCGCGCCCAGCTCTACGCCCGCGCCGTCTACGCCACGCTCATCGACGCGCCGTCCACGCTGGAGGGCGAGCTGCGCTACGACGGGCCACACGCCGCCGCCCGCTTCGGCGCCCGTCGCCTTCAGCCCGTCTTCGCCGCTGAGAGCATCTGGAACGCCTTCGGCGCGCTGCCCTATGACGGCCTCTACGGCGGGCTGAGCGGGCGCTTGGGCGATTGGCGCCTGGAGGCCGATGGCCTGACGCGACACTTTAAGGGCGACACGGATAAGGCGGCCTTGGTGGGCTTGCCCTACGCGCCGCTGCTGGGGGGCCTGGGCGAGATCGCCCCGCCGCAGCCCAAGCAGGGCTTCGACGTGGGCGGGCGCCTCACCCACGGCGGGGGCCTCGACGCGGGGGGGCGCTTATGCGCTGAGGTGGGCCTGGAGGGCCGCGCCGCGTGGGGGGATCTGGGCGCGCGGCAGCTGGCCGAGGCGCGCCTCACCCAGCCGCTGACGATCTGGGGGCAAGCCGCCGCCCTGACGGGCCGCGCCGGTGGCCTGCGCGTGGCCGCCCGTGAGGATGAGATCACCTGGTGGGGCGCGGGGGAGGTGAGCTGGCGTGGGGTGGATCATTGGCGCATCGACGCCCGCCTAGAGGGCGCCTTGGATCCACGAGGCGCGCGCCTGGCGGGGATGCTGCGGCTGCGCTTGGAGGACTTATGGTGATCGAGGACTTATGGTGATCGAGGACTTATGGTGATCATCGCCCTGCTCATCGCCTCGGGGCTGCACCCGACCCACGCCGAGATCCCCTGCCTGGACTGCCACCCCGCAGCGGCCACGGCGGCGCGGCTGTCCGATCTGGCGCCGCCCAGCCCCCAGGCCTGCGCGCGCTGTCACCCCGATGGCCGCGCGCCGCGCCTCAGCCTCCG
>JAHJCH010000361.1 GCA_018813065.1 Myxococcota bacterium
CGCCCCGCCTCGCCCTCAGCCGCCCGCCCCGCCTGCCCCGCTCGCCGCGCTCCGCAGCGCCCCAGGCGGCTTTGAGCTGCGCGTCGAGGCTCAGGAGGGGGTCACGGTGCTCCTCCAGCGCGGCCCGCTCGCGCCCTTGACGCCCGCCTCGGCGCGGATCGACCTCCCCCGCGACTGCCGCGCCGCCCGCGTCTTCGCCTTACGGGGCGCGCGGCTCAGCGCCCCCTCGGCGTGGCTGCCTTGTCATTGGCGTTCGCCGCCGCCCGCCCCCGAGCCGCCGCTGGTTTTTGCGCGAAGCGGGGTGGTGGAGCTGGCCTGGATGCCCCCAGAGGGCGCCACATGGGTGCGCATCGAGCGCGACGCGGTGCTCTTGGCCGAGCGGCCAGCGGAGGAGGGGCTCTACACGGATCACCCCCCGCCGGGGCGCTACCTCTATCGCCTCCGCGCGCTCTCTGAGCAGGGCATCTCCGCGCCCTCCGCCGCCGCGCGTGTGCGCCTGAGGCCGCCAAGGTGAGCCGCTGAGGGGGGGGACACCGTTTCTCTTGATCTCCGCGCGCCTCACCCTAATATCCCTGCAAACCTCAAGCATTGGAGATCGCTTGAACCTCCTCAGCCTCCTGATCCTCCTCAGCCCCTGCGGGCTGCCCCCCATGCCCGCCGCTGACGCGGTGATCGCCCGCTTTGGCGAGGCGCAGTTGACGCTCCAGCAGCTCGAAGAGAGCATGAGCGATGAGCTGTGCAACCTGCGCCGTGAGCAAGCCAAGGCCACCGCCGAGCTGTACCAGCAGGGTCTGCGCAACCTCATCGATCAGCGGCTCTTAGAGGCCGAGGCCAAGCGTCGCGGCTTGACGGGCATCGAGGCGCTCCTTGAGGCCGAGAAGGCCCACCCTGCGCCCACGCCCGATGAGGTCAAGGCCTTCTATGAGATGCACAAGGGTCAGATGGAGGGCGCCAGCTTCGAGGAGGCGGCGGGCTTTATCACCCAGCACCTTGATCAGCAAAAGATGGTGGAGAAGCTCCAGGGCTTTGTCCAAGGGCTGGGCGTCGCCGCCAAGGTGGAGATCCTCCTTGAGCCCTACCGCGTGCCGATGCCCAAGCTGGAGGGCGGCTGGGGGCCAGCGGACGCGCCGATCACCATCGTCGAGTTCGCCGACTATGAGTGCCCCTACTGCGTGCGCGCCCACCCGGCGCTCAACGCCGTCAAGACCCGCTATCCGGGCAAGATCCGCGTCGTCTTCCGCGACTTCCCCCTCAGCTTCCACCAAAAAGCGCGCCCTGCCTCCATCGCCGCGCGCTGCGCGGGCCAGCAGGGCCACTTCTGGCGCCTCCACGAGCGGTTCTTCTCTGGCGAGAGTGATTTAAGCCCCGCCGACATCGAGGCCACGCTCAAGGGCATCAAGGGCTTTGATATGGACAAGTTCGCGGCCTGCCAGGCAGATCCGGCCATCGACGCGGCCATCGACGCGGACATGGCCTTGGGTCAATCCTTGGGGGTCAGCGGCACGCCAGCCTTCTTCATCAACGGCGTGCCCCTCTCTGGCGCCCAGCCTGCCCAGGCCTTCTTTGACATCATCGACGCGGAGCTTAAGCGCGCCGCGCTTGCCCAAAAGTAGCCCACCGCGCTCAGCGAGCCACGCGGAAGCCCACGTATTGATTGCCCTTATCGGTGAACCTCAGCCGATCGCTGACGCGGAGGTTGTCGCCGTGATTGGCCCATGAGCCGCCGCGCAGGACGCCATGATTGGCGCCGCAGCGCAGGGCCTCGGCGCCGCGCGGCGTCGAGGGATAGGGGCACTTCTCACCCTCGACCCACTCCCAGAGATTGCCCGCCATATCGCACAGCCCCTCGGGCGTGGTGCCCTTGGGTTTAGCGCAGACGGGCCAGGTCTGGCGGCGGTCGCAGCCATGCGTGGCGAGGCGGGGGACGCCGCCGACGCTGAAGACCGCGCGCTCACAGGTGGGCGCCTCTGCCCCCCAGGGGTAGCGGACCGCGCGCCCTCGCCCACGGGCGGCGTACTCCCACTCGGCCTCAGTGGGTAGGCGGCCGCCGACCCAGCGAGCGAAGCTGAGGGCGTCGTGTTGATTGATACAGTTGATGGGATGATCTTGGCGCGCGGGCTCGCCCCAGTTACAGCCCTCACCGCGCCAAGGCGCCGCGCAGCGCCCGGCGTCAACGCAGGCGGTGTACTCCGCGACCGTGATCTCCGCGCGGCTCAGCTCAAATGAAGGGACGCTGACCGTATGCACTGGGGCCTCATCGGCCTCGCCGTCATCAGCGCCCATCTCAAATACACCACTATTGATCTTGATCCAATCGATTTTAATCGATGCATTGATCACATCAGAAACGGATTGCTTAGTCTCCCTGACACTTACATCATAATACTCAAGAAAATAAAGCAAAACAGCCAGAGAAAGTGAAATTAAAACAAGAATGAAAAGATAATTGGGCTTTTTAGCGTTAACTTTAAGCGGTTTGATTTTACGATTTTCGATCGTCTTGTGTTTCTCTTCTAGATACTCATTGAAAAACCAATGAATAACCTTGATTATTGCAGGTTGTATATTTTCTGCAATACGATAAGGCTGTTTAAACTCACCGAGGGTTTCATGTGATCCCAAATTTCCTAATTTTTGCACTGAACTAAAGTGGATTTCGATTTTACGCGTGATCGGATTTTGATCGCTTTCTTTAATTTTATTAAAAGTTTTATCAAAATCGATATGATCGCGATTTAACGGCCCATAAATATCCTGATATATTGATGCGAGTATAAGCTCTGCGATTTTACGACAGGCGTTAATCCCAGAGCGAGGATCAGCCTCTAATAATTTCTGAAAAGTGTCGGACAGTGCGATGATTCTGGATTTGTAATCGATCATTTAGGCATGTTTCCTAGTAAAAAAACCAAAATACCGTAGAAACGCTGAGCGCCAAAAAGGAGATAAAGACTTTCCTATGTTTTGACGAGTCATGACTGACCTCAGGGCGTAAATTATTTGAGATGGGTTTAGAGAAAATTGAAGATTGATTAACAAAGGACTCATCTAAAACAACCTCATAAAACAATTTTAAAAAAGAATTAAGCATATTAAGCGGCATTTTTATATCATCATGAGTAAAGCTGCCACTGCCAGCGTGAGCATGTGACCCCAAGTTTGAATGCTCAACTAAAATATTGACATAATTCTTCATTTCATCAATCTGAGAAAAATTATCATCATTAGACAGCTTCTTCCAATACTCGTTTATGAAATACTCTCTTTTATTTTTTCCGCCGGGTTTGCTGCCTGTGGCAATACATAAATACTGTTCTATGATCTCCAATATATTACGAATCACAAAAAGAACAGACTCGGGTTCGATTGGCAATACAACTTCAATGCGCTTTAGATCGTCTTGAATTTGACGCATCAACACTTTTTTTGCTTTTACCGAGTCCACGCCATACTCCGCACCGCAGCCGCGCTGCGCTTCCTTTAACCCGGCACCGATGTTTTGTGAAGGGTGATTTGCCCTGATCAAAGAATCAAAGAATCAAAGAATCTCCTTGCCAGCCTAAAAAGACGTTTGATAGCGTCTCGCCGCTCACCCTCCCACGCGCCCCCAAACCCTGACGGCTCGGGCGAGGAGCGGCGGTGAGCCCCCTGAGAGGATGAGCCCCTACGGCCACGCGGGTGATCGCGCTGGCCGCCTCAAGATTTTTTCTCCGAACGCGCGGCGTGGGCTTGATTGGAGGAAACCGATGCCTCGCAAGGTCATCATCATCGGCGCCGCTGGGCGCGACTTTCATAACTTCAACACCGTGTTTCGCGGGGATGACACCATCGAGGTCGTCGCCTTTACCGCGGCGCAGATCCCCGACATCGACGGGCGCGCTTACCCGGCGGAGCTGGCTGGCCCCGGCTACCCGGAGGGCATCCCGATCATCGCCGAGGACCAGCTCGGCGCGCTGATCGACTCCCATCGGGTCGATGAGGTCATCTTCTCCTACTCCGACGTGACCTATCACAAGGTCATGTCCCTCTCCGCCATCGCCATGGCCCACGGCGCCGACTTCCGCCTCATCGGCGATCTCCGCACCATGGTCCCCTCCAATAAGCCGGTCGTCTCCATCTGCGCCGTGCGCACGGGCTGTGGCAAGAGCCAGACGACCCGCCGAGTCGCTGAGCTGCTCAAGGCCGCCCACAAGCGCCTCGTCGCCGTGCGCCACCCCATGCCCTACGGCGATCTCGTCGCCCAGCGCGTGCAGCGCTTCGCCGTGCGCCAGGATCTCATCAAGCACAAGTGCACCATCGAAGAGATGGAGGAGTACGAGCCGCACATCGACACCGGCACCGTCGTCTACGCGGGCGTGGACTATGAGGCCATCCTCCGCCAAGCCGAGGCGGAGGCCGACGTGGTCCTCTGGGACGGCGGCAACAACGATCTGCCCTTCTTCAAGTCTGATCTGGAGATCGTCGTCGTCGATCCCCACCGCCCCGGCGATGAGCTGCGCTACTTCCCCGGCGAGGTCAACCTCCGCCGCGCCGATGTCGTCGTCATCAACAAGATCGACACCGCGCGCCCCGAGGACATCGACCTCGTGCGCGAGAACATCCAGCGCGTCAACCCCAAGGCCATCGTCATCGACGCCGCCTCCCCCGTCAGCGTCGATGATCCCGCCGCCCTGCGCGGCAAGCGCGTGCTCGTCGTCGAGGATGGCCCCACGTTGACCCACGGCGAGATGAAGATCGGCGCCGGCGTCGTCGCCGCCAAGCGCTTCGGCGCCGCCGAGATCGTCGATCCGCGCCCTTACCTCAAGGGCAGCCTCATCGACACCTTTGAGAAGTACCCCGACATCGGCCATATCCTCCCCGCCATGGGCTACGGCGCCCAGCAGATGGCCGATCTTCAGGCCACGATCAACGCCGTTGACTGCGATCTCGTCGTGATTGGCACGCCCATCGACCTGGGTCGCCACATCGACCTCAACAAGCCCTCCATGCGCGTCTACTACAAGCTCCAAGAGATCGGCGCGCCGACCTTGGAGGAGATCATCGCCCGCTTTATCGAGGAGCACTGCTGAGTGCGCGCCCTCGCCCCGCGCTATCGCCGAATCCTCGACGCGTGTGAGCCCTTCCTCATCAGCTGGCGGGGCAACTGGTCGAGCATCAATATGGCGCCCTTTGGCGTGGAGATCCCCGCCGCGCGGCGCTACTGCCCTACACAATTGCGCAGCCGTGGCGTCATCGACGGCCTCCACCTCCTCGACGGCCTCTCATTTGGGCCACAGGAGATGCGGATGCCGCGCTGGGTGCTCTTCGACTGCGGGGAGTTCCCCGGGATTGTCTTTGGCTTTGGCCGCCGCGCCGGGGATCTCCCCCACCAAGCGCGCGTGGCCTACGAGGCCCTTGAGGACGACGAGGCTTTCATCCCGCTCTCCATGTGGGTGGCCATCCGCAACATCGAGGGCGGCGCCTTCTTTGGGCACAACCTCTCCTCGGCCAACCTCATTTTGGAGGGCGAGGACGCCTTACCTGGGCTGGGGATCTTGACCAAGGCCTTCGGCGTCGCCGCCAGCGGCGTGCGCAAGCAGTACGGCGCGACCCAGTGGGACTCGACGAGCCTCAACGTACACCTCACCTACGGCGATCTCCAGCTGCTGTCGGCCTATACGCCCGCCCACACCCATGAAGAGACGTTCAGCTATCTCCTCAATGTGGATCTAGAGCGCATCGAGGCCACCCTCGCGCCTGACTGGCGGCGCCCCTCACCGATGGGCGCGCGGACCCTCTTGGCCGACGACACCGCCGCGATTCGGCAGCTCCACGCGGATCTGGAGGCGGGTCAACGCTGGTCCCTGACGGGCGTCGAGCGCCGCGCCGAGGGCGCCCAGCGTCTCCACCTCAATCGCCACGGCTGATCCGCCCTCATCGCCGCCGCGTCGCCCGCCCCTGCACCTCGCCTCGTGCTATAAAGGCCCGCAGATCGCTTGGAGAGGTTATGCGCGCCCCCCTCATCCCTTGTTGCTTGATCTCGTGTCAGCTGCTCTTGCTCGCCTGCGACGATCAGGGCGGTGACGCCCCCACTGACGCCCAGGGCGTCGATGCTGGGGCCTTGGACACGGCGCTCTTGGACGCGGCGCTGATGGACACGGCGCTCGTGGACGCGGCGCTGATGGACGCGGCGCTGATGGACGCGGCGCTGATGGACGCGGCGCTGATGGACGCGGCGCTGATGGACGCGGCGCCGGATGAGGGCCTGGCGCCGGGCTGCGCGCCCACAGACGCGCCGCTGCGGCTGGGCGAGGAGGTGGGGCTCTTCTGCGCCGTCATTCACCGCCGCTACGCCCTCCCCGCAGGCGCCCGCTTGGTGATCACCCCGCCCGAGGCGGCGCGCTGGGCGGCCTGGGCCGATGAGGCGCCCGTGGCGGCGCTCGATCCCATCGGCCCCTTTGAGGCGCCGGTGGAGATCCACCTCCAGCTCACCGCCCCCAAGGGCGCGCCCTTGATCTTGCGCGCTTATACCTGGTTCCAAGCCCGCGTGGAGGGCGATCTGCGCTATGAGGACATGGCCTATGACGCCGACGGCTTCACCGGCGACCGCCCGCTGCGCCCGGCGCGGGGGGTTGAGATTGTCTTGGAGCGCGACGGGGTGGTGTTCAAGGTCACGACCACCGATGAGGCGGGGGCCTGGGCCTTGAGCCTGCGCTTTGATAGCCGGGTTCGCTTCAACCTCTACGCCCGCGCGCGGACCCGGCGGGGTGAGCAAGAGGTCAGCGTGCGTGACACCGAGGGCCTGCTCTACGCCACCGCGCCGCAGCGGCTGCGCCTCGACGGCCCCCAAGCGATCCCCGCCATCGCGCTGCGCGGTGAGGGGCCGCTCCACGGCGCGCTCAACATCGCCGACGTGCTCTGGGAGGCGATGACCGCCATCGAGCCCTTCACCCGGCGGGCCGCCCCCCCGCTGACGATCCAGTGGGAGGACGGCTTACCCTTCGCCTGCGGCTCCTGCTTTACGGGCGACACGATCTTGCTCGGCGGCCAGCTCGAAGACCCCGATCAGTTCGACGACGACATCATCCTCCACGAGTTCGGCCACTACTTCGTGCTCTATCACAGCGCCGACTCCTCGCCGGGGGGGCCGCATCGCGATCAGATCGTCTCGCCGAGGCTGGCCTACGCCGAGGGGCTGGCCTATGCCTTCGCCGGGATCGTCCGCGACAGCCCGCACATCGTCGATAACTTCATCGACGACCACCGGCACATCGACATGGAGCGCGTCACCCTCAACGGCGAGGCCCTCGACGCGCTCTCGGGCACCACCGACGGCACGATCTTGGGGGGGCTGCGCGAGGAGCTGGTGGAGGGCGTGCTCTGGGACGCCTATGACCCCGCCAATGAGGCCTGGGATCACGTCGAGTTGGGCCGCGAGGGCATGTTTAAGCTGTGGACAAAGCACTTCAGCGCCACGCTGCCCGAGATCGACCTCGGCGCGCCGGGGATCGACCTCGTAGATTGGCTCAACGCCGCCGCCTGCGAGCACGATCTGACCCCAGAGCTGGCCGAGATCACCGCTGAGCGGCGGTTCCCTTGGTCCAGCGCCGAGGTCACCTGCCACAAGGGCGCCACACCCCTGCGTTTGAGGGCCGATTCGGGGGGGATCTTCCTCGATGAGCGGCTGGATGAGGCGCGATCTTGGCGGGGTCGGCTGGTGGATCTCCCCGCGCCGCCCAAGCGACCTCGCCTGGAGGCCGTTGAGGCCGCCTGTACGGCGCCGCCGTGCTGGTTGGGGCCGCCGATCAAGGCCGATGAGGCGCTGATTCTGATCGGCGTGGGCGCGGAGGGCCGCCGCGCGGGGAGCGTGCTGGGCGAGGCGGCGCGTCA
>JAHJCH010000038.1 GCA_018813065.1 Myxococcota bacterium
CCACAGCCCCGCCGCTGCCTGAGCCGGGGCGCTTCTACACACCTGGGATGGCCGCCTGGGCCGCCGAGGGCGGCTGGGACAGCGACGCTTATGAGCGGGCGCTGGCCGAGGTCTCGACGCGCTCAATCCCGCCGCCGCCCAGCCTCAGCTGCCTCGCCCGAGAGTACGCCGCGCGCTTCGGCGCCGACGGGCAAGACCCCCCGCCCAGCGTGGTCCAAGCCCTCGCCGCTCACTGCGGCGCCGCGTCGCGCCCCAAGGAGGCCTTGGCCGTGACCGGCGCGCCCAAGGACATCCGCGCGCTCTTCGAGGCCAAGCTGCGCCACCCCAAGGGCGCGCTGGGCCTGGGCGTGGCGCCGCACCCCGATGGGCGGATCACCGCCGCGCTCTTGAGGGGGGATGAGCAGCTCAGCCTGGCGCCGCTCCCCAGGGCGCCGGGGCGGTGGACGATCAAGGGGCGGCTGCTTAAGGGCGAGGGTCAGGTTGAGGTCTGGCTCGCCGACGCGGGGGGGCCACGCCGCTTGGAGGTCCAAGCCACGCCGACGGGCGCCTTTATCGCGGAGGCGGAGGTCGCTGAGGGCGCGCGCGTGGAGATCACGCGCAAGCGGCGGCGCTTTAACCAGACCTTGGGGCTGCTCATCGCCGGGGCGAGCCCCGCGACCTACACGCCCGCGCCCGCGCCGGACGCGCGGCCCGACGCGGCGGAGGCGGCGAGGACGCTGATTGAGGCGATCAACGCCGCGCGCGTGGGCTGGGGCTTGGCGCCGCTGAGGCCCGCCCTGCACCTCAACGCGCGGCTGGATCACTACATGGAGCGCCTGGCCTCGGGGCAAGCCGACGCGGCGCCCGAGGGGATCTTGGATGAGCAGGGCTGGCCATACGCCGATGAACATTATGGCTTCAGCGAAGGCCGCGACGGGGCGCGCGCGGCGCGGCTGCTCTTAGAGACGCCGACGGGCGCGGCCTTGGCGCGCCGCGAGGGCGCCCAGGTCATCGCCGTGGGCGTGCGCCCCTTCACCCGCGCGGCGGGCTTTGACGCGCAGGTGGCCATCTTGAGCCCCTTCGAGCGGCTCGATCCCGACGAGGCGAGGGCGATCCTCTACGGGCGGCTTAACGCCGCGCGGGCCGCCGCCCAGCTTGAGCCACTACAGCCCGTGGGGGAGATGGAGGCGTTGGCGCAGAAGATCGCCGAGGCCACCTTGGAGGGCCGGGTCGCCTACCCGCAGGCGGTGCAGGTGACCATCGACGCCATCAAGGCAGATCCACCGCTGGTGGGGGCCTTTGGCGTGGGCGGCTTCACCGAGGTACACCCCGCCAAGGCCACCTTCACCGCGCAGGCCATGCGCCCGGAGATGCGCTATGTGGGCGTGGGGGTCTTAGGCGGGCCGACGCCCGGCGGCGGGCCGCCCCGATACATGATCCTCTTCATCACCTCAACGGGGCGCCGCGGCGCCGAGGGCGCGCCTTAAAAATTGTATTTTATTATAGTTTTTGGAAAAATCGGCGCGCCACCTGCGCCCCCCATGGCGCCTTAAAGTCACCCATCCAAGGAGCGCCCCTTGCGACACTTGGCCCTGCTCTTCGCCCTCACCCTCACCTCGCCCGCCTTCGCCAGCCCGATCTCAGTCCCCAGCGCCTTCGCCGAGGGGGACATCATCAGCGCCGAAGCCATGAACGCCAACTTCAGCGTCTTGGTCGAGGGCGTCAACGCGCAGATCGAGGCCGCCGCCGCCCAAATCCAGCGCCTCAGCGTTGTTGAGAGCGCCCTCCAAGACGCAGAGGAGGCCACAAGCGGCCTCATCACCCGCGTCGTTGATCTGGAGGGCGCCTTAGATGAGGCCCAAAGCCAAGCCAGCGGCCTCTCCACGCGCGTCATCGCCCTGGAGGGCGCGTTGAGCGCCGCCCAAGATCAAACCAGCGCCTTCGCCGCGCGCTTTGAGGCGCTGGAGGCGCGCTTGGGTGACATCGACGCCCTGCGCGCGACCCTCACCGCCCAGGCCGAGCAGCTCAGCGCCCAAGGCGCGCTGCTCCAGGCGCAAGCCGAGCAGCTCAGCGCGCTGGAAGCCTTGGAGATCCCCAGCGTGGACCTGCTCGGCCAGGTCAGCGCCATCGACGCGCGCTTGACAGCGACGGAGGGTGGCTTGATCGAGATCGAGGAGGAGGTCGAGGCCCAGGCGACGACCCTGACCGAGAGCGCCGTCGCCCTTGAGATCGCCCTCGTCGATGTGGCGGTCAGCCAAGCCATGGCCGAGGCCAACGCCCAGGCGATCACGCTCAACACCGCCAAGGTCAATGAGCACGCCGAGGCCCTCACACAGACGACACAGGCGCTGCAAAATAACAACGAGGCGTTGGCGCTGAACACCGCGCTCGTTGAGAATCAAGCGGGGGTGATTAGCCAGCATGATGAGCTGATTCAAACGCACGCAGGCTTGATTGATCTGAACGCGGAGAACGTTCAAACAAACGCGGGGATCATCGCGGAGAACATTGAGGTCGTTGAGGATCACACCAACGCGATCAATCAAACAAATCAAAAAGTTCAGACAAATGAAACCTCTATATTAAACAATATCCAGGTAGTTGATGGTCATACTGATGCGATTAACACCAATACAAACTCCATTCAGATCAGCGCCAGTAATATCTTAGAGAACACCAACATCCTCTCGCTCACCACCGAAGAGGTTGATCAGGTCAAGGCGGATATCGAGGCGTATGAGGATCGCCTCATCGCCCTTGAGCTGCTCCTGGGCCAAGGCGGCTTCCCCATGATGGCCGTGACCGTCAGCGGCGATGGCATGGGCGACTTCGCCACGCTTGAGGAGGCCATCGCCACGCGTGAGGGGGAGGAGATCGAGGATCTCTTAGTCCGCCTCGCCCCTGGCGTGCATCGAGTGGATGGGGTGATCGCCGTCGCCTCGGGCCTGGGCCACCTCAAGATCATCGGCGACGCGCAAGATCCTCAGGCGACGATCCTGCGCATGGCCTCGGGTCACTTTGACGTGGACGGCGGCGCGCTGGATCTCGTGGGCGTGACCGTGGAGGGGGAGGGTGAGGGCGCCTATGCCATCGAGGCGCGGCGCGGCGCGCGTGTGCGGCTGTCCCGCGCCACGCTGAGGGGCTTTGGCGAGGCGTCGATTCGCCTCGATGACACCGCGCGCTTGGTCACGCGCGGCTTCCAAGGTTGGGCGCACCGCCAACACGCCGCCGGTGAGCTTGAGGCCATTGAAGTCAAGGACACGACCCGCCTGATCCGACCTGCGGCGCTCAACCTTGAGGGGCGGTGAAGCCTTGAAGACGCGCTCCTCGTGGTTTATCGCGCTCTTGGCAGCGTTCGCGCTGACGGGCTGCCCAGACGGGGGCTCAAGCGCAGATCCAATCAAGGCGGACGCTTCAAGCATTGACGGCCAAGGCGGCGGCCCTGGCGAGGCGGGCGCCTCGGGTGAGCCGGGCGAGGCGGGTCAGGGTGGTCAGGCCGGTCAGGCTGGCGAGGCCGGTCAAGGCGGTCAGGGTGGCGAGGCCGGTCAGGCTGGCGAGGCCGGTCAGGCCGGTCAGGCTGGTCAGGGCGGTGAGGCTGGTCAAGGTGGTGAGGCCGGTCAAGCTGGTGAGGCGGGTCAGGGCGGTGAGGCTGGCGCCGTGGTTGGGCGCTTTGGCCAAGCGATCTTCGGTCAAGCGATCTTCGGCCCCTGAGCCCTCGCCCTCCCGCCGCCTAAGGCAACGCCGCTCTAAATCCCCGCCTCATCTGCATTGAAAACAGACGTTTGGATATCTCCAAGCCCTGGCGCTAATCTACGCCCCTCAAAATTGAAGGAGCCCCCATGCCACGGATCCTCCTCGCCCTCAGCTTGACGCTGCTCGCCTGTCAACCGCCGCCCTCGGCGACGCCCTCCGCGTTCGCTGGGGCCTCGCGGATCAGCGCGCAGCCGACCGTCGATGAGCAGACCTTTAAAATCGTCCATGGTGATCTTGAGTCAGGCTGGCCGGGCGTCGGCGCGCTCGTCTTGGACATGGGCTGGGGGGTGGAGTCCTTCTGCACAGGGACGCTCATCGATCCTGAGTGGGTGTTGACGGCGGCCCACTGCATTCGAGGGGTCGAGGAGCAAGGCGTCCCCGCCACGCCCACCTACGTTAAGTTCTTTGAAGGACCAAACGTCAACACTGAGGATGGCTACACCATCGAGCTAGAGCGTATCTACGTTCACCCCGATTATGTGATGGGTTCCTTCGCCAGCCTCTATGATATGGCGCTCTTAAAGCTCCGCAGCCCTTCAAACCTGACGCCTTATCCCATTCAACGGACACCCTTCAGCGGCAACATCAGAGGGAATCGAATCTTCGCCACAGGCTACGGTGTCAACAATGGCAACCAAAGCACTGGCGGTGGCGTTAAGCGCTCTGCTTATTTCACCGTTGAAGATGTCCTAGAGACATTTGTGATCATCGGTGGAGATGACGTCGGCGTCTGCTATGGCGACTCCGGCGGCCCGATCTTTATGGAGGTCGGCGGCGAGTGGACGGTGATCGGCGTCAACAGCACCACGGCGGGCACGGGCGTCAGCGATCCCTGCCTGGGCACCTCCGCCCAGACCCGCACCGACTCCTATATCACCTGGCTCGATGACGTGATGGGCAGCGGAGATCGCCAATGCTCGGTGGATGAGTGTCAGTGTGAGGCGGCCTGTGAGGGCGATCGCTTCTGCAACAACACCCTCTGCGGCGCCGATCAGAGTTGCAGCGCCATCGTCTCCTGTATGAACCGCTGTGGGGACGCGGGCGGCTGCGCCTTGGAGTGTTATGAGGAGGGGACGCTGGCGGCGCGGGATGACTTTGATGCCTTCGTTGGCTGCGCTCAGAGCTGCAACAATGATCGTGACTACGCTGGCTGCTTGGACCGCCGCTGCGGTGATGAGCAAGACGCCTGCTTTAACGCGGTGGCGCGGACGAGCACCTGTGAGGAGATCATGGCTTGCCGCGATGAGTGCATCACCGACGCCTGCGCGGCGCTCTGCGTTGATCGCGGCACAGACGCAGCTCAAGCGCAGTTCAACGCCTGGTTCAGCTGCGCCGAGTCGGCCTGCCGTGACTTCAGCGGCGACGCCATCGCCTACGCCCGCTGCGCGGCGGCCAACTGCCGCGATCAGATGCTGGCCTGCCGCCCCGCCGATAACTGCCGCGTCACCGGCGGCGACTGCGGCGCCCAGGCCTGTCAGCCGATGCCTTGGCGGGCCAACTACTGCGTGGACACGGCGGGCGTGGCCCCCGGCGCCGACTGCAACGGCACCCTCTCCGCCTTCCAGTGTACTGACGGCTATACCTGCGTCGGCGCCCCTTGGGGCACCTGCGTGCCCATGTGCCTCAACGACGCCGACTGCGCCGAGGGCGCCTGCGATCTGGACGCCGTGCCGGTCAACGCGGGCATCGGCGCCTGCGCCGCAGAGGCCTGCGTGGACGCGGACAACGACGGCCTCTGCGGCGCCGATGACTGCGATGACGCCAACCCGCAGGCGGGGCAGGCGGAGGTCTGCGGCGATGGCGTGGACAATGACTGTGATGGCTTGGCCGATGAGGGCTGCGATCCCCCCTGCGGCGCCCAAGAGATCTGCGGCGATGGCCTAGACAATAACTGCGATGGCGTGGCCGAGGAGGGCTGCGACGCCCCTTGCGTTGACGCCGACGGCGACGAGGCTTGCGCGCCTGTTGACTGCGATGAAGCGCGCCCCGACGTGGCCCCTGGCCGCCCCGAGCTGTGCGACGGCGTGGACAATAACTGTGATGGCGTCGTCGATGAGGGCTGCGCGGGTGTGGACGCGGGCGTGGACGCGGACAACGGCGATGATGACATCGGCGTGGGCTTTTGCAGCTTGGGCTATGGCGGCGGCCAAGCCCCGCCCGTGGTCATCGCCCTGATGGGCTTCTTGGCGCTGCGGCGCCGACGCCGCTGACTCAGCGCCCAAAGACCTCAGCGCCCCGCAGATCTCAGCGCCCAAAGGCCTCAGAGCCCAAAGAGATAGCTCAGCAGCGCCTCCCCCACCTTCTTCTGCGTCACCTCAACCCCGTTGGCCTGCTCCCGCGCGAACTTCACCGCCTTGCTCAAGCGCTCGATCCGCTCCAGGATAAGCTGCTTCTTGGGCAGGGGCAGCGCGCCGGTGAACTTGATGGTGTGCCAAAAGCCCACCACCACATCCTCGGAGATCAGCTGTGTCTGCGCCGGATGCTCGGCGGTGGCGGGATAGAGCACCACGGGCCGCTGCACCTTCTTGGTGCGGTGCGTCAGCCGCGCCTCGGTCTTGAGGAGGTTGGAGTTGGGGTCCTCAATCCAGTCCTCGGAGGGATCGACCTCGCTCATCTTGGTGATAAAGGTGTGCAGATCGCTGAGCTGCTTCTCTAAGAACAGCAGATAGGTCGGCGGCACATCCTTGAGCAACACCTGATCGCCGATGATAATGTCCGCGCAGGTGCTCTGATTCGCCCAATCCTTGGTCGCGGTGACATCAAAAAGCTCGGAGAGCAGCTTTGTGACCTCTTTGAGCACTCCACGGTACTCATATTGAACCTTTTGAGACTCTGGCGGGTACGCCTCACCGTCCTCATCATTTGGCTTATAGGTTTTGCTAAACCCATTCATCATATGGGCTTTTTGTGTGGTCTGATGGAGCTTGGTGAAGGCGCCATAGACGCGCGTCTTGACGCCCTTCTCGATGGCTAAAATTTGATTGAGCTTGGACATCGCGATCTCCGTTGACAACTGAGCCTGACTGATCTTAGCTGGCGCTAGTTAGGAGATAAGCTCATCGTCTTTGTCAACCTAAAGCGGCGATGTTGGAGGTTCGAGTCCTCCCCAAGGCACCACGCGCCTTGGTGGCGAAATGGGTAGACGCGGCTCTGGTCACCTGGAGCTTCATCGCGGTCAACTTTAAGCTCTTCTCCTAAACTCAAAGAGCGCCCAGCCCGCGCTCTCGACGTCTGGCGGTCTCTACTTTGAGTTGCGGGTTCGACTCCCGCCGGGGTGGCCAATCACCTTGTGGTGTAATGGAAACACACAGAGCATTAGATTTGCGCTGCCAGAAAATGCCGTGCGTGGGCGAAGGGAAGTCTTGAAGCGCACAACACCGCGCCCAAGGCGGATGGTAAAACCCTGGACGACTAGGCTAGCGCGTCCGGGGTTTTTTTATAGCCAGATGTCGAGGCGCCAGCCCTCAAGCGTGCCCGTGTCCGTCCCCGCATGATCGGAGACCTCTAAGATCCACTCGCCCGAGGCGTTTTGTCCCACAAAGTCCTTTACATCAAAGGTCTTGCGCAGATCGTCGGTCCCCTGCCCCTCGCGGGATTGCAGCGTGACCATCTCCATCGTCGGGCTGTACAGACGCACGACGAGATCACCTTGATAGCTGTGGGCGATCTCAACATGGACCTCCATGCGTGAGATTTGCCCTTCACCGTCGATCAGGATGCTGTCGAGCACGCCCGAGGGCTGATTATCCGGGATCTCAAGCGCCGCTTGGCTCTCACCATGGAGGACCTTGGCCTGACAGGCCTCCGTCTCTGCGCAGCCTTCATCGGCGCAGTCCACGGCGCCATCCTCGTTATTGTCCACGCCATCATCGCAGACCTCAACGGCGGGCGGCGCGACGCACTCATCAGCAGAGGCGCACTTGGGGTCATCACAGTCCACACGCAGATCGCCATTATTATCCACGCCATCATCGCAGACCTCGGGCTCATTAAAGGTCAACTTCGGGACGGTCGTCCCGCTGATGCTCATGTGATCTTCAACATAACGCATGGAGATCCAACCATAACCTGCGCCAAAGGGATTCTCTGTGCCAAAGGCGCCGGTGCCCCAGCTGTTCTTAAACAGAAAGAAGCCCGTCTCCATCACAGGCTGACCATCCGCGCCGACGATCTTCTTCCCTTCCTTATCAAGCATGGGCACGCTGAGGTCATCATCCCAGCCGACCAACAAGATGGAGTGGCCCGCGCGCTTCTCGGTGCTCAGGCGATGATCTTCATCATTTGGGGAGAGGATATACCCCTTCATCTTGTATTCATTGCTGATCGGGAGCGTTGATGAGCCGTGGTTCCATGATTGATAGAAGAACTGACCACCCGCGACGACAGAGACTTTATTTTCAAACATAAAAGACTTGATATTGTTGACTCTGCTGCTGATCCAACGATCAGAAGGCAGCTTCCAGCGCTTAGCGTTCTTCACCTCATCGGAGGGCTCGCCGTTGGTGTGGCAGACCATCGGGCGATCATCACCCGCGCAGCGCTCATCGTGGGTGCTGTTCCAGGGGTTGGGATCATAGGGGTAGATCGACTCCTCGACGACGCCATAGCGGGCGATGGCCTCAAGGTTACGCCCGGCGTTGGAGCCCGCGGTCTTTTGAAACGCGCCCACCTCGGCCTTGACCGACCACTGCAAGAACTGCTCGGAGAAGTCGGGCGCGCTGAAGGTGCCTTCGCGTATGTAGAGGTGCTCCATCAGCGCGATCGTGGAGAAGATCGAGCAGACGCCACGGCGCCCCTGGCTCTTGACGGGGCTCTGAAACTCGACGAGATCAAAGCGCTTGGGGAAGACCTGATCCGCCTTGGCCTCATCGGGCAGCGTGCTGGGATCGGGGGCGCCTTCGAGGAGGACGTCCAGATCCATCAAGGGGGCCTCGTCGGAGCTGTCCTCGACGGGCGGTGTAGGCGTGTTGGGCTCGCTGGCCTCATCGCCGCAGGCGGCGAAGAGGAGCGGGGCGCAGAGGAAGAGGCAGATGAGGCGCATCTCACCCTCCTAAATTGGGGTATTTCAATTGATGGCGTGTTCAGAAGGGCAAACCATAGCCAAAACCTCGCAAAAGTAAAGCGTAAGGTCTTGAGTCGGCGCCGCTCAGCGTGGCGGGAAAGAGAAGACCTTGACGAAGCGCAGGTGATGGGCGTTGACGTAGACCCGATCCCAGCGGTTGAGGTGTTGACGGCTCAGGGTCGCCGGCCCCCTCGTCGGGGCGATCCAGGAGATGGAGTCGAAGTACTCGCGGGAGTCCCCGCCGTGCAAACCGTAGCCGTCGAGGTCGAGCAGCACGGCGTTACCGCTTGGGGTGGCGGGGATCGGCGCCTTGGCGCGGAGAGAGCCGTCATCAGGCTCAAACCCATCCCCATCCTCGACGTAATCACGCAGATCCTCGTTCTCGAAGAACCACCAACGCGTACGGCCCTCCCAAGGCGCCTCCTCCTCCTCCTCGCTCGTGTCGGTCTCCCAAGGCTGGATGTCGGGCTTTAATGGCGTGGCGCTGAGCCGATCCATGCGCACGCGGCCGTCTGGGGCGATCATCATCACGATCTGAGAGAGCTGATCGCGATCGCTATAAGACCGCATACTCTCGCTATAAACCGCCTCTGGATCTTGATCTAGAGACTGATTTGGAGAAGAAGAATAAGAAGAATACTCATAGAATGTTAATGTCCACAGACCAAATGGATGAGAATGGTCACTTTGGGACTTAAAACTCGCTATCTCTTCGAGAATAATCGAGCATTTTGACTCAAATTCCTCCTCGTCAACGACCATAGATAGCTCTTTAAGCAAAGAGATCCATGCATCGGCGTTTTTTTCTTTTAGCAGGACATCCAAGATCGCCTTCATCGGCGAACTCCTCAAGCTCGTCTTGATTGACCGCGTTGATTGTATGTGAATTTTTGGGTTTAATAAACTTAATTTTGGTGAAAATCGGGGACATTGGGGCTGAAAAATTCGAGGTGAAACAGAACGCCGGGCCAGGCGCTCTAGAGGGTAGCGCAAACAAAAACAAAATAAAGCAAATGACGCAAGAAAAACGAGGGTGGAGCTATGTGGGCGAGACGGGGCCAAAGCGTTGGGGGCAGCTGCGGCCTTGCTTTGGGCTCTGCGATGAAGGCGAGGCCCAGTCCCCCATCAACATCCCCGCCGAGGCCCAGCCCATCGAGATCCCCATCGAGATCCGCTACGAGGCCCACGCGCTGCGGATCGAGAACAACGGGCACTCAGTGCAGGTGATCCCCGATCCGGGCTCAAGCGTGATCTTTGAGGGCCGCCCCTTCGCCCTCAAGCAGATCCACTTCCACGCCCACAGCGAGCACACCATCGCCGGGCAGCCCAGCGCCATGGAGGCGCACCTCGTCCACCAAGACGCCGAGGGCCAGCTCCTCGTCCTGGGGGTGCTCGTCGAGGAGGGCCAGTCGCATCCCACGCTGCGGCGGATCTTCTCATTGATGCCCTCGGTGCCTGGCGAGCGCGTGGAGCGTCAAGAGATCGTCGATCCCAGCGCGATCTTGCCCTCGGCGCGTCGAGGCTGGATGTACACGGGCTCGTTGACGACGCCGCCCTGCTCCGAGGAGGTCCGCTGGGTGCTCTTCTCGGAGCCGATCGAGGCCTCTCGTGAGAAGATCGCCGCGTTTCGGGCGCTCTACCCGCATAACTGCCGCCCCACGCAGCCCTTGAATGGGCGCAGCATCAACGGGGGTTTGATCCCCGCAACCGACACCCCGCGTGATGACGGCGTTATGTCTTAAGCCCTTTGATCTCAATTACTTAGACATCATCTATCGCCCCGCCTCGCCGCAATCCCCCAGAAGCCGCTTTTGCTCCCGTGTGTAATGGCTCATCGTGGGGCTCCACGCCCCTTGCACAGAAGACCATGGAGGAGCCATGAGGCAAATCCCGCTCATCGCGTTGATCGCGATCTCGTTGGGTTGTGAGCCGACAGGGCAGATCAAGGGCCCTGAGGAGGCCCTCGGCGGCCAGCCCGCCGCGCGCGCTCACCAAGCAGCGGCGCCGCCGCGCGATAAAGACACGCCGCTGCCCCCCGTCGCCGCCGAGGTCGCCCCGCCCGCCTCGCCGCGCCTGGCCGAGCCCCCGCAGCTGCGGGATAAGCTGGAGGCGTACTTCACTCGCCATATTGGGCGGCGGCTCTACCTCCAAACGGACAAGCCCCTCTATCGACCGGGTGAGACGATCTGGGCGCGCGGCTGGGATCTCAAGGCCAGCACGCTGGAGATCCACGCCCCAGGGGCGCCGAACCTCCGCTTCGCGCTGATCGATCCCAAGGGCGCCGTGGCGCTTGAGGCCGCCGCGCCAGCCATGTTGGCCCAGGCCAGCCTTGAGCTGCCTGCGGGCGCCATGGGGGGGCTCTACAAGGTGCGCGTCACGGCCTTCGACGGGCTGACGGAGACGCGCGAGATCGTCGTCAGCGCCTATGAGCCGCCGCGCATCAAGAAGAAGATCGACTTCGTGCGCAAAGCCTATGGCCCAGGCGACACGGTGAGCGCCACGCTGGAGCTGCGCCGCCCCACGGGCGAGCCGCTGGCCGAGCTGCCCCTCACGGCGATGATCCGCCTCGACGGCGTGGACTTACCCAAGGTCACGCTCAAGACCAACGCCGTCGGCGACGCGCTCGTGGAGATCAAGCTGCCCCAAGAGATCCAGCTCGGCGACGGCCTCCTCACCGTGCTGGTCAAGGATGGCGGCGTCACCGAGTCGATCAGCCGCCGCGTGCCCATCGTGCTGCGCAAGGTCCAGCTGGCCTTCTTCCCCGAGGGCGGCGGGCTGGTGGAGGGCCTGGAGAGCCGCGTCTACTTTGAGGCCAAGGACGGCCTGGGCAAGCCCGCCGACGTGGAGGGCGTCATCATCGATGATCACGGCCAGCGGGTGGCGCGCTTCAGCACGCACCACCAGGGCTTGGGGCGGATGCGCTTTACGCCCAACAGTGGGCGGACCTACCACGCGGAGATCACCCGCCCGGTGGGCCTCACCGAGCGCTACAGCTTGCCGTTACCCGCCGCCGATGGCTGCGTCCTGCGCGCCTATGACGATCTCGACGGCCAGCTCACGCCCATGCGCATCAGCCTGCGCTGCACGACGCCTCAGGTGGTCTACCTCGTCGCCGCCCAGCGCGAGGAGGTCATCGACTTAGCGACGGTCGAGGTCAAGGCGGGGGCCGAGGCGGTGGTCTACCTCGATGACAAGGGGCAGCGCATGGGCGTCACCCGCGTCACGGCGATGGATCTGGCCCTCAACCCCCTCGCCGAGCGCGTGATCTTCCGCCACCGCCGCGCCCAGCTTCAGATCTCGATCACCCCCGATCAGCCGCGCTACACCCCGCGCGCGCCCGTGGCCCTCAAGATCGAGACGAAGACGCCCTCGGGGCAGCCCGTGGCCGCTGATCTGGCGGTGACCGTCGTCGATGACACCGCCCTCAGCTTCGCCGATGACAAGACCGGCCACATCCTCAGCGCGGTGCTCTTGGCGCCCGAGATCCCGGGCAAGGTCGAGGAGCCCAACTTCTACTTTGATCTCACCGAGGAGAAGTCCGCGCTGGCGTTGGATCTGCTGATGGGCGCGCGTGGCTGGCGTCGGTTTGACTGGGCGCCGGTCTTGAACCCCGCCCCGCCCCCTGATCCGTTTGATGGGATGGTGGCTGAGGGTGAGAGGTTCCTCAAGCGAGGCGCCCTGCGGCCCGACGGCGCTGAGGAGAAGGCTGGCCCTCCGCGCCGCCGCCCCGCGCCGCCCAAGGCCAAGGCCAAGCTCGCCCGCGCGGAGCCGATGATGGACGCCGTCGCCGTCGCCGAGGCGCCCGCGCCGCAGCCCGTCAAGGCGCCCAAGCGCAAGGAAGAGAAGAGGGCGGATCGCGCCAAGGGCGAGGACAACAAGAACCACGTCGCCCGGCGCCAGCTCGCCCAGGCCAAGGCGGCGGAGCTTGAGGAGGAGGCCAGCCCGCCCGCAGCCATGGGTGACATGGCCAAGATGGACATGGCCGAGGACAAGCCGGTCTTGATGGGCGGCTTGATGGCGGATGAGGACGCCTTCGATGTGGGCGCTGGGGGTAAGGGGCGCGGGCAAAAGATCGCCCGTGAGCAGGGCGTCGGGCGCGTCGTCGCCGTCGCCCCGGTGCGGGTCTTCCCCATCCCGGTCTACAAGCCAGAGCACACAGGCCCCCGCGCCGACTTCCGCGAGACGATCTTCTGGTCACCGGCGGTGCGCACCGACGAGAAGGGCCAGGCCACCGTGACCTTCCCCACCTCGGACGCGATCACCTCCTTTCGGGCGATCGCCGAGGGCGTCGGCGCGCGCCACGTCGGCCGCCAGGACAAGGTCTTTAAGTCCAGCCTGCCTTTCAGCATGAGCGCCAAGCTGCCGCTCGCCGTCAGCGAGGGGGATCTCATCGAGCTGCCGTTGACCTTGAGCAATGAGGTCGATCGCGCCCTGCCCTTGACGCTCAACGCCACCTTCGGCGATGGCCTGCGCGTCACCGACAGCCCCAAGGGGCCGGGCGAGGCCCTCGCCCCGCAGGCGCGCGAGGCCCTCTTCTACGGCCTCAAGGTCGAGGCGCTGCGCGGCGAGGTGGAGATCGCCGTCCAAGCGGAGGCGGGCGGCCTCAAGGATCAGCTCACGCGCCGCCTGAGCGTCGAGCCGCTGGGCTTCCCCCAGGAGATCAACGCCAGCGGCGTGCTGGTCAAAGAGGAGACGCGGCGGCTTGAGATCGCCGATCCGCTCAAGGGCACGCTCACCGCCGAGGCCCGCTTCTACGCCAGCCCCACCAGCAGCCTCATCGCGGGCATCGAGGGCCTGATCCGTGAGCCCCACGGCTGCTTTGAGCAGACCAGCGCCACGCACTACCCCAATGTCATGGTGATGCAGTACCTCGCCACGCAGAAGACGCGCGATCCGGCGCTGGTCAAGCGCATCAACACGCTGCTGGATCAGGGCTACAAGCGGCTGATCAGCTTTGAGGCCAAGCGCAAGGGCTATGAGTGGTTTGGCCGCGATCCGGGCCACGAGGCGTTGACCGCCTATGGGCTCTTGGAGTTCAGCGATATGCGCGGGCTCTACCCTGTCGATGAGGCGATGATCAAGCGCACCGTGGCCTGGCTCAAGGCCCGCGAGGACGGGGCGGGCGGCTTCAAGCGCAACAAGGACGCGCTGGACACCTTCGGCAAGGCCAGCCCAGAGACGACCAACGCCTATGTGCGCTGGGCCATCGCCGAGGCTGGGCTCGCCGAGGACTTCAGCGCGGCGATGGAGGCCCAAGCCAAGCTGGCGACGCGCACCCAAGACCCCTACCTGTTGGCGCTGGCGATCAACACGCTCAGCCGCCTCCCGCAGCGGCGCCCGTTGGCCAAGGAGGCCGCCGCGCGGCTGCTCAAGCTCCAAGACAAAGAGGGCGCCTGGCCTGGGGCGCGTGAGAGCGTCACCCGCAGCGGTGGGATCAACCTCAAGATCGAGACAACCGCGTTGGCGATGCTGGCGCTGATGAGCGTCGAGGCGGGGCATCAAGAGGTACAAGAGGCGGTGAAGTGGCTGCGAGGCCAACGCGGCGGCTTTGGTCAGTGGGGCGCCACGCAAGCGACGGTCCTCGCCCTCAAGGCCATGACGGTTTACAACATCAAGATGACCGCCACGCAAGCGCCGGGCGCGGTGACCTTGATCGTCAACGGGGTCGAGGTGGCCACCCAGCGCTATGAGGCGGGGGCCAAGGCGCCGGTCCACTTCGAGGGCTTCGGCAAACACCTCACCGCCGGCGACAACACGATCCAGCTCAAGCGCGAAGGCGCGGGCGCGCCGCTGCCCTACAGCCTGGTGGTGAGCTACCGCAGCCTCACGCCCGCCACCGCCGAGGACGGCGCGATTGGCATCGAGACCCATCTGGAGCGCGAGGCGGTGTCGATGGGCGAGAGCGTGCGGCTGGTGACGACCTTGACCAACCGCACGCAGGCCGATCAGCCCATGACCCTCGCCCGCGTCGGCCTCCCTGGCGGGCTGGCCTTCCAAAACTGGCAGCTCAAGGATCTCCAGGAGCGCGGCGAGATCGCCTTCTTCGAGACGCGCCCGCGTGAGGTGGTGATCTACCTCGACGGCCTCAAGGCGGGCGAGGTCAAGGCCATTCCGCTGGACTTAGAGGCGCGCATCCCTGGCGTCTACACCGGCCCCGCCTCCAACGGCTACCTCTACTACACGCCCGACAAGCGCCGCTGGGCGCCGGGCCTCAAGGTCAAGGTTGAGCGGGGCTGATCGCGGCCCCCTCCACCTCGCGCAAGATCTGCTCGCTCTCCGCCCACAGCCGCTCACTGGCGGCCTCATCCTGCGCCGCCTTTGAGGGCGCCTTCTGCTTACTGTTGGCGAAGTAGCCGCCGGTGATCTCCGCCACCTCGGGGGAGGACGCCAGATAGATCGTGGTGCGCGCGCCCTTGGCGGGGGTGATCATCAAGGGGCGGCCGAGCTTGAGCAGCGCGCCGAAGAAGCCGCGGGCGTCGCCATCGGCGCCGAAGCCGGAGCGGATGATCCCGGGGTGCAAGCAGTTGGCGGTGACGCCTTGGAGGCGGCGGGCGAGGGCGCGGGTGAAGAGGATATTGGCCAGCTTCGAGCGCGTATACGCCGCCCAGCCGTCGAAGGCCCGCTCCCCTTGCAGATCCTCAAAGTCCAGCCCCTTGGCCTGCTGATGAGCCATAGAGGAGACGTTGACGACGCGGGCGCCGGGGGTGGCCTCAAGCAGCCCGCGCAGGGACTGAGTCAGGGCGAAGGGGGCGAGGTGATTGACCGCGAAGGTCATCTCCAAGCCATCAGCGCTCTTGCGCCGCTCAGTGAGGAACAACCCCGCGTTGTTGATCAGCACATCGAGCCGATCATGCTGAGCCTCAACACGCTGCGCCAAGGCGCGCACATCGGCGACGCGCCCGAGATCGGCGACGAGGGCGGTGACCTCATCGTTGGCGCTCTCAACGCGGATTTGAGCGAGGGCCAGCTCCAGCTTTTGAGCGCTGCGCCCGGAGATGACCACGCGGGCGCCCATCTTGGCCAAGGCCAGCGCGGCCTCATAGCCGATCCCGGAGTTGGCGCCTGTGATTAAAACCACCTTATCTCTCATATAAACTCCATCGCGGATGACGGGGGGGGATGCTTGTACGGCGAAATGGATTCGAATGCTGCGCTTTTACGACGCGGTTGGGGTGCTGCGTGGCAGGTGAACGATGGCCCGAGAGGCGTGCCCATCCACCTCCACCCGAAACGGCGTCTCCGCGCGCAGGTGTCGAAGATAAGCGGTCTCTTGATAAGGACGTTGAGACATCAGCCAATCCCAATCAACATGATTTCCGGGACGCCCCTCTTTAATAAAGAAATAACCCAAACGCAGCGCCACCATATTTTGAAAGAAATGGCTCCCCTGAGAAGGCTCCACCCAAAGATCTTCCTTATCGGATTCGATAAAAATTTGAGCTTGAGATACTTGATTCCATTGAACAGGCACGCCCAAGCTGGGATCAGACGTGCCCCAACGACCAAAACCGAGTAAAATATAACGACGATCCTCGCCGATCATTTGATCGTTAATATCCTCAAGCTCATCAGCGATCTCTCTCGTCTTTAAGATATCAAAAGTCTCTGGTTTTATGAAAATTATATCAAATAAATCATCATATATGCCATTACCCATAGCCGATATAGATGTACACAACGAATTTGTCTCTAAAAGCGCCTCTTCTGAGATGCGATAATCGAGATCGCCCATCACGACAGGGCGAATTTGGAGGAAGTGAAAGAGGGCCTCGCGGGGCGCGCTGGGCTGGGACGCGTTGGCGCGCCTGACGGGGGGGGCGTCAACGGCGAACTCGATCTCCACGGGCGAGCCGAAGGAGCGCTCACCGGCCTCAAGGAGGTCTTGGATGATCTCAGCGAGGGGCATCACCCCGTACTTCAAGATCTGCGCAAAGCGCACGACCCGCGGCCCAGGCGTCATCAGGCTGTCGCGGATGACGCGGTTTTGAGCGCAGTAGGTGCTGGCGACGAGCTGGAGCGTGCCATCCCGCTCCGCGCGGGCGAGGCGCGTCTTCTTGAGAGAGAAGGACTCCTCCGCCGTGACCTGAACGCCGGGATCGGAGACATCGAGGGCGTAGAAGTGTGTCTGACTGTTATCGAGGAACTCCTCAGCGGAGGCATAAGGCGGGTTCATCTGGGGTCGGGCGGGGCAGAAATGAAAGCACTTCTCCGACTCGACGACGGCCTTACCTAAGCCCAGCGCCAGGGAGGCGGTGCCCTCCTCGGGCTTGAGATCGGCGTAGGGGTAATAATTGTAAGAGCGCGCGACCCCAGAGAAGAGGGGATAGTGCAAAGCGGGCTCATCCCCCTTGCCGTGGTGTGTCGTCCCCGCGATCTGCTGGATAACCACCGCCATGCGCTCTTCATCAACCCGATACCCTGTATTCCTTGTATATTCCTTAGAGGCTTTTGAGTAAATAGAGGCATAAACGAGCCGAATTGCATCGCAAAGCTGCTGCAATCGCACTTGAATACGCGAATGATTATTCGGAAGCATAAAAGTTTTATAGATTCCAGCGAATGGCAGTGCTTGATTATCTTCGAGCAAACTTGACGAGCGAACAGCGATTGGATAACGCTCAGTCTGCAAAATTGAAAGTAAATCTAAGCGAACTTTTGGAGGGAGGCTCGACTCAAGAAATCTTTGAACAATAACTTGATCATTGTCCTCTTGAATCGCCCATTTGCTGAGATGATGAGAAGAAATAAACTCTTCAAAGATATCAGTGCAGAGCACAAAAGTATTTGGGATCGTGATCGTCGCGCCTTCATACTTGCCCACCAGCTGATTGCGGGCCAAGAGGGCGTTGATAAAGGCCAGGCCGCGCGCCTTACCGCCCAAGGAGCCGGCGCCGATCTTGACGAAGTTGCCTGAGCTGCGCAGCCGCCCCGCGCGATAATCCCCAACGATGCCCTCATGCTGCCGCTGTGTGTGCTCCTTGATGACGCTGACCAGCCCCTCACGCAGGGAGGGGGTGTCTTCAAAGTCGGAGATGTTGAGGGCGCGGACGCGCTCGGCGAGGGCGAACTCCGTGCGCGCCATCAACCAAGTGGAGAAGTGATTGTGACTGGAATGATAGATCAGGCTCTCTTCTGGGATATGGATCAGCGCATCGATGAACTGACGAATATCTCGCGCGCGTGTAACCTGCTCACCATTTGGTCTACGAAAAGAAAAATCACCGAATCCGAAATTATTCTTAATACAATCGCGCAACTCTTCAGACAGATTCTCTGAGAGCTTATGTAAAAAATCCAATCCCTTATCATGAGCTAAAGCACGAAAATGAAGCTCTGAGGAGTGTAAAATAAATGGAACCAACGGCAGCTCATCACGCACCCGCGCGGCGAGCTTAAACCCTGCCTCTGGATCAGGCTCACCGCCGAGTGGAAAACGTACGTCAGAGATAATCCCCAAAATATTGTGCTTATATTGCTGAAATATAGAGAGAGCTTGTTCAAAAGTCTCCGCGAGGAGCACTTTAGGGCGTGCTCTTAAACGCTGAATTCGATCAATAAGGTTAATTCCATCATCAATCAAGCGCCTTGTTTGAGTAACCAGCTCAGTATAAATCAAAGGCATAAACATTGAGAAGTAACGAGGAGAATCTTCCACTAAAAGAACGATTTGAACACCTGCACGGGCATCACGAGGCGCGTTCCGTTGATCTTCAACATATTTTACGATTGAGAGCAGAACATTCGTATCTCTTAGCCAATAAAATATGCGATCATTTGACTGTTTATCCCGCAAATCATCTAAAAGTTTGCGATCTACTGTATCATATGTCAGAAAAATAATACGACGACGGGGTTGAAGATGCTTAACCTGTTGACGAAGCTCCAGCGCGGTCATATCGGGGAGGCGCATCATACTGAGGACCAAGCTAAAAGACTTCTCCTGGATCATCTCCAGGGCCTCAGCGCCGGTATTTACGCGTGTAATTCGAGGGATATAGCGCAGATCGAGGTTAAGATACTCACTAAAAATACGCTCTGAGAGGTTTTGGTCTTCTTCCAGCACCCAAGCATCATACAGCGTCGAGACGAGGAGGATCTCGCGCACCCGATAACGCATCAGGTTATGAAAGCCTCTAAAGCGTGACTCATATCGAGGGACGAGGCTGCCCTCTTTGCCTTGGCGCTTCTTGGCGCGCTGCTCGCTGAAGGGGATGCGCTGACCGTGCTCGCTCATCGTGGTTCTCCTCTCAGCGCGAGAAGCTGCCACGCTGCTCAAAAAAAGGCCACCGTCCTGACATCCCCGCGATTGAGCCGCGCGCTTGGACGTGCTTAATTGGGGGTCACAACCTTTGTTCAGAGATCCGCCATGCCAGAGCGCCATTACTTGGAGCGCCCAGCCTCGGGCGAGCGCCGCGCCCGCTTCTATGAGGCCACGATCACCCCGGAGGCCGACGGCGCACAGGTGACGCTGCGCTATGGCAACCCACATCGCCCAGGGGCGAGCCGGAGCTACACGTTTGAAGACATGGATGAGGCGCGGCGGTTCGCCCAAGCGCGGCTGCGCGCCGCGCGGGCCAAGGGCTACGTCCAGACATCAGGGGCGGACGAGGCTCGTGGCTCGAAGCGCGCGACCAAGCGCGCGACCAAGCGCGCCAAGCAACAGGGCCATCAAGCGCGCTCGCCCGATCCAGCCAAGCTGATAAACCAAAAGCTGCGCTCCACCTTGGAGTGGAAGCTCCACCTCGGCGGGCGGGCCTTCGCCGTCTTCGCCTCGGCGCGAGGCTGCTGGTGTGGCAACGAGGCTGGCCTCGTCTTCGAGATGAGCCACGACGGGCAGATCCGCCGACAGATCAAGCTCCCTGATGGCGTGCGCTGCATCGTTGAAGACGGCGACTGGCTTTACGCGGGCTGCAACGATGGCCAGGTCTACGATCTCAGCGGCGGCCAGCCGCGCGTGGCCTACACGCTCAAGCACCGCAGCCGCATCCTCTGGCTCGACATCCACGACGCCACGCTCTACGTCTCCGACGCCGCCGGTGAGGTCCACGCCTTCAACCACGAGGGCGATCTCATCTGGTCGCGCCGCTCCACCTATGGCGGCAAGGATGGCTGGATGCTGCGCTGCGATGAGGGGGGCGTCTACCAAGGCGACAGCAAGGGCGTCGCCAAGCTCGATCCTGAGACGGGCGAGGTGGGCTGGCGGAGCCGGATGAAGGCGCCGGTCTACTTTGGCTGGCGCGCGCCCCACGCCGTCCTGGCGGGCTGCCGTGACGGTCGGATCTACACGCTGGAGGTGGACAGTGGCCGCTGGGGGCAGGTCTTTGAGATGTCCAAGGCGCCTGGCCCAGTGCTGTTCTCCTGCGCCGCCAGCGAGGACGGCGCTTGGACCTTCGCCGCGGACAACCACGAGCAGATCTACGCCTTCAACGCGGAAGGCACGCTCATCTGGCGGATGAGCACCGGCTGCGGCGCCGCCTATTCGATGCAGTACCACGCGCAGCGGCTATACATCGCCACCAACTCAGGCCACCTCGGCTGCCTTGATCTGCGCTCCGCCACGCTCCAAGCGCAAATGGCG